>PWLN01000214.1 GCA_003559375.1 Balneolaceae bacterium | reverse complement strand
GAGCCATTAATTGGAATGCAAGCCGGCCGCCCATGCTGTATCCATAGATATACAATGGCTTGAGATGGAGCCTGTTCAGCAGCGATAGTATTTGTTCGGATTGCCGTTCAGCTGAAAAAAGGGCCGGATCACATGGAGTTAGTGTTTTTCCATGGCCTGCCAAATCAATTGTGAGCGGGTTGCAAAAAGTGGTTAATTTTGGAATAAGGGGTTCAAAAATTTGACCGGATCCCATAAATCCATGCAGCATCAGCAGCATAGGAAGGCTGCGTTTCGAGTGATGCAGGTTACAGTAGTAATTGACTGTTTCAGTGTATATACGCATGATTTCGGGAAAGAACCGGGGGTAAAAATCGAGGTGTACTCAGAAATTCCAAAGTTTTTGCCGGAGTTCCATTGAATCCCTGGCATTGGTGATGCATTCAACAATAGCAGATTTGTTCAGATGTTCACGTTTAAAAGAATGAAGTTCATCTAACAAGGAAATATTGAAATAATCAATTTCTGCGGCCATTGCCAGATATTTAATGCTCATATGTTGCGGTGTTTCAAAATACCTGGTGAAATGCTCATCTCCCAGCACAGAAGATTCGGATTGATACACAGGCAGCATTCGGAAAATTGTGCCGCCACCGTTATTAATAACTACAATCAGGAAAGGTTGATTCGATTGCTTTATGGACAGCAGTGCATTCGAATCATGTATAAATGCAAGATCTCCTGTAATACAGCATGTTGGCTTATCAGTACACCAATGAATTCCCAATGCTGTGGAAGTAATGCCGTCTATACCTGCTGCTCCGCGATTCACAAACTGTCTCCCCATGGATTCGCCGAAAAGAGCCATATCGCGCACCGGGAATGAGTTGGATAGCATCACATTCCAGTCTTTGCCCAGCAAATTCGCAAAATGGCTGAAAACATGTCCGTCAGTAAGTGTTTTGGGTTCATCAAGACTCTTGAGTAAAAAAGATGTTGCTTGTTTGTCATAATCGAACCACAGATTGAGCCATCTTGCATCGGTTTTTTTTGTGATTTGAATTAGGTCGATTTGATCACTTTTTTGAAGATTTATGGTATGTGTTACCGAAAGTGCGTGATCCTGTGTGTCTTGGCGCGGAGTAATATGAATTACCGGTATGTTTTTCCATGCCTCCGATGCCATAAGCAAAGATTGAGTATAGGGCTGGCCTCCAAACCGGATGATTAAATCGGGTGACAACTCTTTTAAAGTGGATTTCTTTCTGAGAAACTGATCATAGCGGTGAATCATGTTTTTCAAAGATTCAGTTCCGCTGCCGGGTTCGGAAAGCACAGGAGCCTTTAGTTTTTCAGCCAGCTTTTCTACATGCCCCTGAAGCTGATGTGATCTATTTGCAGGCCCGCAAATCAATAGTGGACGCAGTGAATTTTCTATAAGTTGTAAAACATTTTTTCCGGGATGGACTGTATTAAAATCGTTGTCTGACAAAGCTGATATGCTGTTTTGATAAATTTCTTTGATTTCAGAGACTTGCTGAGAATCGGGCTCAAGAGGTTTGCGAAAGGGCAGGTTTATTTGTGATGCCCCGCCTTTTGATATGGAAAAATCAAAAGCTTGTTTTGCCGCATATTTTATTCTGGCGAGATCTCTGAGTTGCAGATTCGGTTCACCTGCTTCGTGAAAAAACACTGCATAATCTCCAAAGATTTTCAACTGGCTGATGGTTTGTGAACTTCCGGTTTCACGCTGCATCGGAGGCCGGTCGGCAGAAAGTATGATAAGTGGAGTTGCTGACTCTTTAGCTTCAACAATTGCCGGAAAATAGTTGGCTAATGCGGTGCCGGACGTGCAAATCAGGATTGCGGGTTTTCCGGTTGCTTTACCAATCCCCAAAGCCATGAAAGCTGCTGACCTTTCATCCAGCACAATTTTCTTTTTAAAATGAGGGTGAAATGCAGCTGCAAGGGTAAGCGGTGTTGAGCGCGAACCGGGAGAAATGATGATAAATTCTGCCCCCTGTTCATAGAGTGATGATAGCAATTCTGCTGACCATTTGAGCGGATTATGCATATTCTTCATGAAGCTGATTCAGGGCATCAAGGATGGGAGTGAATTTTAGCAGGGTTTCTTTCCATTCTTTATCCGGATCAGAATCTGCAACAATTCCGCAACCCGCGAAGAGTTCAGCCCTGTTTTTGTGCAAAAGTGCACTTCGAATAGCGACTGCAAATTCGCCATATCCGCTTAGGTTAAACCAGCCAACCGGTGCTGCATACCACCCTCTGTCAATTTGCTCAATTTCATGAATATAGGGTACAGCCTTTTCTTTCGGAAAACCTCCTACAGCAGGAGTAGGGTGTAATTCACTTATTAATTCATGGATCTGTACCCCCTCTCTGATAGATGCCTTAATAGGTGTAAAGAGATGTTGTACATTCTGCAGTTTTTTTACGAAAGGCTGAAAAGGATGATCGATACTCTTACTGTATTTCTGCAGGCTGTCTCCTATTGCTTTTACAACATATTGGTGTTCTTCCTGGTCTTTTTGGCTTTTCAAAAGGGTAAGTGCAAGTGACGCATCTTCCATTGCACTTCTTCCTCTCGGGATGCTTCCTGCTAAGCCTTCAGTGGTAAATTTACCATCCCGGAATGATGCGAGGCGTTCAGGCGTAGCGCCAATGAAAGAAGTTTCAGAATCTTTTTGGATCAGAAAATTGTAACAGTCCGGATAAGCTTCTCTTAAATAATGCGCTAAGACTGTATTTATAAGAGGGCACCTTGATTCCAGTGACATAGACCGTGCAAGGACGATTTTTTCAAACACTCCATCTTGTATAAGCCTAACAGCATCTTCAACTTTATTGATCCAGCTGAGACGGTCTTCAGGTTTCTGATGTGTACAAACAATATTTACCTGTTTCTTTTCCAGTTTTTCGGTGTACTGGAGTTTGCCTGCAAGATTCAGAAAGTCGGTGATTCGTGAAATAACTTCCTGGTAGATTTCATCAGCTTCCCTGTGATTCTTTTCAATAATAAGTGTGAGCAGATGTAAATTTTCAATTTCAACAAGCATCCATTCAGGTAAAATAAATCTTGCACCTCCAAATTTTTTCCAAATCTTTCCAACATTGTGATCATTAAACGAGTATCCACCCAAAAAAAGAGGGCCAGCCATCAAATGCTGATAGGAGGTATAGGCTTGAATTTCATTTTTAACCTGCTCAGTTTGGATTGAAATGTCCTGGAAACGGTACTTGCCGGTTGCCTTTAATTCTCTCACCTTACCAGCAGCTGAAATGGATATTGCCTTACGCGGATGATTCCAGTAGAACTTTTCTTCGTATTCACAGTTAAGCTCAAGCGCTACAAGAGGATCAATCCCTGCAATTGGAAGGGTAATTGAAAGAAGCGGCTTGTCAGAAAGGTGAACCGATTTCAAAAAATCCGTAAATGCAGGCGATTCAAGCGACTCTATAAATAGGGTTGGAAAATCCGGTTCATCTGGGTGGCAGTTCATCAAGCATTCAGGGTTTAATTTTCTTTCATTATTTTCAATAATAAATGAAAGTTAATCATTCCATTGGTATTTTTGCAAATAAGCCATCTCACAATTATGAAAATAAAGATGGTATTAATAGTAATTGAAGAGGAGTATATGGTTATTCGGCATCATCTACCTGTCCGGAATTGTATGGATTTTTTATTCCATACTCTTCTGGATTATAATCTGCAAGTTCGAAATAATAATCCCAGGCGAGCTTGCTTTGGCCATTTTTGTCTACCCAGTTAGGATGGCTTTGTTTAATAAGGCCAACTACACGCTTTGCATATTTGAGCCGTTCATCAAAATCTTCGATTCGGGGAATAGCAGCAATCATTAGGTCCAGATTATAGCCGCAATCAAAATCTTTAGGTTTACTTTGTTCTAAAAACATTAGCTTTTTTGTGTAACTCTGTTTAAAAATTATGGTACGATTGTTAAGGAAATATTTGCAGGATAGTAACTTTAGTACTCAAGTATAAAAAGGAACCCGAGAACTAACAATTTTAAAATTCTTATATTCAGTCCGATTTCAGAAAAATCTATTATATAAACCTGTTTATGATTCATAATTCAATATTGGAAACAATTGGCAATACACCAATTGTACGGTTAAATCGTATTCCCGGAGAACTTGAGGCAGAAATAACCGTGAAAGTGGAGTACTTAAACCCCGGCCAGAGTGTTAAAGACCGAATTGCAATAAAAATGATTGATGATGCTGAAGAAAAGGGACTCATCAAACCAGGGGGCACAATTATTGAAGGAACGTCCGGAAATACCGGTATGGGACTTGCACTTGTAGCAGCAGTTCGGGGGTATCAGTGCATTTTTACAACAACAGACAAACAGAGCAAAGAAAAAGTTGATTTACTACGGGCATTAGGAGCAAGGGTTGAAGTATGCCCGACCAATGTTGATCCTGATGATCCGCGTAGTTATTACTCTGTAGCAAAACGCCTGAGCCTTGAAATACCGAATTCCTTTTACCCAAACCAGTACGATAATTTAAGTAATACCCAGGCTCATTATGAGACTACCGGTCCTGAAATTTGGGAACAAACGGAAGGCAGAATTACACATTATGTATGTGGTATGGGTACAGGCGGCACAATTTCAGGTACGGCACGCTATCTAAAAGAGAAAAATCCCGCAGTTCAGGTGATTGGAGTAGACAGTGTTGGTTCTGTATTTAAAAAATATTTTGATACCGGAGAATTTGATAAGAATGAAATTAAACCCTATTTAACAGAAGGTATAGGTGAAGATATCATCCCGGATAATGTAGATTTCAGTGTTATTGATGAAGTTATTCAGGTTAATGATAAAAACGCATTACAAATGACCCGCCGTCTCGCCAAAGAGGAAGGCCTTTTTGTAGGTGGTTCATGCGGCGCTGCAGTTTATGGAGCACTTGAATATGCAAAAATTAAAAAACCCGATAAGGATGCACTGATGGTGATTATTTTGCCTGATAGCGGAACCCGTTATATTTCAAAAATATATAACGATGATTGGATGAGACAGAACAACTTTCTTGACAATTAAATCTTTATGCAACCTTTCATTTGAGGAAAATTTAAAAAGAAAAAATCATGAATGAGCAAAATCGACCCAAAAAAGGGAAACCTATTGAAATTGAGTTAAAAGAAGACGAGGCTTCCGGTACTTACTCAAATCTTGTGATGATCACACATTCACCCTCTGAGTTTGTATTTGATTTTATTGCCATGATGCCGGCAGTAAAAAAAGCAAAGGTAGTAAAGAGACTTGTACTTACACCCGATCATGCCAAGCGGCTCGCCAGTGCCCTGAACGAAAATATCAGAAAGTACGAGAATGAGCACGGGCCTATCATAACCCGGGATAAATTCGATGTTCCTTTCAATTACAGAGGGCCAAAACCCGAAGCCTGATGTTGTTGTAGTAAGTATTGGCGATCAGCGCTTTGCGTATACATTAACCCAAATTACGCATAAGACCAAAAAGACTTCCGAAGTCTTT
>PWLN01000295.1 GCA_003559375.1 Balneolaceae bacterium | reverse complement strand
TAATTGCTAATCCAGCTGATCTTGAATATTTGCAAACACTTGCAGCACTAAAAAAAATGGGACAGGAAGGTGCTTTTGAACTTCCGGATGATCAAACTGCCGAAATCAGAGATGCCAGTATACATCATCAGCATCAGCCAATGAGATATGCAGGCTATATCAGATATTATGTTGCCGCAGCAGCGGTATTATTACTCAGCATTGGAATTCTGTTTACTATTGTCAGTGACACTCAAACGGATTCAGTTTTCAGCCCAATAGCTATGATTGAGTATGAAATAGAAAGATCCGCTGATGAAATAACCAATCTTGATATGGCACTAAACTCTGCCATATCACATTCAATAGCAGGAGAGCCAGAATTAGCCCTGGAGCTTCTCAAAACTATTGAGAACGGGCAGGTCGAATCTAAAGAAATGATTTACATTCTGATGCTGAAAGGTGCTATTCGTTATAATGCCAGTGAATTTTTAGAGGCAATCGAAACATACAAGAGAGTACTGCAGATGAATCCCGAATTTCAGACTATGGAAAAGGCCTACTGGTACCTGGCAAATGCACAACTACAGGCGGGTTTGATAGATGAAGCCAAAGAAAATGTTGAGAAAGTAATTGAATTAGACGGAGCCTTTAGCCGCGTTGCAAATATGGCAATAATCGGGCTTTAATTGGTACACTATTCAACATTTCAGTGTGACTGAAAAACTATCTTGCTTTTCTGAAATACCTTATCGACGAAAAAAAGCCCAGGATTATAAATAAAAGAAGGGCAAGCATTTTTTGATATTGACGGCCTGGGGTTAGAACCGGGTCAATATTTCCATACAACACAAATGAACCCCACAGATAGGGGTCACTGTTATAATTTCTTAAATAGAATATTTGCGCTGCACGAAGAGCTTCGGCCTTATTTTTACCATTATTTAGTTCCTCATAGAAGCGGATAGCTAACTTTGCAGCAGTTTGATCTCTGATTGGCCATAGATTGAGAGCAAGGCTTTTTGCTCCGGCATATGATAATGCCCTGGAAAAACCCAGAATACCTGTTCCGGGCAAATAACTGCCGGTGCCGGAACCACACGAACTTAAAAAAATCAGATCGGCATTAAGATTCATATCAAATAGCTCAAATGCCCGGATAATCCCGTTTTGACCGCTTGCTGAATTGTAATTAGGAGTATTTTCATGCGCTCCATTGTACATATACAGTGAAGAATACAATGGATTAGCCCGGTCTATAGTACTGTGCGTGGCTATGTGAATAATTCTTGAATTGCCTGCCATTGCCCTGAAATTTTCTGTTGTGCTTTCACTGTCCAGAAATAATTTCTTTCTGGAAAATTGATTGAGTGCTTCGGTGCTTTTTGTAACTTCAAACGTTCCGAATGGCAAATCTGTCAAATGCGGATGGCCTGCATCTGAGAAATTTCTGATTCCAAAGCCGGCCATATCGTAATGAAAGTCTCTATGAGATGAGTTTCTTGAACCAGTAATATCAGACAGGGAGTTGGAATAACTTACACTATACTTTTCCACTAAGTAGTTCGCTGATCTGTAATCAAAGTCAGACGCCGGCTTAGTGATGGGCAAAATTTCTACCGGAAGACTATATAATGGGCCATCCGGGATTACATAAATATGTCGGATTCGATCCGGTATTTCTCCTTCAAAAAAAGTGGTGTAAACTTTGTACAATGAATTCAGGCTGGTTTGACTATGCCCTATGGAAGAAACGGCGTTGTTCATAATGTCGAGATAGATATCATCTTTCGGGAAAATTTTCATCTCTATATTTCGCCTTGTAATGGAAAAGCGAAAAAACTGGCCGTCAAAAACCGAGAAATAAAATACCATCTGGTCACTACGGAGCTGATCACGCAGGCTATGCATCGCATGTTCATAAGGTGTTTCACGGTCTTGAGGAAAAGCCTGATTGTGCATAACGTTTCGTTCAGATGTTGCCGCAAGCAACTCATTTCCCAGAAGAATTTTTTGTTCACCGGTTGCATCACTGTACTGGCTGCGAAGTTGCGTGATCCTGTTGCTAAGTTCATAATCCCGGATTAAATCTTCTTCCGACAGTAGCTGTGATTTCAGCAACGGATTATTATAGAATCCAGACCGGGTCAGGCTTCTCAGTTCTCCAATCGCAATTAATGCTTCATGAGGACGATTAAGCTTTTCTAAGAGATTCAAATGAATCCGGAATGCCTCGGAAAACTCCGGGTCCATCCGCATATGGCCGGTATCCTGGTTACTGCTATCACGGAGCCAGTCGAGGATTTGCGCAATCTTTGCGGAACTTTGATGAAATGCTTCACTGTAATTGCCATTCTCCATATCAATTTGTAAGGAGATGTTATGGGCTAATACTCTCGTATCGAATAATCCTTCAAAATTTTCAATTTCTGTAAATTTAGACAATGTTTGACTTGCCAAATCTGTACTTCCTGATTGTAAATAAATATTTGCGAGCAGGATATTTGATATTTTAAAGCCCCGATTGTCATTTCTTGCTCGACTTAAATCAATAATTTTTTGAGCATATTTCTCTGAATGATCAAAATTCTTTAATAGCAGGTAGGTCTTTGCAATTTCATAGTAATTGTTAAAAATTTGTTTGTAATTAATTGCATAAGTATGAGCTTCATAAAAGTAATCTAAAGCTTTTATAAAATTATCTTCATCATCACGGCTATGAATACCTGCTGTTATAAGAATAGTTGCACTATTCGATGTAAGCTGATGCTCTTTAGCAATTTTGAGGGCTTGTGTTAAATAATTATGTGCAATATCCGTTTCATATAGTCTGCGGTAATAGATGTAAAGGTTTCTAAGTATACTAATTTGATCATCGAAGTTGTTTTCTGCCTTAGCAACATCAAAGGCATTGAGCTGAAATTCGATATATTTATCAAACTGGCCTGTATTTAAGTAACATAAAGCAAGATTGTTAAATAAGGCTGATCTGTATCTCTCATCATTTAGATGATCAATATCCAAGAAAATAGATTCGTATTCATTTTTGGCTACCTGGATATTTCCGATTAGATACTGTGTTAGAGCGTAATCCATTTTAGCTTTTAAATACAGAGGTTCATCATTTATAGTAGTTGTGAGTGGAATTGTCTCATTTTGATATATGTATAGTGATACTTTGAAATGACCTGCTGATCGAGCACTGAAGGCTAAATAATTAAATAAATTGATGGTATATCGTGAAGGTGGAAAAGGATGTTGTACTAATATGAGCTTGCCAACCTCAAATGCTTTTTTGTAGTTACCAATCTCGAAATACCCATGCACTAGAGAATGGATTAAAAAACTGGCGAGCAGGGTGTTCTTTTCATAAAGTTCAGGTAATTCATTTTCCCAATGATCCAGCAGGCGAATCACATCCTCAATATTTGCTTCAGGAACAGGTATTCTATAGAAATGATAGATATTTGCTGCCGAAAAAGATGCCAGTTCATAAAAATGCTCAGGAAATTCATCATGATCATATATTCCAGCGATATAGGAGACCATATCTAATTCATTTATCGTAAGCCTTCGTATAATTTCATTCCTTTTATCATGATCTGCTTCATGGAGCGAATACTTTAAATAGACGATGTCGCCGCTGTTTTTATACAGGTCAAAGAAACTTTCACTTATTCGGTCATAGATAGACGAGCTATTTTTTGTTGTGTCACGTATGGAGTAACCATCTTCAACCACAGATATCCAGTTCATCAGAACTTCATTTTGGTAGTCCGGATTCAATTTATCCTGCGCATAAACGCTGGATAAAACTGAAAAAAATATGATGATTGTTGCAAAAGCGAAGCAGGGTCTGGTCATGAGTATTTGAATAGCATGATAATGCGTTTGTTCGATACCTGTCGTATTTCATGAATCGTTTACTGTATATGTTTTACAGGATTTTGTTTACCGCTCAATTATGGATAAGGCAAGACTCATTTTCTATGAAAATTAACGAACATAGATACGCCCGACTTTCAGAATATTGTTATTGCCACAAACGATAATGAATTATCTGTACACCCTGTAAAGCATTGAACAAGCTACTATAACTAAAAAAAGGATGAGAAAAGCAATATTAAATTGTCCTTTTGTTGAAATAAGAGGCGAGATATCGCCATAAAGTACAAACGCGCCCCAAAGGTAAGGGTCACTGTTACTATGGTTCAGATATGAAATCTGTGCGTTTCGGAGGGCTTCGGCTTTATTATTGCCAAAGTTCAGTCCCTCATAAAATTTAACGGCAATTTCGGCAGCGGTTTGGTCACGGATCGGCCATAGGTTTAAGGCAAGGCTCTGTGCACCGGCGTATGAGAATGCTCTTGAAAAGCCCAGGATTCCACTTCCTTGTAAATAGCCGCCGCTTCCGGATTCACAAGAACTTAGAAAAATCAGATCTGCATTCAGATTCAGGTCAAAAAGTTCATAAGCATGGATGATCCCGTTTTGGTCATCGGATCTGGACATATCATTTTGCCCGTTATACATATAAAGGGTTGAAAAAAGTGGATTATCGTTATTTACTTTGCTGTGTGTGGCAATGTGAAGAATCCTGGAACTTCCTGCCATTTCTCTGAAATTTTTTGGAGTACTTTCACTTTCCAGAAATACTCTCTTCCTGGGGAAATGAGATAATGCGTCGGCACTTTTAACAATTTCAACAGGGCCTGAAGGGAGATTCATTAGCTCCGGATGTCCGGCTTCTGTAAAATTTCTGATTCCAAAACCTGCAATATCATACTGGAAATTTTGATTTTTGTTATTCGGCTTGTGAATGATATCAGAGAGTGAGTTGGCGTAGCTAACACTGTAATTTTCCACAAAGTATGTCACGGTTCCATAGCTGGTATTGGTTTGAGGAACTGTTACAGGTAAGATTTCGAGAGGCAGCCTGTAAAAAGATCCGTCTGGAATAAAATATACATGCCGGATTCGCTTCGGGATTTCTCCTTTAAAAAAAGTGGTATAAACATTATAGAGAGCATTCAGGTTGGTTTGTCCACTACCGAGCGAAGATACTGCGTTGTTAATCATATTCAGATATAGCTCATCCTTCGGAAAAGTTTTCATTTCCACATTTCTGCGTGTAATGGTGAAGCTGAAAATCTGGCCATCGAAAACCGAAAAGTAAAAGACCATCTGGTCATTGCCAAGCTGGCGCCTCAGCGTGCGCAATGCGCTTTCATATGGGGTTTCCCGGTGCTGTGGGAAAGCACGGTTAAGCAGGGTGTTACGTTCAGATGTTGCCGCCAGCAATTCATTTCCCACGTATACCCTTTGCTCGCCGCTAGCATTTGCGTACTGGCTGCGCAGCTGTCTGATCCGGTTACTCAGTTGATAATCCCTGATCAGTTCCTCTTCCGATAAAAGCTGTGATTTCAATAGCGGGTTGTTATAGAATCCTGACCGGGTAATGTTTCTGAGATCGCCAATGGTAATTAATGCATCCTGCGGCCTGTTCAGGCTTTCCAATAAGTTCAAGTGCAGCCGGAACGCTTCGTTAAACTCATCATCCATCCTCATGTGGCCAGTTTCTTGATTACTGCTCTCAGCTAACCAGTTTATGATTTTTGAAATCATTTTAGTGCTTTGGTCAATTGCTATCCGATAATTTTCGTTAAAGATTTGAAATTGTGTGTTGATATTGTGTGCAAGCACCTCGAACTCAAATGGGAGTTGCTGGAACTCGATTTCGGAGAATTGATTTAAAATCGAACCTGCATTTACTGTTCTACCACTTTTGATGTAAGAATTGGCAAGCAAGATATTTGTTAAAATATAGCCCCTGTCGTCATTTCTCGATTTACTTATCTCTAATAATTTAGATATGTATTTTTCAGAGTTTTCATAATCACCAAAAATTAAAAAGGTTTGAGCAATTTCAAATTTACTATTAAAAATTTGTTGATATATAGAATTGCTTTGAGAATATTTAAGTGCTTCATAAAATAAATCAATTGCATGTAAATAATCATCATAAAAACTTCGTATATGTATACCGAGAGCTATAAGTATTGATGAAACATCTGTGGATAAATCTTCATCTTTAGCTAAAAGTAGTGCTTGTTCAAGGTAGCTCAAAGCTAACTCTGTTTCGTTTTGTCGTTGATAAAAAATGAAGAGGTTCCTAAGTATCATGATTTGTTGCCCAATATCATTGTTATTTTGGGCTATGTGATATGCATCAAGCTGAAATGCTATATATTGATCGAATCTTCCTGCATTTAAGTAACAAATTGCTAGATTGTTGAAAAGCGCTGTTCGATATCTTGTGTCTTTCAACATTTCAAGATTTGAATAGATTTCTTGATATTCAGTCAGGGCAATATTAACATTTCCTATTCGTAACTGTGTGAATGCATAATCCATTCTGATTTCGTAGTAACGTTGCATATCATTTAAATTCAATGCAATAGGTAATAAAATTTCTTGATACAACCTTAATGCATCAAGATAATAACCACTGATTCGTAATGAGTGTGACAAATAAAGAAATAGTTCTAATGAAAATGCAGAATCCGGGAAGGGATTGGAATTTTGCAGATATCTGCTCACTTCATATACCTTTTGATGTTCGCCCAATCTATAATAACCAAGAATAAGTGAATGAGTTACAAAGCTGCCTTTTATGTAGCTGTACTGATAATACTCAGGCAAACTTCGAAACCAGTAGTCCAGTAATTCCCTTGCATGATTACGAAAGTTGGTTGGTATATCAAAATCTAGGAAAAGATAAATATCATCAAATGAATATGCTCTGATCTTGTAATCTGTTGTATCAGTTATACCATTTCTCAGTAGCAAAATTAAGCTCTCTAACGACTCAGTTTCAACATTAGTGAGTTGATCAATAATTTCTTCTCTTTTTTGCCTTCCTGCTTCATAGAGTGAAAATCTCAGGTAAGTTTGTTCATTGGTTTTTCGGTACAGTTCTAAAAAAAAATCACTAAGCTTTTCAAAACCCGGTAAATTACCATTGTGGACTGAATATGCATTATCCACTGCTAACAACCAGTTTTCATAAATAAGATCGTCAGTAATTATAGTATTACTACTAGCCGATTTGCAGTTCACAACCGGCAAAAATAGTAAGAGATAGAATAACTGTATGAAAAATTTTCGACTACCAGCCATCATTTAATAACTCAACTTTCGCAGTTAATATTTTGGGAAGAAAGTATTCGGTATAAGTATTTGTAAATCATGGGTATAAAGTAGAATAAGCCCCCTAAATTTTGTATTTTTAAGGGACTCGTAAACTCTTAAAAATCAATCAAAAGAAGGGCTTATTCCATGAATCAAAAGTTAACCATTTTTTCGATAAAAAACAGCCGGTGGATTACCGGTTGGATGAACCAATTTTGTAATTCAACAATGATAAAGGCTGCCAACATACGCAAAACAAAAGGCGCCAGCGTGAGCTGGCTGCTCAACGTGTTGCTGGCCCTGCCGTTTTGCAATGTGAGTATCTGGGAGTTTACCGGATCGCAAGCGTATCGGCCCTGCCGGGATACCTTTTACCGGTTTTTGTCCAATGCCAGTTACAATTGGAGGCGCCTGTTGACCAGTGCCAGCGGGGCGCTCATTGAACAGCTGGATCGACTGACCGGCACGAGCAATGATCGGGTGTTGATTATCGATGACAGCCCCTACAAGCGTTCGCGCAGTAAAGCCGTCGAATATTTGGGCCGTCAATATGATCACAGCAGCGGCACCTACTATCGCGGGTTTCGCCTGTTGGGGGCCGGATGGAGTGATGGACACAGTTTTGTACCGGTCGAAGTGGAGCTGCTGAGCAACGCCACAGCTGACAAGCGCATCGGGCCCGACCCGGACCTGGATGGGCGCACCCACGGCGGGCAGCGGTGTAAACAGGCTACTCGCAAGGCGACCGAGGTGGCCCTGGAGATGATCGAGCGCAGCCAGGATGCGGACTTGCCGGCCGACTATGTGGTCTTTGACAGCTGGTATGGACATGCAAAGCTCATTAGCCAGATCAGTGAGCACCTGCCGGTGGTCTGTATGGTCAAAAATCATCCCAACTACCTGTATCGTTATGGCAAGGGAATCTACACGCTGCAACGTCTCTACCAGAAGGTGGCCACTCGCAAGCGCTCCAGGTCCGAAGGGCCGATCATCGGCTCAATCTGCGCGGAGATGATTGGCGGGGTGAAGGTGCGAGTTGTCTTTGTGCGTGACAAACACAACCCCGATAAGTGGCTGGCCCTGGTCAGCACGGACCTGGACATTACCCCGGAGCGCATCTGCCGGATTTATGCCAAACGGTGGGCGATTGAGGTGTTCTTTAAGCAGATCAAACAGCAGCTGGGCCTGGTTGGGCAGTTACAGGCACGCAGCTATACGGCATGTGTTGCTTTTGCCAGTATCGTGTGTCTTCGCTATATGATGTTGTGTTACTACCAGCGTCAGCAAGCCGATGGCAGGACCATTCCGGGGCTGTTTTATGCTACCTGCCAGCAGCTGGAGTCGATCAGCCTGCAATGTTGCCTGCGGATCATTGTTCTGGAAATCATGATGATTCTTTCCCGGGCAAGATCCCCACAAGCTTTTGAAACAGCTTGTAGCATTTGTGGAGTTATCGAGCAATTTTCAAAAAATGTTTATAATAACTCCATGACTTTTAAACCCTTAACCAACAACTGCGAAAGTTGAGTTAATAATCAATACATAAATAAGAATTTAATAACTTTTTTATGTAAAGGGTAATCGTGCAGTAATTTCTACTTATCTCTGGCTGATCTTGGTGCAACATCAATTGGTTCTTCTTGTCCACCAGTATTAAAAAACCCTGGCAATTCCGAGTGAACAATAGGTGTATCAGGGTTATCGAATGTAGTTTCAGTTTCGGCCATGTTGGCTTCGGTGATGCCTGCGCAACCGGCAAATGTGGCGATGATAAGAATGGCGAGTAATGATTTGAGTTTGAGTAATGTTTTCATGATTTGTCCTTTTATTAATTATTGATTGTATTTAGCTAACCGTTAAAGTGATGATCACTTATGCCATTAGATATAGCATACACTATAGGATGCATGAAAAGGCAAAATGTTACACTTTTTTTCTTTTTTTTATGGTTAATTAAATATTAATATTTATTAATGTTTGTATTTTAAGAATACAAAAAAATTTTAAATATATTCATTAATATCGTTTTAGTATCAGGGTCAGAAATAGTGAATGAATCTCAATAAAATTCAAAAATTTAAGGACTAAGTACCACTACAGTTGGCTCAAAAAAGTATAACGGGTAAAGAATTTTTCGATCTGATTGTATCAGCCGATGTTCACACAATCAATCAGATATCACAAAGTTATTGTGAAAGACTGGCACTTTACCTCGTTACCGTATACGGCGCTGAAACAAATATTGCAAAAGACTGCGCCCAGGAAGCTTTTGAAAAAGTTTACAGGAAGATTTTGGGAAATAGCCTGAATAATGTGGATGACATTTTCGGCTATCTGGTAAGGTCAGCAAAAAATGAATACCTGATGACAATGAGAAGAGTTAAGTTTGAAGTACCTTTTGAGCAATCACATTATGCAGGGATTCAAGGGACTACCGGCGAGGAGATTATTGACAGGTTGTATAGCGCGGAAAAAAGGCACTTATTAGAATATTGTATTGAACAACTTAAAAAGAACAGAAAAAAATTCTTTATGAATGTTCTAAAGTATATCAATGAAAATGACGCCGATACTGCAAAGTTGATGAAGATGACACACTCAAATTTTCGTACAAAAAAATCAAGGGTTATCGAAAGCTTAAGAGATTGTGTTAAGAATGCAGAATCTATCGGTTAATGATGTCTCAACGGGCATTTATAAGGAAGAGGGCTGGTTTTTTTTGAAGATCCGGAATTTCAAAGTTCCGCCATTCATCTATTCTTTTTAAGATTATCAGCTGGTCATCCATCGTTAAATCACTTGCCACACAAAGTTTTGTAGCCGGATTAAGTTCCTTAACTAATATTTGCAATAGTGATTGATTCCGGTGTGGGGTTTCCATGAATATTTCAGTTTGATGAAATTTCCTGGATTGTTCTTCATATTTTTTTATTTCCTTTAAACGGTCATTTTCGTTTAATGAGAGATACCCATGAAATGCAAATCTCTGTCCACTGAGGCCTGATGCCATTAATGCCAGTAAAATGGAGGAAGGGCCAACGAGTGGAATTACTTCATAATTATTTTGATGTGCTAACTCAACAAAATCGGTACCGGGGTCTGCTACACCCGGAGCACCTGCTTCCGACATCAAGCCTACATCCTGTTCTTCAAGTAACTTTAAAAAACTAAAAACTTCGTGAGAAGGAGTTTTTTTGTTTAGCACACGTACCTTAAGTTGATGCTCACCGAGTGGATGCTGTACCCATTTTAAAAAACTCAGGGATGTTTGTGGTTTTTCCACAATGAAACATGACAACGACCTGACGATATCCAGTGTATATTCTGGCATCACACGGTTTTCCGGTCGTTTACCGATTGGGGTTGGTATGAGATACAGCCTATTTTTCTTTGACATACCTGAACGTTATAGAAAGTGTTATTTTAAATAATGATGACGAAGATACTTACTGTTACGTTGGAAAGGTAAGACTGATGTTCCATACAATGAAATTTTGGAACCATAATTAGTGGAATAAAGATGAGTATACAAATCCGAAAAAAAGAACATGTTGAGCTTTCAGTAAATGAAGATGTTTTTTATTCAAAAAAAACAGGTTTTGAACGGTTTGATTTTGTTCATAATGCACTGCCTGAGCTGAATCTCGATGACATTGATTTATCAGCCAGGTTGCTTGGAAGGCGATTTGCATTTCCGTTATTTATTTCATCAATGACCGGTGGATACTCAGATGCCGGTGCAGTTAATGAGGTTTTAGCGAGATTCTGCGAAGAAGAAAATTTACCTATGGGTGTTGGTAGCCAGCGTGCAATGCTCGAGAATCCGGGTGAGATATCTTCCTTTTCAATCGTAAGGAAGCATGCCCCAACAGCTTTTATTGCAGCTAATATTGGAGGCGCACAAGTAGCCGGAGGCCTTAAACAAAATGAATTGACTTCTCTTGTGGATAACATTCAGGCAGATGCAGTTATAGTACACCTGAATCCTCTTCAGGAACTTATGCAACCGGAAGGAGATACCCGTTTTGAGGGCATACTGAAGGGTATTTCACTGCTGATTGATCATTCAGGTGTTCCGGTAATTGTAAAGGAAACTGGCGCAGGAATATCAGGAAATGTAGCACAGAAACTTTTATCTGTTGGTGTAAAGGTAGTTGATGTGGCTGGTGCGGGGGGTACGAGCTGGGCTAAAGTTGAAAATCTTAGAGATAGGCAGAAAAATCCAATGCATAGTTTTGATGATTGGGGCATTCCAACTGCTGACTGCCTCAAACAAATTGCTCCCCTGAAAAATAACTATGCTTTTGAACTGATATCCTCTGGGGGAATCAGGAATTCATTTGATATCGCAAAATCATTCGCACTGGGTGCAGATTTTACTGCAACAGCCCAGCCGGTGATCAAAGCGTTAGTTGATGGTGGTATTGATCAACTTCGGCTACTATTAAATCAGTGGAAAAAAGAGGCTGCTGTCATTCTTACACTTACAGGTTGCAGGAATTTCAATGAAGTCAATGATAGTCATCTTATAGAAGTTAAAAAGTGAAATCATTATGTTAGAAATAATTACAACTGAAAGAGTACCCATCAAGCTTTGGCTGAGTGATATTGAAACCGGAGCCCTTGAGCAGGCAAGAAATGTGGCGAACCTGCCGTTTGCTTTCAGCCACATTGCAATTATGCCGGATTCTCATCAGGGGTACGGAATGCCAATAGGAGGTGTACTGGCTGCAATCGATACAATTGTTCCAAATGCTGTTGGTGTGGATATAGGCTGCGGGATGTGTTCTCTCAGGACAAATCTTGAGGATATCAAAGAGGTTGAGTTAAAACAGATAATGGCGGCCATCCGTAGAAGTATTCCGGTTGGATTCAGGCATCATAAGGAATCACAGGATTTGAAATGGATGCCGGAATTGAAACAGAATCTTCCGATCGTGGAACAGGAGTTTGAAAGCGCAACACATCAGGTTGGAACACTTGGGGGTGGCAATCATTTTATTGAAATACAAAAAGGCTCTGATGGCTTCGTTTGGTTGATGATCCATTCCGGTTCCCGTAACATCGGATATACGGTAGCAGGACACTATCACAACATGGCTAAAAAACTGAATGAAAAATGGTTTTCCGATTTCATCAAAGACCTTGCTTACTTTCCGTCTGATACAGATGAATTTCATAACTACAAAGCCGAAATGGATTACTGCATTGAATTTGCACTTTCAAACCGGAAACTTATGATGGAGCGGCTTAAAGAAGCATTTACTGATGTATTCCCGGATGTGAAATTTTCCGCTTTCATCAATAAACCCCATAATTTTGCGTCAGAAGAAGTGCACTTCGGTAAAAAATGCATCATTCATCGAAAAGGAGCAACCAGGGCAAGGAAAGATGAATATGGTATGATTCCCGGATCGCAGGGTACATCTTCTTATATCGTAAAGGGGAAAGGAAATCCTGAATCATTCGAATCCTGTTCTCATGGCGCAGGCCGTGTGATGAGCAGAAACCAGGCCAGGAGAATATTGGATCTTAAAGAGGTGCAAAAAAAACTGGATAATAAGGGTATCATACATGCAGTTAGAAACCGGTCAGACCTTGATGAAGCACCCGACTCATACAAAGATATTCACAGGGTAATGGAATTGCAGAAAGACCTGGTTGATATTGAAATTGAGCTTCATCCTCTGGCTGTTGTGAAGGGTTAATTAGCAAGTTCAGTTATCACTGCCCTTAAGCCGACAGCCACTCTTGCCATGTTTTCATAATCAAGCCTGCCAGGTGTATCTTGTGCAGTGTGGTAGGCATGATCCCGGAATAATAATGTATCCGTAATCAGAATACCGGAAAATCCATGCTGCCAGAAAGACCAGTGGTCCGACCATGAAATTCCAGGTACGAATGATGGCAGGGCTGCCGACTCCGATGGTATTGAGGCTTTTTTCCTGAATGCAGATGTTGCTTCTTTTAAAAGTGCAAGATCTTTGAAACGGGTTACAAATCCTATAAAATTTGCCGTCTTGGGATAGATTAAGCCGATGCCAGGCAGCGGATATTTCTGGCTTCCTTTTGAATCTGAAAAATAGCCAAGCCCATCAAGAGCTATCATAGCTGTTATCTCTTCTTTCATTTTGGCAGAACGTTCTGCGTAAGCGTAACTGCCCATATTTGCCGTTTTAAAAAAAGGAGGCTCTTCATTAGCAAATGCAACAAAACGGATCGTTTTTTTTTGCGGATTGTTATGAAAAAATTCAGCCAGTGACAGTAGTACAGCAATACCTGATGCATTATCGTTTGCTCCGGGCGATCCATAAACTGAATCATAATGTGCGCCAATTATCAATATCTGCCCAGGATATTGATAACCGGGTATTTCAACAATAATATTTTTTGATCTGCTATTTCGTACGATATGTGCGGCTCCGCTTAACTGATATTCCTGAATAGAAGGCCGATATCCGATTTCATCAAATCTTGAGGTTAGCCAGGCACTTGTACGTTCCATGGTGCCAGCCCGGAACATATTTCTTTCTCCGATTTCAGATGCAAGAATTTGTACATCCTTTTGGAGTATTCGAGCAACCTTCAATTCCTCAGTTGTAGGTTCAGGTATCATCATTCCATATGTTGATGCGGGCATCATCCATGTATAGACACCCAATGTTATCAGGAAAAACAGGGCAAGCAGCAAAGTGGCAATGCCAAATGAAATAACAGGTTGCCATTTTCTGCGTTGCCTGTGATCCAGCAACATTACTGAGAAGCCTGTCTTGCAGAACTGTAAAGTATTTCAGCTTCCCTTGCCAGTGCAAGTACCGCGTCTCTGTATAAACCGCTGGGATTATATCTTAATACGGCTCCTTCAATTGTGCCGGTAATACGTTTAAAGTGTGCAAGGTAATTACCAACAGACTGTATGTTATTATTCATATCAAAGATATCATCACCAACAAACCACTGGTTAAGTGAATAGGGGATAAATTGGGCGAATGACATTGCTCCTGCGTAACTTGATTTCAACTCAAACACATCAATATTGTTGCGGGTTGTAAATTTGAGTAATTCTTCCAGCTGGGCACGGGCAAATTCTGACCTGTAATCTTCACTATACATAGACACATATGCATTTAATGGATTAAATCTGCCGATATTTCTTCCATAGTCCGATTCTATTCCAATAATTGCCGCTATTACATATTTCGGAATGTCGTACGTCTCTTCTGCCGCGGCAAGTTCAATTGCGTAAGTATCCATGAAACCGGTAATTCTTAGTCTCTTGTCTTCAAAATTGAGGATCCTTTTATATTCTTCAAGTGAGAGTGTTCTTCGTTCTGCCGAGTTTCTGAAGCGATCGCCTATACCATCATAGATTTCGAATCGCGGGTCTTCAATCAGGCTTTTTAAATCAAGATTTCTCTGTTCAAAATACCTCACAAGCTGAGCGAGGCGGTCCGGATTTAGCTGTTCTAATAAAGTTAAATTTTTACCATTATCAGCATATACCGGTACGGAAATTGCAGAATAATTGAATATGATGACGGCAAAGATGGCAGTAAATGATTTGAGCATATGCAGGTGGATGATATTTGAATGATTAATTACCTATGAATACAAAAAAAGATTTGTGTAATCAACATAAATCAGGTTGATATTGCATTAAACTTGTAAAATATTTTAGCCTGAAAGGTGAATTTACTTTTGAGCTGAATTGAAATTTTCAGTCATGAATTTGAAATTTATATTGAAACTAAAAAAATTGATACCCATATTAGCACAATTATTAATTAACTATCAATAATTACCCGTAAGTAACCTATGAGAACGATTAAATTATCTCTACTACTCTCTATTGGAATGTTCATTTGCATCACATCAACGGCAGAAGCCCAGCGGATAACTGCCGGGGGTGGTGTCGGTTATGGCAGCAAGTCAGAAAATGTAAACTTTCAGGTTAATGCCTACTATAGGCTCCCAACATTGCCTTTGCGGATCGGTGGTGATGTGGGCTACTCAAAACCGGAATCAGACATTAATGAATTTGAAGGAAACCTGAATGTTCACTTTATGGCCGTTGATACAGATTTCATCAGCCTCTATACAATAACCGGCCTGAATGTTGTACACGCACGCGCATCCATAGGAAATGAAACGGTAACGGACACCGATACAGGATTCAATCTTGGTGCCGGCGCTGAAGTGGATCTTGGTTTTGGCCGGGGATTTGGTGAAGCCAAGTATATCGTTGGTAGCGAACGGGAAGAACAGTGGGTTTTTGGTGTTGGAGTGCGAGTCAGTATATCGAATTAAATAATATTACCGGGAAAGCCAGGCTATGTAGTAACAAAACCCGTTGAGAGTCGTATGCAATCATAAATTATCCTGTTATGGAAGTTATGATTCAACACAAAAAACTCTCAGTTAATGATAAAGTTTTGCTTTATGATGGCGAAAAATGCCGCCTTGTCTCACTTGGAGATGTAAGGTATTTTGAAACGTTTGGTAATTACAGTAAAACCTATTTTAATGACGGTATGCTGGTCATTAACCGGACCTTAAATTACCTTGATTCGAAACTTCCTGATGAATATTTTTTTCGCGCTAACCGTCAATTTATTATCAATCTTTCACATGTATCAGGCGTGGCAGCAATTGGTTCCGCAGCTTTTCGTGTAATTATGAGCTGTGGAAAAGAAATCAAAATTTCAAGAAGACGGTCACAGCACTTCAGAGATACTTTGATACTATAAAAAAAGGGTGTCTGTTTTTTACAGCCACCCTTATATGTGTTCAGTATCCGGTTACATATGGATTTGAATCCAGTCACCATTCTTATCAAAATATTCAACTCTTACCTCACTATCCCGGCTAAGTACAACCTGATACCGTTTTGTGTTTTCATCAAAATTTTTGATTTCGAGTTTATTTTCAATCATGGTCCAGCTTGAAAACTCATTACTTGCAAGCGTTTCATATATCCTTCGTGGAAGAACAATGTTTCTTTGAATAACCTTAGCCTCAACGAGGTCACCATTCGCTAAATAGACTGCTTTCAACTCTTCATTTTCAGATGATCCTTCAACCATGAATCGCTGTGCCCTGCTGTTATTAAGTCGGATTCGGTCGAGATTGCTATTTTTAAACGGATTCTCTTCAATCAGGCATTGCAGGCTGCGAAAACAGTCCATTGTATTGTCATTTACTGTAAGCTGATAGCTATGTGAAGCTTTTTCAGGTGCGGATATTTCGGATTGCATAGCATGTGATGATATCACGCTAAAAGCAAAAATTACGGTAGATATAATTATGTTTTTTATTAACATGGTAAATGGGATTTGATTAAGGGGTTAATCACAAATACGCTTTCAACACGCAATCGGTTTCAGAATAACCGGTCTTTTTTTATGAGTGGTAGTATGGATATATGACCGGAAAATTTCAGTTTCTGAGCGGTATTCAACTCAATAATATTTGTTTATCCTCTTATACATTCCACAATTAAGGTTTCATGACACTACTTGGCATTGGCAGATTTATTACTTTATACAGATGGGATGAATTTTTTCATGATTTATGATATTTAATTGGTTTACCAGAATAAAAACAAATACAACTTATATACAATGAAAGTAGCAGCGGGGTTTTTATTAATAATTTTTTTTATGGGGTTTATTGTATCTATCAGCCTTTCACCGATTAAAGAGGGCCCTGTGAGTATCGGTGAATTTGACAACTCTTTGGATATAGGACATGTGCCGGTAAGTGGTACTACTATGTTCTACAAATCAACTCAGACATACACCATTCGCAGTTCAGGCAATGGTATTTCTGAATATTCTGATGAATTTCATTTTCTATGGAAAGCCATTCAGGGTGATTTTATCCTGAGGGCTGAAGTTGATCCAGGCCAATCCGGAGACGATAAACCTTCTACTTTCGGCTGGTCTGTGCGAAATACAATCAGTGACGACTCTGCGATGATATCTGCAGTTGTGAATGGGGATGGGGCAGCTTCATTAAACGTTCGAGGTGAGCGGGGTGGTAGTTTTGTAACGATTGAATCGCTTCACAGAAATCCGGATGTAATTCAGATTGAACGTATAAATGGAATTTTCAGAATGAAAACAGCCAGACTTGGCGAGCCTCTTGTTGAAAGTGAACCGGTTCAGGTTTCTTTGAGGAATGAAGTTAAAGCCGGTTTATTTGTGAGTTCGGGTGAGATCACCTTCCGGAATGTCAGAATTGTGAAACCATTTCCTGAAAGTGAGCAGCGCTATCAGAGATACCTTGGCAGCCGGATGGAGATTCTGGATGTGCACACCGGCCATCGTCAGGTGCTACTTGAATCGGAACATTCGGTTCAGGCACCGAACTGGACGGTTGATGGGAAAAAACTGATTTATAATTCTAACGGTTACCTATATAATTACGAACTTGAGTCCGGACTAATCACCTATCTCAACACCGGTTTTGCGACCAATAATAATAATGACCATGTAATTTCATTTGACGGTAAATTATTGGCAATCAGCCATCATGTGCCTGAAGACAATAATCAATCTACCATATTCATCCTTCCGATTGAAGGAAGCGATCATCCGAAACAGGTTACGGCAACGGGCAAGGGGCATGCATTTCTTCACGGTATTTCCCCGGATAACCAGACTGTTATTTTTACTGGGTGGAGAAATGGCAAATACGACATCTATGCAGCCGATGTAAACACTATGGAGGAAACACAGCTTACTGATACCCCTTATCTGGATGACGGCTCTGAATATTCTCCGGATGGAGAGTATATCTGGTTCAACTCAAACCGTACCGGAACCATGGAGATATGGAGAATGAGGCCGGATGGCAGTGAACAAACTCAAATAACTTTCGATGAAAACTTCCACGACTGGTTTCCGCATGTTTCACCCAACGGGAAGTGGGTGCTCTTTTTAAGTTATGGCCTCGATGTGGACTCCGGCGATCACCCTTTTTACAAGCAAGTAACCCTCCGGATGATGCCTGCAGAGGGAGGAGAACCGAAAATTGTGGCATATTTGTATGGCGGACAGGGAACGATCAATGTGCCCAGCTGGTCGCCAGACAGCCGTTATATAGCTTTCGTGAGCAACTCCGGTAGATTTTATTAAAAGATGATCTGGTGAAAGGTACCATACAGCATATTTTCATCATTGGAAAAGTTTGGCCTGAGCCAAATTCATCGGCGGCAGGAACGCGTATGCTCCAGCTGATAAGACTGTTTATCGAAAAGGGGTGGAGGGTAACATTTGCAACAGCAGCTGCTGAGAGTGAATATGCGGCAGACCTGGAAACGATGGGAGTGAAAACGGCATCCATCAAACTAAACAGCTCACAATTCGACAGCTATATAAAGAAGTTGAATCCGGACATTGTGCTGTTTGACAGGTTCATGACGGAAGAACAATATGGCTGGCGGGTGGCAGAACAGTGTCCGGAAGCACTGCGTATACTGGATACGGAAGACCTGCACTGCCTGCGGCGTGCAAGACAATGTGCATGGAATGCCGGTATAGTATTTCACCCGCAAATGGTGCTGGAAGAGGAGTCGGCAAAACGTGAAATCGCATCCATTTACCGGTGTGATGCGTCAATCATTATTTCTGAAGCGGAGATCGATTTCTTAAAAAACCTGTTTAAGGTACCTGATGAACTGCTTTATTACCTTCCGTATCTGTATGATCCGCTTTCAAAAGATCAAATACAGACATTACCGGGGTTTGTGGTGCGTAACGGGTTTGTTTCCATAGGAAATTTTCTGCACGAACCGAATGTGAATGCTGTATTATGGCTGAAAGAAGAAATCTGGCCAGCCATCCGGGAGAGATTACAAGGTGCCGAACTCCATATTTACGGTGCATATCCATCGCAGAAAGTATTTGAGCTGCATAATCCGGAGAGTGGTTTTTTAATTAAAGGGAGGGCAAACGATGTAAACCACATATTAAAGAGTGCTCGTGTACTGCTCGCTCCGCTTCGGTTTGGTGCCGGTTTAAAAGGTAAACTGGTCGATGCTATGATGAATGGGACACCGTCGGTAACCACAGCTATTGGAGCTGAAGGTATGACAATCCATAATGAATGGTGCGGAATGATAAGGGATGATGCCGTTACATTCGCAGAAGATGCTGTAAAACTACACCAGAATCGGAGCCTCTGGGAAAAATGCAGCAATACCGGGTACCGGATAATGAGCCAAAAATTTGAAAAGCAAATTTTTTCAAGCGGATTTATTGACCACCTGTACAAACTAAAATCAGAATTGCCGAAACACAGAAGAGAGAACTTTACCGGAACCATGCTGATGCACCATACTGCCGCAAGTACAAAATATATGGCAAAATGGATCGAGGTAAAAAAACAAACCTGAGTCCTGCCAGCGCCGATAAGGTCCTTTCAGATGGGATCTTTACAGAAATTGTATTATCGGTGGGGGTACAGATTTCGAAAAACTGGCACAGGCCTCATATTGTCCGGGCCCTGCCGGTTTGTGCATGGTACCAATTCAAAAAGAACCATTCAACGAAAAGGATATTCGGCACCCAGCTTAGCCATGCTATGGCCTGATATGCAGCTTCAAATGGAATTCCTGCTATTTGTGAGGCAGGCAAGTAAAATCTGAGTGCTACAGATTCGGGTTGATTGATTTTATTGCGCAGTAGCCCAGCCACGGATGAAGCCTACATTCTGGGCAACATCAGGTACGTTGTTGTACCAGTTTGATTCATACTCTATGGAAATGTGTCCGGCAAAATTCTGCCGTCGAATTTCAGCGAGTACTCCGGCAACTTCACCCAAGCCGGTGCCGAAAATCACATCTTCACCAT
>PWLN01000339.1 GCA_003559375.1 Balneolaceae bacterium | reverse complement strand
GCTGCTCGTCGGGTGTGCAGGCATGCAGCCCGACCCGCCGGAGCCCCCAGCATCGCTTGAGGCTGTCAGGGCGGCCGAGCGGGCGCCAGAGCCGTATTCCTGGGATGCGCGCGACTCGCTGGCGGCTGAGCCCCTGCCGGAGAGGAGCATGCGCGCGGACCTGTTTCCTGGTACGCGGGAGTTCTTCGATCGCGACCGCGCCGAGAGACCGGTGGCTTTCGACGAATCGACGGGCGAATACGTGCTGAATTTCCAGAGCGCCGATCTGCGCGACGTGGCTCAGGTCATCCTTGGCGATATGTTGGGGCGCAACGTGTTGATCGATCAGGGCATCGAGGGCACCGTGACCCTGCAGACCGCACGGCCGCTTCCCGAGAGCGCCTTGATCGGCGTGTTGGAGGACGTGCTCAGGATTAACGGGGCGGTGCTGGTCGAAACCGAGGGCATGGTGCGGGTGACGCGGCGCGCTGCGGCACTGCGCGGGCAGGTCGCGCCTCGAACCGGCGCGGGTCGCGCGGGGCTGAACGTGCGTATCGTTCCGCTGGAATACATCGGGGCCAGCGAGATGGTGAAGATTCTGGAGCCGTTTCTGGGTGAAGGGTCGCTCCTGCGGGCCGATTCCGTGCGCAACCTGCTGATACTGGCAGGAACGCGGCGCGAACTGGCGCAGTGGCAGGAAACGGTCGATATTTTCGACGTGGACTGGTTGCAGGGGATGTCGGTGGGCCTGTTCACTCTGCATCGGGCGGACGTCCGCGAGGTGGCCGGCGAACTGGATCAGCTGGTGAACGCTGATGGTGCCTCGCCTGTGGCGGGACTGTTCCGCATCCTTCCGGTCGAACGGCTGAACGCGCTGCTGGTGGTGACGCCGCAGCCACGCTATCTCGAAGATGCGCGGGTTTGGGTGGAGCGCCTCGATCAGAGCCGCGACACCCAGGCCGGGCGTCTGCACGTGTACCGGATGCAGCACGGTCGGGCCACCGATGTCGCGCGGGTGCTCAGCGACGTTTTCGGGGTCGAGGTCAGCACACAGCGGGAGGATCGTCAGCCCGGCGCGCCGCGGGAGCGGGCCGCCGGTTTTGCCCCGGGTGCGGAACCCGCCCGCATGCGGTCGGGTGATGGCGCGCTCGACAACGCTCCGTTGGATGCCCGCGGTCCGGCGTTTTCCGCGGGCGTTGACAACAGCAGCGGCGCTGAGGGGAACGGAAACCGGGGGGGCATCCCGCAGGGTACCCGGATCGTCGCCGACGATGTAAACAACAGCCTGGTCATCTTCGCCAGCGCCGCCGACTACGAGGTGATCGAAAACGCGTTGCGGCAACTCGACATACCGCCGTTGCAGGTATTGATCGATGCCACGATTGTCGAAGTCAGTCTCCGCGACGAGTTGCGCTACGGTCTGCAGTGGTTCTTCAAGGACAGTCTGGGCAGCTATCGCGGCGAGGGTATTTTCGCGAGAGGCCCTGGCCTTGCCCAATCGTTTCCGGGATTTAACTATTCGATCGTCGACAGCGCGGGTCAGGTTCGCGCGGTGCTCAGTGCCCTGGCCGAGGACAGTCAGCTGAACGTTCTTTCGTCGCCGTCCGTGATGGTGCTGGACAACCGGAGCGCCACGATCCGCGTCGGCGACCAGGTGCCGATTCGCGGCACCGAGACGACCGCCGTGACGACCGATACACCCGTGACCGTAACGAACATTCTTTACCGTGACACGGGCGTGAGCCTGACCGTGACTCCGCGGGTGAATGCCGGCGGCATGGTGCAGCTGGAAATCCTGCAGGAAGTGAACGACGTCGCGGCGACCACGACCTCGGGGATCGATTCCCCAACGTTCCTGCAGCGGCTGATTGAGAGCTCGGTCGCTGTTCAGAGCGGCGAGACCATCGTGCTGGGTGGATTGATCCGGGAAAGCAGTGGAGTCGAGCAATCGGGAGTTCCGGTACTCCACCGCGCGCCGTTGATCGGACCGCTGTTTGGCAGCACGTCCCGAAGTACCCGCAGGACCGAACTGCTCGTTCTGTTGACCCCGCAGGTGGCTGAAGACATGCGGGAGGCGGCCGCCATCACCCGCGAGTTCCGTCAGCGCATGCGGGGTCTCCCTGAGCTGCAGCAGCGCCGTCAGGGCGTTCCTTCAGGGGACGGGCCGGGCACACTGGAGTTCGAGCCGCTCGAACCGCGGCACGATTTGGAGCCAAACTAGCCGCAGCCGCCGCATGATTCGTCTCCTGGCGGCAGGACTTTTTGTTGTTTTCCCGCAACGCCATTCGCCGTTCAAGCTGGTGGACTCTCTGATGTTCCGAAAAAATGAGCCGTTTTGGTGTTGTGTTTCTGGTCACCGTGGTGTAGCTTCTATGTCAGCTCACGGAAGGGTGCCCGTGTGTCGGCCGTGGTAGCCGTTCTCGGCAGATTACGAACACGGTCTAGGCAACACCCGGGGTTTGGTTTATGATCGTGTCGGCACAACGGAATGAAGTTTAGGTTTCGCATCAAGAAGAAGCAGTTCGATCCTTCGGTATAGCTTGAGCAAAACCCCACTTTCCGTTGTGTGCGAGTGCTTGGTCAGACCAGCAGGGTTTGCATCGGTCCGGTCCAATGGGGTTAAATGCGACCGGGGATCCATGTGGCCCGCCCAGGGTAGCGCGCCCGTGGGGTGTTTGAAGTTTTTTCACGTTCATGAACAGTGACAAGAGGGAAGGAAGCATGATTGCAAAGACTCGTAAACTTACCGCGGCCCTGGTGGCGGCTGGTGTGCTGTCGGCGGCCACGCTGACAGGCCCCGTCGTCGCTCAGGAAGTATCCAATACCGGTACTGGCACTGCGGTGTTCATCCCCTACTACACCATCAACGATGGTTGGCGGACGCTTTTCAATATCCACAACACGTCGGACAGCTCTCTGGCGGTAAAGGTGCGACTGCACGAAGCGCGCAACTCCCGCGACGTTCTTGACTTCGTCGTGCTGCTGAGCCCGTTCGACGTCTGGACCGCGTGGATTCAGGAGGGCGCAGACGGCCAACCCCGCCTGCAGACTAACGACCGCTCCTGCACCGTTCCGCTGTCGGTGCGCGACAGTGGCGCCAGCGCCAGCGCGCTCGCCTACTCAGGCGTCTTCAACGATCACTCCGCGACCAACAACGATATCAGCCGCATGTCTGAGGGCTATATCGAGATCCTGGTGATGGGTGAAGTCACGAACGGCCTGAGCGAGGACGGAGTTCCCTGGCCTACCCGTGATAACGGTGCCCAAGGCTTCGCGCCGGGGGATGCGGACACGCGCAACAATCTGACTAACCCTGGCGCTGCCAATTTCCGCGGTAGCACCGCATGGTTTGCGAAGCACGTAAACGGCGAGCCGCGTAACTGCCAGATCATCCAAAACGACTTCGTTACCCGCGCAGGAACGTGGGCCGGTGGAGCCGCGGCCATTCCAGGCGAGGAAGGATCGGGCAGCCCCTATGCGCGTCTCCTGCAGAACGCAGGTGATCCGGACGGGATAAAGGTGGGCTACGGCGTAATCGAGACCCCGGCTCCGCTGAAGGTCAACGCGAGCCTGATCAAGGAGTCCGACGGTCTGGCGGCCGGCGTCGAGTCGCTGCACATCTCGGACTGGGGCGTGGGCGAAAACCTGATGGCGGCTCAGCAGTTCCCATGGTTCCTTGAGCCGTCGCTGGCCTCTGGCGAGGGTCTTTGGACCACGGGCAACCTCGATGATATCAACGAAGGCATCGAAGCCTTGGTCGTCGCCAACGAGTGGGCCAACAACCCCAACACCGGTGCCTCGACTGACTGGGTGGTGACCTTCCCGACCAAGCGTTTCCAGGCCGACGAGGATGCCCTCAACGTGCAGGCTGCATGCAGCATTTGGCGCAATGACGACGTAGTAACGGGTGGCACGCCGGTTGGTAGCGCCGGCACTCGTTGGTGGGCACCGTTCGGCGCAGGCGTGACTCCCTTTGGGCCGGAGCGGCTTTTGGGCGCCAATTGCCCCGATCTCGACTTCCCGAACGTTTTCCAGGCTCGAAACGACGGCAAGGCTGACCTGAAGGTCGAGTACACGATCTTCGACCGTGAGGAAGGTTCGGTTGTGGTGGTCGTGGATGGCCCGGTGATCTCTCCGGCTCCGCCGGCGGATGTCGAAATCAGCTCGCTGCCCTACGAGGTCAACGTGTTGAGCTTCGGCAGCGGCTCGGTCGACTCGGCGCTCGACTCGCTTATCGCCGAGTCGGTGGATACGAGCGTGCTCGCTTCCAATGCCCGTACGGGTTGGGCTGCGGTGG
The DNA here is from genome assembly GCA_003559375.1 of Balneolaceae bacterium. GTDB lineage: Bacteria > Bacteroidota > Rhodothermia > Balneolales > Balneolaceae > Rhodohalobacter. Next base: position 1,289 of record PWLN01000339.1, on the reverse strand, counting down.
GCTTCCTGCTTGACAACGAAGAGGCGGCGGCCTATCCGGTCACTGGCTTCATCTTCAAGAAGCGTGACTTCAACAACCCGGGCCTGAACTACGGCCAGGCCACCGAGCACGGATACGTGCGCCCGTAACAGGGAGTCGTTGGAATCCCAATCTCAGGGAAGAGATCGGTTCCGCCGGGTCAAGAGTGCATGTTGGGTTCAGACCCGGTTTCAGTGCTCAAAAGGAGTTCCCGCCGCCCCGTTTCCGGGGCGGCGGTCTTTTGTACCTCCGATAAGATTTTCTGGCCGCCGTCTGACGCGACTGACGGCCTTCTTTTGATTGGGGTGTTGCGAGATGCGTGTAGTGCTGATGTTGACATTCTTCCTTCTGTCGGTGGTCCCAGTGCTTACGGCTGCGGACTACGGGAGGGATGTGCCGCTGGTTTCCGGAGAGTCGGTCGAGATTTCTTCCGGGGATCTGCGCATGGAGCTCGAACTGCTTTCCGCACGCGACCGCGCGCGGGCGCTTGAAGATCGGCGCCAGCTGGATCGCGTGGTCAACCGGATGTTCCTCCGCCGGCAGTTGGCTGCCCTTGCAGAGGAGAAGGGCTACCTGGATGACGCCGAGGTGCAGGCCCGGCTTCGCCTGCAGCGCGAGCAGTATTTGAGCAATCTGGTCCCGCAACGGTTCCTCGACGAGCTCGAAATGCCTGCCTTTGAAGAAGAGGCGAGAGCCCATTATGAGGCCCACCCGGGTGAGTTCACCCCGGCCGAGACCGTGCGCGCGCGGCACATCCTGTTAAAGGCGGCGGATGACGCTGCTCGGGAGCGGCGTCGTGCAGAGGCAGAATCCCTGCTGGCCCGCATCCGCGATGGCGAGAGCTTCGGCGAACTGGCGGCGGAGTATTCCGAAGATGGAACCCGTTTCATGGCTGGAGACCTGGGTTCCTTCGGCCGCGGCCAGATGGTGCAGGAGTTTGAAGAGGCTGTGTTCGCGCTCGCCGAGCCGGGAGCCACGGACTTGGTGGAATCGCGTTTCGGCTTTCACGTGGTCCAGCTGCTAGAGCGCGCGGGTGCGGTCCCGAGGCCTTTCGAGGAGGTCCAGGCGTCTATCGTCGAGCGCCTCTCCAGGGAATACCAGCAGGATCGGCTCTCAGCGTGGTTGCGGGAAGTTGCCCCGCCGGGCTCGACCCATGTAGACGAGGGAGCGCTGGATGCGCAGCTGCAAGCATGGCGCGATGAGTTCCTCGCTAACGATTGAATGCGTGATGGCCCGTCGCGCGGGTTGACCTGCTGGTGTGGCGGTTTCTC
>PWLN01000054.1 GCA_003559375.1 Balneolaceae bacterium | reverse complement strand
ATGAAATCGCTGAGATGGACATGAACCTGCAAGTTAAACTTCTTCGGGTTTTGCAAGAGCGCGAAGTTGTTCGGGTAGGTGGTAATAAACCTATCCCCTTTGATATACGGCTCATTTCCGCCACACACAAAAACCTGTCAGAGGAAGTGAAAAAAGGCAACTTCAGAGAAGACCTATACTTCAGAATTATAGGTTTACCCATAGAACTCCCTCCGCTTAGAGAAAGAGGGAATGATATTTTTCTGCTTGCTAAGCATTTTATTGCAGAAGCAGCCAAAGAAAACGGAATATCCCCCCCTGTTCTTACACCGGATGCCCGTGAAAAATTAGCTTCTTATCCATTTCCTGGAAATGTCAGAGAGCTGAAAGCTATCATAGAACTTGCGGTCGTAATGTGTGAAGACAATGAAATTCAACCCGACGACATTACATGGCACAATGCCATACGCAGCGATATGCTTATTGCCGGCACAAAAACCCTTCGCGAACACACTAACGATATCATTCAATATTACCTGTCGAAGAATGATAACAATGTGGTAAAAACAGCAGAGATTCTTGATATAGGAAAATCAACGATATATAACCTGCTGAAAAGTGGGGAATTAACAACGAATTAATCGCTCCCATGTACTGTGAAAATTTAAAATCCCTCAAAAAAACACTGCAAGAATTTCAGAACCACCCAAAAGTAAGTTCTGTGTTATTATTCATTGCTGATAAAGGACAACCCTACAAAAAGGATCTGGAAGTTACATTGAAGGCCTTTTCCAAGCCCCTATTTGGAGGTATATTCCCGGAGATAATTGCAGATGGTATACGACGTGAAGAAGGGATACTAGCTTTGCCACTCTGTTATGATTTAAAAACAGTTTTGATTGATTTAGGCAAGGATACCACAGAGATAAAGCAACTGATTTCGAACCATGCCGATGCTAACTCTACGAATAATCCTGCGATATTCTGCTTTACAGATGCCCTTGCTCCCCAAAAATCAACTCTTATTGACAGCTTATATGACTTTTGGGGGCCGGACGCAAATTATATAGGTGGAGGTGCAGGTTCACTTAGTTTTCAACCCTTCCCTTGTATTATTTATAAAGATGCTGTTTATGAGAATTCCGCTGTTATAGGAGTGATGGACACCAACATTCAAGTAGGGGTAGCTCATGGGTGGACACCCGTTAGCGAACCTATTAAAGTAACTGAAACAGATGGAAATACTATTATCAGCCTCAACTGGGAACCCGCATTTGATGTGTATCGAAAACAAATAAAAGATCATTCTGATCTTGATATTTCTAAAGAAAATTTTTTTTATGTAGCCAAGTCTTATCCGCTAGGGCTGGTTCGGCTGGATTCAGAAATGACAATTCGCGATCCATATGCTACCGAAGACGGTAAGTTGCATATTGTAGATCATGTTCCTGAAGGCGAATATATCCGCATTATGAACGGGAATATGAACTCACCTTTAGAAGGAGCCCAAAAAGCCGTGTCGGCGGCTTCTGCTCAAAGCCAGAACGTTGACTCGGAGCATTTCTGCGTAGACTGTATTTCGCGCGTTCTTTATATGCAAGACGATTTTAGCAAGGAACTCGACCTGCTAAATAAAGACAAGCCCATGAATGGTGTGCTCAGTATTGGAGAAATAGCAAATCCCGGTGATACTGTATTGGAATTGTTTAATAAAACAGTTGTAGTAGCTAAATGGAACAAGATAAATTAAATACTGAACTGCTGCTGGAAATTGCGCTCAGTCAAAATCCAGAAGGCAATACTGAGGATATTTTACGTAAAATATTACCTGTCTATTTAAAAAAGCTGGGTTGCTTTGCCGCGGCCGTATTTCAGAAGGGCGCTATTGTTTACATACAGCCTGAAGCACTAAGAAATAATACTAAATGGAAAGCTACTTTAAAAACACTAGAAGCGAAAATAAACAACAAAAAAAATGAAGTTGTTGAAATAATTGAGAATAACTCTTATTACTATTCCTACCCATTAGCAGGATATGGACGTTTGATTCTGGGTAAGAAAAAAGCTTTATCACGAGAACTTAAATTCGAGCTGAAAAAAATAATCTATCAACTTGGCAAGAATCTTCAACTTGCATCTCAGCAAGAAGAGGTAGGTGAAACACGGCAAAAGCTGGAAAGTATTTTAAATGAGCTTGAAGATGTAATATGGTCTGTGCGTTTACCAGACTATAAGATGATTTTTGTAACTCCCTCTGTAAAATCTATGTATGGCATACCGGTACAGAAATGGTTAGAAGATTCCTCTTGGTGGGAAAAGGCAATTATTAAAGAAGACCATGCAGTTATTTCAAAAATATATCATGAACTTGAAACCAAGGGAGAATTCAACGAGAAATATCGAATACAAACTAAGGATGGAAAAATAAAGTGGGTGCGAAACAGAGCAAAAGTTATTTTTGATAATAATCAAAATCCAATACGTATCGATGGCATTATTATGGATCGCAGCCGTCAGTATGAAGCTCAGGAAAAACTTGATAATGAATTGCTTTTGCAAGAAGTATTAATTGATATTGCATCAACCTACATCAATATTGATTTAAAAGATGTAGAGAAAACCATTCATAATTCACTTGAAAAAATGGGGTGCTTTGTGAATGCTGACCGTTCTTATATCTTTAATTATGATTTTGAGAACAAAACCACATCGAACACTTACGAATGGTGTAACGAAGGTATTATCCCTGAAATAGACAACCTTCAAAATGTACCAATGGAGTTTTTCCCTCAATGGATTGAAGCACATCAGAGAGGCGAAGCCTTTTATATTCCGGATGTATTAGCACTTGATAATGAGGAAGATGAAGGGTTACGCGCAATCCTTGAGCCGCAAGGAATAAAAAGCTTGATTACTATACCCATGAATAGTAATAACGAATTGATTGGTTTTGTAGGATTTGATTCTGTTCGTAAACACCATATCTATACTGAACAGGAACAGCGTTTGCTTCATCTTTTCGGACAGATGATTATTAATATCCAAAAACGAAAAAAGGGGGAGAATCGACTTCGGATCCAAGAAGAAAAGTATAGAAATATTATTTCAAATATGAATCTTGGTCTTCTTGAGGTGGATAACAATAATACTATTCTTTTTGCCAATCAAACCTTCTGCGAAATGTCGGGGTATACTATCAATGAATTAAAAGGGCAGATAGTTCATAGCTTGTTTGTACCGGAAGAAAAACATCCGGTAATCCAGGAAAAAAATGAAAGCAGTGATTCCGGCATAACTGATAGTTATGAAATTCGTTTTCGCGATAAAAAAGGTAAGACCAAATGGTGGTTTAGCAGCGGAGCGCCAAATTTTAATGACAGGGGGCAACAGACCGGCAGAATTCAGATACACCTTGATATTACCAAGCAAAAAAACCTGGAAAGGGAATTGGCCAAGGCTAAGTCAGTAGCTGAAGATGCGGCGAAATCAAAAGAGATCTTCCTGGCAAATATGAGCCATGAGATACGAACTCCGTTAAATGTAATCATTGGTATGATTCGCGAGTTGGGAAAGCAAAACCTTGGGTCAGATCAGCGTTTTTATGTGGCTCAATCCGATTCAGCCGCCAAACATTTGCTAACAATCCTCAACCATATATTGGATATGGCCAAAATTGAATCAGGAGAGCTCAAACTTGAAAACCTGGATTTTAGCATTTCAGCGGTGGCATCAAATGCTTACAGCATATTGCATAGTCAGGCTGAGGAAAAAAATATTGACTTCCATTTGATTGTAGATGAAAATTTATGGCAGGCACACATTGGAGATGAGGGCAGAATCAAACAGGTACTTATTAACATTTTGGGAAATGCCATTAAATTTACAGAAAGTGGCTCGGTAATTTTCCGTGTAGATTTGGTCAACGATAATACGAACGAACAACGCATAAAATTTACTATTAAAGACACCGGCATAGGTATGAGTGAAGAGTTTCTCGATAAACTCTTTAATAAATTTGCCCAGGAACAGAACACTTCGAACCGAAAATACGAGGGCACCGGACTTGGCATGTCCATTGCCAGAGAAATGATAATTTTAATGGGGAGCGATATAGAGATAAAAAGTAACAAAGGAAACGGCACAACAGTAACATTTGAGCTGGTTCTTCCAAAAGGCGATATTTCAAAATTAAGATTTGCCGCCAGAAAAATTGAAAGAAATACCTTTGCAGGTAAGCATGTTCTTATCGTTGAAGACAACGAGATGAATCGTTTTATTGCCATACAGTCTTTACATTTCTTCGGCTGCTCTGTCGACGAAGCTATTAACGGTCAGGAAGCAATTGAAAAGGCTAAAGAAAAAGCCTACGATTTAATCCTTATGGATATACAAATGCCTACAATGGATGGCCTGGAGGCAACCTTGCTGATCAGAAATGAACTCAAAATTGAGACACCGATCATTGCATTAACTGCTAATGCTTTCAGACACGATATTGAACGCTATTTAAAGTCCGGGATGGATAATTTCGTAACTAAACCATTTAGTGAAGAAGAGCTTTATTTTAAAATATTACCGTTTTTAAAAGAAAACGACATCTCAGATCCCATAACTAATGATCCCCTCTATAACCTAAATGTACTGGAAAAGCTAAGCCACGGCGACCAGAATTTTGTAAAACATATGCTTGAATTGTTTGTAAAAAGTTCTGGCGAAGCAATTATTGAATTTGAAGATGCCATGAAACAAAAAGATTTCAGGCAAGTTAACAATACGGCTCACCGAATCAAGCCAAGCATAGATAACATGGGAATAACTACCCTAAAAGAGAAAATCAGGGAACTGGAAAAATTTCCTATTGATGGTAATCACATTGATAGGAAAAATCTGGTTAATAAGGTTAGAAGTACCTTGTTGAAAGTCTGTGAGCAGATTAAAAACCGGTAAAAAGGCTAAAAGACCTTTACTTACTATCGCTCAGCAAAAGTCAAAAGATCCTTAAACGCTTTTATAGAGCCATACTTTCTTGTTGAATAATCTCCTCCCATCATTCCATAATATGGAACATTGCTATCATTTATGGAAAATTCTATATTATCCAAAAATAAATAAGAATAATAATATCAGTACTATAAAGAAAAAATATTGTTTTTGGCACAGGTTTTGCTTCCATATAGTGAAACAACAATCAAAAAACAATGATGATATGAAAATTGCAATTACAGGAGGTGCAGGTTTTATTGGCTCCGCACTTGTTCGATATCTTATACAGCATACCGATCACATTGTCGTAAATGTCGACAAATTAACCTATGCCGGCCACCTTGAATCTCTTGAAACGGTATCATCCTCGCCTCGCTACCATTTTGAAAAAACAGACATCTGTGATGCCCCGGAAATCAGGAGAATTCTGTCATCTTACCGCCCTGATGCGGTGATGCACCTTGCAGCGGAATCTCATGTAGACCGGTCTATTGATGGCTCAGCGGAATTTATCCGGACAAATATCAATGGCACTCATACACTGCTTGAGGAAGTACGAAACTATCTACATCAGGACGGCAAGGATAAACAATCAGCGTTCCGGTTTCTGCACGTAT
>PWLN01000187.1 GCA_003559375.1 Balneolaceae bacterium | reverse complement strand
GCAAAGGTGTGGCCAACCCCCTTGCCGCAGTTGCCTCAGCCGCTATGTTATGCCGATACTCCCTGAAGATGGAAGAAGCCGCTCAGTCTATTGAGGATGCCATTATAAAAGTTCTGAAAAGTGGCCTTAGAACTGCAGATCTCTATACCGGTACAGCCGAAACTGTATTAGCCAATACCCGCGATATTTCCGAATTACTTTTAAAAACGATTAACGAAGAAGCACCCGTTACTTAAAATACAATTCACATGCCGGAGATAATCAAAACTCCGGCAAATTTGTACTCTTTTATTTATGCTTTTGTGATAATCTCATCACAGTTCTTCACTATCCTGTATGAAGACGTTCATATTATCTAAATTAATCCTTCAGCGGTAACATATTTTTATGAATAAAACCTATTACAATCCGGATGACCTGAAAAAATTCGGGAATGTCGGTGATTTTCAAAAAGAGCTGGCTGACAAATTCTTTGACTATTACGGAACCGTATTTGCTGACAGCTCTCTGTCTGCCAAAGAAAAATCCATTATTGCACTGGCCGTAGCCCATGCCGTACAGTGTCCATATTGCATAGATGCATATACTCAGGACAGTCTTGAAAAAGGATATTCCGAGGAACAGATGATGGAAGCTGTTCACGTGGCAACAGCAATCAGAGGCGGAGCATCACTGGTACATGGAGTTCAAATGATGAACAAAGTGGATAAACTAAGCATGTAATGCGCTGGTTTTGCACGAAGTACAGGCGTGGTACTTTTCGCTTCGCGGGAATCGTCCCGAGGGGTCGGGACTGGAAAAACACCAGCTGGCGCTCGGTACATCCCGACAAGTTTGTCGGGACTGTCGCATTCGCTACAGCTTTTTAACCCACTGAAGCGTCAGCACAGGTGGGTCACTTTTCACTTTTCACTTTTCACTTAAAAAAAGATGAAAACCCTTTTAGCCCAAAGCCATTCACTCTCAGATCCCGGCGTCCAGCTGGATGTGATTAACAATCACTCGGATAAAGTAAAAAACCTCGACAAGTTTGAAAAAAAGCTGGATGAAATCGGATTATTTCCATTAAAGCCTACCGGCATCGAAATTTTCCAGATTAATGTCGGTTACATGTGTAATATGACTTGCAAGCATTGTCATGTTGACGCAGGCCCCGATCGAAAAGAAATCATGACAAGGGAAACTCTGGAGCACTGCCTTGAAGCCATAGCTGAATCTGGCATCGAAACGGTGGATCTTACGGGTGGCGCCCCTGAAATGAACCCACACTTCCGCTGGTTTGTGGATGAAGTTTCCAAACTGAACAGGCATATCATTGTCCGCTCAAATCTTACCATTCTGGATACAAGAAAATTTGAAGACCTTCCTCTGTTTATGGCTAAACATGGCGTCGAAATAACATGCTCATTGCCTTTTTACAACAAACGACGAACCGATGCACAGCGTGGAGAAGGAACGTATGATAAATCGGTAAAAGTGCTCAGGCTGTTGAATAACGTTGGATATGGCCAGGATGGAACCGGTTTACTGTTGAATCTGGTGTATAATCCTGTTGGTGCTTTTCTGCCTCCTGACCAAAATTCCCTGAAACTGGACTACAAAGCACAGCTATGGAAAGATTATGGTATTGTATTCAATGAACTTTATACCATTACAAATCTGCCGATTAGCCGGTATCTCAATTTTCTGGTCATGAGTGGAAACTTGGAAGAGTACATGGAAAAACTGATTACCTCGTTCAACCCGTCAGCAGCAATGGGAGTTATGTGCAGAAACACGATTTCCATAGGGTGGGATGGTACTCTGTATGACTGTGACTTTAACCAGATGCTTAAATTGAGAACCAATCACGGTGCGCCTGATCATATCAAAGACTGGAACTTAAATAAACTGAACAGCCGTGAAATTGTAGTAAATCAGCATTGTTATGGATGTACTGCAGGTGCAGGCAGCAGTTGCGGTGGAGCAGTAACTGGATAGTTTTCATGACCTGGGAGCCCGGAAAGTTCTTTACATATTCTGATCAGGATCACGCTTATACACTTGGTTTTTTAAATCTGAGGCATAGTGTATTTAATATTTCTCAGTAGCTGAATTGATACAATTGGATTCAGTATTTAACGAGTTGCTGAATCTTTTGCCTGATTAATCACAAAAAAACGGTAATTTCATTTAAATCATGAATTAATCTCTACTGAATGAAAATAACGATACAGAGGCTCAATGACGCCGTTCACATGGAGGCGGTTAATGAAAGCGGTGCAACACTTCAAATGGATGGAACAGAAGAAATTGGAGGTATTAATGCTGGATTCCGGCCAATGCAGATGCTTCTTGCTGCAGCAGGAGGCTGTTCTGCTATTGATGTAATCAGTATTCTGAAAAAACAGCGGCAGAATCCTGATGATATCAAAATTGAAGTTACCGGCAACAGGGTAAATGTAGACACCTATTCCGAGTTTAAATCTATCCACATTCATTTTACACTCACAGGTAGTTTAGATGATAACAAGGTGTCGCGCGCAATTGAGCTCTCTCTCACAAAATACTGTTCCGTTTCCAAGATGCTGGAGAAAACCGCGACCATTACAAGCAGTTATGATATTGTAAGAACAGAATGACCATTCCACTTACTACTTTTTAACTGAAAATTCTTTAACACCTTCTCACGTACTAATGCCCCCCAAAAAACAATTTGAGTCAGAAGCAATCCGCACACAAACTCCCACTACAACTCAACGGGAACATTCTACCCCGCTATACCTTACATCCAGTTATATCTTCGAGTCGGCTGAGCAGGCACGGGCTCTTTTTGCCAATGAAGTCGAAGGGAATGTCTATAGCCGTTACTCCAATCCCACAACTGATGAATTTATCGAGAAAATGTGCAAACTTGAAGGTGCCGAAATGGGAGTGGCTACCGCATCTGGAATGTCGGCTGTCTTTTCATCGCTCGCCGGATTATTGAATCAGGGTGATCACATTATTGCTTCGCGGTCACTTTTTGGTTCATCACATCAGATTCTGAGCCAGATACTGCCACGCTGGGGAATTACATATTCCTATGCTGACACCTTGAATACCGAACAATGGGACAGGCTTGTAAAACCGGAGACCAAAATGCTATTTCTGGAGACACATTCTAATCCGGGACTTGATCTTGTAGACCTTGAATGGGCTGGAAAATTTGCAAAAGCACATAACTTGATTTTCGCTGTCGATAACTGTTTTGCCACTCCTTATCTCCAAAAACCTGTGCAATTCGGGGCCGACATTGTACAACACTCCGCAACCAAATTTATCGACGGACAAGGTCGTGCAATCGGTGGCATTATCGTAGGTAAAAAACAATATATGCAGGATATCTATTTTTTTGCCCGGCATTCAGGGCCTGCACTATCTCCATTCAATGCCTGGTTGTTCAGTAAAAGCCTCGAAACCCTGCCTGTGCGTATGGAAAGGCACTGCGACAATGCAGAAGCTCTTGCTGAATATTTATTTAACCATAAAAAAGTAAATGTTGTGAAATACCCTTTTCACAAAAGTCACCCACAGCACGAGCTTGCGCGAAAACAGATGAAGCGTGGCGGTGGCATTGTTTGCTTTGAAATTGCCGGTGGATTTGACCACGCGAAAGCATTTATCGATAGAGTAGAAATGTTATCAAGATCGGCTAACCTTGGCGATACACGTACAATCGTTACCCATCCTGCATCAACAACTCACTCTAAACTAACTGAAACAGAACGTGCAGCAACAGGCATTACCCCCGGGCTTATACGTATCGCCGCAGGCCTCGAGCATATCGATGACATCATCGCCGATATAGAGCAGGCTCTTTCTTGAGGATGATCGTGGTAAGGGATTCCGGATGCAGGATGCGGGATGCGGAATTCGGGATTCCGGATGCGGAATGCGGGATGCGGGATGCGAGTCTGCAAATGAGATGGCGCAAGCGTCTCGCTTGTGCCATACTCCTGGTTTATTAGCGATAGACGATGTGCGTTATTTGATGTATTGACCTGTTTGTAGTTGGGCCGTATCCCTATAATTTACAGCATTTTGCCGACGCTGCCAGGAGCTGGCGCACGCTGACAGGTCTGATTAAACCGTATCCCGCATCTTACCTGCCATTAGCCTAAACACTTAATGTATGTAAAATTTTTAAGGCTCAAATATTTTATACCACCCTGATTTGCTTTTTCCTGTTTTGCCTGTTATGATGAATAAAGTTTATAATCAAATCAAACTACATCAATGGCCATGAAATTCGTAAATATGCTTACCGTCTTATTACTATTCATGATGATTATCATTTCCTGCAGGGGAGTAAACTACGAGGATTATGTGATCTTCACGAATGCCAATTTCTGGGATGGGCATTCGCTTACCATACTGTCAAACTCAGCAATGCTTACTCATAATGGTATCATTATAGATATCCTTGACATGAATGACCCCGATTTTCCCGATGGTGCTGTAGTTATTGATCTTGAGAACAGGTTTGTTGTGCCCGGGCTTATCAATGCACATGGCCATGTAGGCATGGCTAAAGGCCTTGTGACCGGTTCCTCCGTTCATACCGCCGAAAATATAAAGGAACAGCTGGCTTTGTATGCCAGATATGGAATTACGACCGTAGTAAGCCTTGGCGATGAACCTTTGATCGCTTTTGATATACGTGATAATACAGATTTCGCTTCAGAAGGCCTGGCCAGGTTGTATATGTCGGGCCCGGTATTAAATCCGTCAACCCCTGAAGAAGCTGTGAATGAAGTAAGTGGTTTGATGCAGTATAGCCCGGATTGGGTAAAAATTCGTGTAGACGATGGACTTGGTACACGGGAAAAAATGCACTCTGATGTTTACGCCGCTGTTATAGAAACATCTCACAAAAATGGGGTGCCGCTTGCCGCTCATATTGTGAACCTTGAAGATGCAAAAGGAATCGTGGAATCGAATGGCGACCTGATCGCTCACAGTATACGTGACAGGCCGGTAACCCGTGAATTTATCAATATGATGCTTGATAAAGACATCTGCATTACACCCACTTTAACCCGCGAAGTTTCTGTTTACATTTACGCTGAGCGTCCCGCTTTTTTTGATGATCCTTTTTTCCTTGCCGGTGTTAGCCCTGAAGTTTTGGAACAATTGACAGAGCCGGATGTTCAGCAGCGGTATACAGGCAGGGCAGCTGATTATTTCCGTGAAGCCTTGCCACTTGCCAAAGCGAACATGATTGCACTTCATAACGCCGGTGTAAGGGTAGCATTGGGAACAGACAGTGGCCCGCCAGCACGTTTCCAGGGTTATTTCGAACACATGGAAATGGAAATGATGCAGAATGCAGGCATGAATCCCATTGAAATTCTGACATCTGCTACCCGTTATGCTGCCGAATGCATGAATCTGGATGAAAATCTTGGAACCCTTGAACCCGGTAAGTGGGCTGATTTTATTGTGGTTAATGAAAATCCTTTAGATGACATTCAGAACCTAAGGAATTTACACAGTGTTTATATCGGGGCACAGGCTGTACCGCAAGTGATTTCACAATAAAATAAAAAAGGGCCGGT
>PWLN01000272.1 GCA_003559375.1 Balneolaceae bacterium | reverse complement strand
TCTTACGGAGCATCGAAAGGAACCTTCATCGGTTAACATATTGAAGATTTTAAAAAATTTGAAAGACTTCGGAAGTCTTTTTGGTCTTATGCGTAATTTGGGTTAAAAACAAAAAGTGTAAAATTTCTAAAAAATTAATTATTAATCTTTTACATAACAATAAACTATTGTTTATTATCTATATAGTAGATAGATTTCCATTGTCCATTCTAAACATCACACAATGCCACAGCCTCCCTAAGCCCGTCCATGGGATTTCGAGTCGGCACAAACTCTTGGCCTACATATCCTTCATATCCTATCTCCAGCAGCGCCCTCATAATAGCAGGGTAGTTCAGCTCCTGTGTTTCATCCAGCTCACATCGGCCGGGAACCCCTGCTGTATGGATATGGCCTATAATGTCGGTTCCATATTCACGTATTCTGGAAATCACATCCCCGTTCATGATTTGCACATGATAAATATCAAAAAGCAGTTTAACCCGGGGTGAGCCTACCTTCCGAACAATATCGGCACAGTAATCCACATCATCGCCCTGGTAACCCGGTGTGCCGAACAGGTGCGGATCGGGTACACGGGTATTCAAATGTTCAAGGCACACGGTTACACCATGTTTCTCTGCATGCAGAGCCAGTTCTTTGAGCCCTTTTACGGTATTCTCAGCACCTTCATCAAGCGGCACTTCGCCTAATTCAGGACGTTCAACATCCAGATATTTGTAACCGGTAAATGCGATAACATTTTCGACCCCGGCTTCGGCGCACTCTTCTATTCTCTTTTTGGTTGTCATGATAACCTCTTCCTGGTATCTCATATTATTGAGGCCTTTCACAAACGGCAGGCCCGGCATGCCGTTTGGCGACATCCCACAAACCAGATTGTACCTTTTCATGGTAGGCCATTCATCGGGGCCAACCAGTTCTATACCGGCAATTCCAAGATCCACAGCTGCCTGGCATAACTGTTCCAGGCTCCAGAATTCAGCGCGGTCCATGAACGGCCAGGATGCCAATACCTGTTTAATTCTGCCATTACGAACAAATCCGGTTGATTTTTCACGATTTGATGCGATCAGTGCTGTTGGCAAGCCAGCTCCTGCAAGGATAGCTGCTGAAATGGACGCACTGCTTTTCAGCATGTTACGGCGGCTTATTGTGCGCTTAATGTGGTCATTTTTGGATTGATTCATAACAAGATTTATAAATTATTACAGCATAAAAAATTATTTAAGAACAGTGAGATACCATTACCGGCAAATGGTTATGCATCTACACCGAATACAGAAATATTTATCAGTGCTCAGTATAATTTGAAGAATTGAAATTTGGAAAAGAAAAAACAAAATAGTTCAGAGTTATAAAAAATTCTCAAATCAGAAGTATTATTTAACTATAAGAAACGATTTACTTTGGCAAAAAAAAAAGAAAGTCTATTTTCATTAAACAGTAACCTGAATTCAATTATCAAATATCATGACATACAAAATTTTACCTTTGATTGGGATATTGCTTTTAACCGCAACAATTGCAAACTGTCAGCAAAGCGGTGAAATCAGAGATCCTGAACTAACGGAAATATGGGAGCCTCAGCCTCCTTTAGTGCAGCCGGTTGAAGTAAATGGTGAACCGCCAGAAGATGCTATTATTCTCTTCGACGGCACATCGCTCGATAACTGGGAAAGACGCGATGGCTCGGAAGTACAGTGGACACTTGGTGACGGTTACATGACCGTAACTCCAAGAACAGGCGATATTGTATCCAAACAAAAATTCAAGGATATACAATTGCACATTGAATGGCGTGCACCTGAAGTGATAGTGGGAGATGGCCAGGGCCGTGGCAATAGCGGTGTATTTTTACAGGAGCGTTACGAAGTACAGGTTCTTGATAACTGGGAAAACCTCACATACTCAAACGGCATGGCCGGAAGTATCTATAAGCAGCATATTCCCCTTGCAAATCCTGCAAAAAGGCCGGGAGAATGGCAAACCTATCAGATTTTCTTTAAATCACCGGTTTTTAGTGATGATGGAGAACTTGAAAAACCTGCACGAATTACCGTTCTGCTGAATGGCGTTTTGGTTCAGAATAATGTTGAAATTTTTGGGAACACGGTATATATCGGCGAGCCATCCTATTCAGCACATGGGGCGGCAGGAATACGTTTGCAGGACCATGGCGATTATGTGAGCTTTCGCAATATCTGGGTACGTGAACTCAATGAAGAGATTCGTTTCAGGGATGGAATCTGGCGTGATCCACGATAACTCTTTGTATTACACAGTAATTTGTGTGTGCATGTTGAGCGATATTCTTACATTGCAAAGATGAGGGTCAAACAATCAAAAAAAACCGAAAAAAAATATGAAACACTTTTCCCGACGCAAATTTTTAAAAACATCATTCGCTGGAGTTGCGGGCTTGTCAATGCTTCCCCTGATGAAAGGATGTGCAACACCACCAAGCGACACTCTGCGGCTTGGATTTATCGGGCTTGGCAGGCAGACGATGTACCTTATGAATGGGTTTCATGAGAATCCCGGCATCAAAATTGTTGCCGGTGCCGATGTATATGGCCGCAAAAGGGATCGTTTTGAAAGGCTGGTAAGAAGATACCAGGAAGAAACAGAACAAACTGTTGAAATTGAAACCACCGAAGATTACAGACGCATCATTGAAAGGGATGATATTGATATCGTTGTAGTGGTCACACCGGATCACTGGCATGCAATTCAGGCTATTGAAGCATGCAATGCCGGTAAGGATGTTTATCTTGAAAAGCCGGTTACGTTCACTATCCGTGAAGGTATTGAGCTTACACGGGCTGTAAGGTCAAACAATACCGTTCTGGGAGTTGGAAGCCAACAGCGCTCTGATGCATTTTTCCAGCATGCAGTAAACCTGGTGAGAAATAATCGACTTGGAGACCTTACTAAAATCAACGCCTGGGTAGGCCCGCCCCCAAGGGCGTATGATCAGCCCGAAGAAGAAGTTCCGGCCGATCTGAACTGGGATCTCTGGCTGGGACCGAATCCGTACGTTCACTACAATCATGATCTGAATCCACCAATTACCCTTGATCCGCCCCAAAATGAACAGTTCTGGGCTGGCTGGCGATGGTATAAGGAAACCGGAGGTGGCTTTATGACGGACTGGGGTGCCCATAATTTCGATATCGCTCAATGGGCGCTCGATAAAGACAATAGCGGCCCGGTTGAAGTTATCCCGGGTGGTCACGATGGAAGTGAGTATGTTCGATTTGTGTATGAAGGCGGGCTTGTAATGGCAAACGAACCATTTACTGAGAATGAGAACTTTGGAGTCCGTTTTGCAAGCGATGACGCGTGGATTGAAGTTCACCGTGGTGAATTTCGGGCATCCGATGATTCCCTTATGCCGCAAGATGATGAAGATATTGAAGCGGAAGGATATGAAACAGCTGCACCTCACCTTGTCGATTTTCTGCAATGTGTGAAAGAGCGCCGTGATCCAATCGCACCCGTTGAAGCCGGCCACCGTAGTAACTCGGTAGGTGTTCTTGGCAACATCGCTACATTCCTCGACAGGCCGCTTCGCTGGAATCCGGAAGCGCAGCGTTTTGTTGATGACGCGGAAGCCGATCAGTACCTGCACCGGGAATACAGGCAAGGATACAGGCTGCCGTAACAGCAGTCAATCTTATTTAATTTACACAGGGAGTATCGACAGATCTTTAAACATAATCGATACTCCCTTTTTTTATTGATGCAGTTTATGGCAAGATTTTTTGGTGTTGTGTTATTAGTATCTGTGTTCACGTTTGTTCAGTGTGGAAAATATGATGGGAATGATCTGATTTCATAGTATGGTGATGGTGTAGATCATTTAGCTTTAATGAATCAACTGGATCATGAATCGGTAACAAGGGGGCGACAAATCTATATGGGCAGTTGTTTTGCCTGTCATGGTGAAGACGGAACAGCCTCACAGCCTGCAGCCAGGTCGTTTAATAGTGATGAATTACGGCACGGAAGTGACCCCTACAGTATGTGGAAAGTTCTGACGAATGGCGCCGGAATGATGCCAGCCCAAACCTGGCTAACAGCCGAAGAACGATATGATGTAATACACTTTATTCGGGAAGAATTGATGAAAGATTCTAACCCCGATCACTATTTTGTGATAACAGATGAATATTTATCTGGGCTGCCAAGGCTGGTTATTGCGACAGATAATCAACTTGAAAATATCAGAAGAGGAGCACTGGATGGCCTGCAAGAGTTTGGGCAGGAATGGTTCCGGGACAATTTAGGCAGCTATGGACCTGCCATCTATTCACAATTGCAGGGGCATTCCACAGCCGGGATTACGGTTAAACTGGACTCAGATATTAACATCTTCTACAACCTTCTCCGGATGGAAATTGATGCAATTTGGCGTGGGCACCTGGATGTAAGTCAGACCAAATTTCAACAATACAGGGGTGAAGGACAGCCTTTCATTGATGGTGAAATGTTGAAAGGTCTGGATACATGGCATTGGTCATACAACGGTATGCGGAGTTCATCATTTTCCGGGATTTCCCATCGATCACCCCTGCCGCCGGAACTGCTCAAATATCATGGTCATTACTTATATGGTAATGCAATCGTACTTTCTTATTCCATCATGGAAAGAAAAGTCCTGGAATATCCTCAGGTTGTAAGACATGATGATGATGTAATACTTTCTCATACTCTTCTGATCAGTGCCGGGAAAAATCAGAACAGATTGTATGTTGCTGACCTGAATATTGAAAATGATCTGAAGTTGATGAGTGGATTGTTCCCTGTAGCAAATCCAACAAGCCAGATTATTGAAATGGAGTCGGATTATACAGATGGATATCTGGCAGTTTCAGCCATTGTAAATGAGGATGAAATCGGCAGGTTTACAGCAGTAGGTATAAATGGGGATCAGGAAGGTTACAGATGGATTGTGGGTGAAGACAATCGGCTCGCACTGGAAATTCCTGCAACTGATCAGTCAAACCTGATCCAGGTATTCAGATATTCGGGAATGGGGATGAGTGAACTCAGGAAATTCGCAAGTTTTATAGAAGATCATTCTGATCCCGTTTCAATACCCCCGATTGCGGAACTTGTACACGGTGGTCCGGTTACGTGGAATCAAAAAATCACGACGCGCAGCAGAATGGATATTGGCAGACCACATTATGACCCCATTTATTATGGGGACGATGATATGATGACAAATGAAAATAAACTGATCATAATTCCGGATGATTATCCCTATGTGGTCGATGAACTTGTATTGCCTTTCGAAAATCCCTGGAATTCCTGGATTCGTCCAACCGGGTTAGACTTCTTCAAAGATGGACGAATCATTATGTCTACACATGCGGGCGATATCTGGGTTGCAAGCTCAATCGAAAATGATTACCAGGAGATCGAGTGGCAGAGAATTGCGACAGGTCTGTATGAACCGTTTGATGTAAAAATAGTTGAGGATGACATATACGTCATTTGCCGGGACCGGATTATGAGACTTCATGATTTGAATGGGAATGGGCAAATTGACTTTTATGAGAGTTTTTATCCGGATCATGATGTCTCGGGATTCTTTCATGCCTATAATTT
>PWLN01000128.1 GCA_003559375.1 Balneolaceae bacterium | reverse complement strand
GATAAATCCCGGCATACCGAATACCGTATGCGCCGCCTCTTGATTAAAACCCGCACTGTCATCCCGCCTGTCCCTACGGGAAACAGCCCCGCGCAAACAATGGAGTTTGATGCCAGATTTTTATCCGCGGGGCGCGTTGCCCCGCAGGGATGGCTATGCCAAGGGATCTCGCTTCGCGGGAAAAAGATGCGCCTTTACCCCGGACAGGCACAAGCCCCGCAGGGATGCCCATGGCGCAAGATGCTTGCGCCATCATTATGAAGAATGCTTGCGCCATCAGTCCAAGAGTTTACCTGACTAACATCATCTTGCGGTAATCTGTATTATCGCCTGATTGTAAACGAACCAGGTACACGCCGGATGCAAGGCCGCTGCTGCTGAATGGCACTGAGTAAAAGCCCGGTTCGTGTTCCGAATTTTTGAGTGTTCTCACATGTTTTCCATCCAGGCTGTATATGTCTATCTTTATCTCAGAATTCACCAGAACCTGGTATGGAATTGTGGTGAAGTTGTTGAATGGATTTGGGAAGTTCGGTTTAAGGCTGCTCTCCCGAATATCCTCGATTCTCGGCCCGGTGTAGGGTAAGCCAAATACTGCGATATTATTCAGCCTTGTATTCCCACTCGAACCTGTTACATGATCCCCATCAAATGTAATTTTGAATCTGAAATTCGGATTATGCGCATGTCTGTCTACCCGTGATATATCAACAATCACCAATTGGTAATCCTCACCGGTTGTAAATTGGCCTGTTGGTAAATTTTCGGTGTTCCATTCGGGCTCACCTGTACTCACAGAATAGTGAAAACGCATCATCTCCTGTCCGGATGTAGTACGCCGTGCAGCGAAAGAAATAATAATATCCTGATACTCTTCGGTCGGGATTTCAAAGATTACCGCCGATTCACCTGTTTGCGTTCGTGATGGATTTCGGATCCTGATCCCTCTCATTTCGTCCTGATCATAATCCTGCCCGTTATTACCGGATGGATGATAATTCAGAGGAGTGGGATCGTTTACCCTGTCCATAATTCCGGCAGTATCATTTTCATCAGATGGTGGATATGTACTTATTGCAGGTGAAAATTGCATCAATCCAGAATATCCGGTTGACGAATAGCCGGCGGAAATGTTGCTGAGAGGGGTATTGTTGGGTAATTCAGTGTCAAAATGCCAGAAGTAGAGCAATTCTTTACCCTCTCCGGCAAAATCGGGTACTTCCTGAAAATTGGCCTTGATTTGCATACCGGATTGAGGATAAACATGAATATTTTGCTGATAAATCTGTTCACCGTTAACATCCCAATGAGAAAAGATATAGCCGGGATTAGGGTGTGCTGAAAGGCTAACAGCTACTCCAGACATATAGATGCCCTGCCATGGGTAAACCTCAGCCTGCACACCGGGTGTTTCGTCGGTAATGCGGATGGTATTAATCTTCACATCACCTTTTTTACGGTTGTTCAAATCAATTGTGATGGTTGTGGCAATTCCGGTGCCAAATCTTCCCGATATCTGGCTGCGTACATTTCGCGGCCTGAGCTCTGCAAATTCGAGCCGTTCATCAATGTACCTTTCCCAGCTTGTATATGTATTCGGATATCCCCAGCGGCGAATGTGGTTTCGTATTTCATGGCGGTACATCTCCTTAAAATGAAGGATCATTTCTCTAACACGCTCTTCACGAAAAACGGTATTGAGGAGATCAAGCTGAGTATTGATGAAATAATCCCTGAATTCCCTGTTTTGCATAAAACTGCGGAACATCAGTGTGCTTCGGGGATGATTCGACCATGTAATACTCTGGGTTGTAAGATAGTGATTAAACAGGTCGGCGGAATAGCCGGTAGAGCTAAGGTGTGAAAAACCAAAATCCATGTCAAACATCATCCAGCGGAAACGGCCGTCTTTATAACTACCCCAGCCTTCCGGAGCGCCATTATATCTCCAGTAATCATTGTTATTTCCGGGCCAGTCAATATTTGCAAAATAGACATTGGCTGCATGGATCTCTGCAAAATTGTGTTTATCAATGTGGCGCCTGATGAATTCAATTCCACCCAGATCACTGATCGTCCGGTTTTCAAGAGAATCAAGTACCGCATTAAAATAATCGGCGCTGCCGTTTTTAACTTCACCTACTCCATTTGTTCTTGGCATATTGGCCAGATAGTCGATTTCATCCTCATTTACACCGTAGTTGCGGTTCAGATAATGGTGATCATATCGTTCTCTGAGGTTTTTGATTCCCCAGTACTCCCCGTTTACATATACAGCAAATGCCCTGAACTTCTGCGTGTCGAATGACAGGTTGCTCACAAGTGTCTGTGAAAGTGCATCCATAAACATAGTTGGTTTTTGGAAGAAATCCTGTCCTGAATTTCTCAGAATCAACCGGTTATACCCGGTTTCACCGTCATGAAACATATCATAGCGGAATCGTGATTCACCATAGATGCTTCTTGAATAAAGCCTGAATGCTTTTTGAGGCAGAACCCTTGAACCACCTCCGTGTATCCGTATTCCAATATTTTGCTGATGTATTGTGGCATCTTTTTCAATAAGCTCAAAACTGGCTGGCCGTTCCCATTCAACTCCTCTCTGATGATAATTGGCATTGGGCCGCCCCCAGTGGTCATTGTGATTCCACCCGTTTATGTTATAAACATCTCCGGGCACATAAATTCCGGTTGAATCACTGAAAAGGTGTTCCCTATTGGTTACAATTGAAATCACTGGCATTGTATGAATATGATTTTCATTGAAATAGGAAACGGTTGCCGTTTCAGAAGGAGTTTTGCCATCGAGAAATGCTTTCGCCCGCACTACCATTGCATTGGGTACGGCAGAATCCGGAGGTTTCCACCCAAAACCGCGGGATCCTGCCTCGAATGGAGTGGTGCGAATAAAGCGTAACCTTTGATCAGGACGCTCATTGAAATCGATTGGTATGCTGTAGATTGCTGAATTGGCATCAGGCTCAGAACCATCGAGTGTGAAACGGATTACTGCGTTATCCGGATGGGTGATTTCCAGCCTGAAATCATTGGGCACATATCCTGCCGGTGATGAAAAAACCGGGGGCGATACCTGAACCCGGTCAGACTGTGCCGATACGTAAAAATCACCAGCTCCGGATAATGTTCCGGTTAACAGAAGCAGTAAGGCAAAACAAAACAGGGACAAGGCACTTCGTAACATGAATCTCAAACAGCAAAAATCTGGCTTTCATCCCTGAAGGCTTTAAACTCAAGGGCATTTCCACTGGGATCGAGAAGGAACATGGTAGCCTGTTCGCCGGGCAGGCCTTTAAAACGAATGTAAGGTTCGATTACAAATGAGATGCCGTGATGGATAAGCCGTTGTGCGAGCTTGTCAAAATCATCCCACTCAAGAATAACACCAAAATGTTTGGCTGGCACTGCATGACCATCCACTTCATTTGATGCCGACTTTCCGGCATCTTCGGGACTGAGATGCGCTACAACCTGGTGGCCCCAAAAATCAAAATCAATCCATTTGTCAGAACTGCGGCCGGTTTTGCATCCTAAAATATCACGATAAAAATGGAGGGTTTGCTCAAGGTCTTTTACGGGAAAAGCAAGATGAAATCGCGGAATACTCATTAAAAAAATAGTTTGGTTAAACAAATAGTATGATATAGTACAAAGTAAGGGTAAAAAAAATAAAAGCCGTCACCCAAATATGAGTGACGGCTTTAAAGGCAAGGGTGAAATATGGCTTATTGACCCATAATCACTTCATCAGTTACATGAACAATACCGTTTGTTGCAGGAATATCGCCTTCTTCAATATTTACTTCCAGTGTTGCAATCACGTCTTCAGATGAAACTTCTCCCTGGAAGAGATGTCCAATAACAATGTTTTGCATTCTATCAGGATTTGTCCTGATCTGATCCAGTTCAGTGCCCATTGCTTCAAATGCATCATTTGTTGGTGCAAGTACGGTAAACGGCCCTGGCTGGGCAATGACCTGATCTAACTGGGTTTCAGCCAGTAATTCAGAAAATATAGAATGATCTTCACTCTCTGATATTACATCAACAACTGTTCCCTGTGCGGCTGTAACCTGTAAACCTGCAATGAATATTAATGCAAAAATTACTGTAAAATACTTCAATATAATCTTCTTTAAGTTCAACATAATTTTATATTTGCTTTTCCATTTCTATTTGTATAGGAACCTAAATATATCAGAACGAAATAGCAAATCAACAAAAAACAATCCAGTTTTAATTTTCTGATTATTTTACATTTTTTAATCCTGTAATACTGCAGGCCAAAGAATATCAACAATTATACAAAAATGTTAAACTATTTATTGCTAAAAATTACGATTTAAAATCCATCATAAATAACAGTAATCCAATCCTGCTGATGCAAAAAAAACCAACAGAAAGACATACCCCACTAAAAACTAAAAACTAAAAACTCATAACTCATAACTCATAACTCAAAACTCAGTCACCCCCACTTTCCACATCCAATAAATTCCGTATCTTTAACGCTTTGAAAAATTTCTGATAACCAAACCAAGATGTCTGTTACAGCAACCGCAATTAACTCAAAACAAATTCTCGAGGAGGCGAATAAAAGGCGTACCTTTGCCATTATTTCGCACCCTGATGCAGGTAAAACCACTCTTACGGAAAAACTGCTTCTTTATGGAGGTGCTATTCATGAAGCAGGATCCATCCGCCAGCGAAAAGCAGCAAGATATGCGGCATCCGACTGGATGGCTATTGAAAAAGAACGCGGAATATCTGTTACATCATCCGTTCTCAGGTTTGAAAAGGATGGCATCAAATATAACCTGCTCGATACCCCGGGCCATAAGGATTTTTCTGAAGATACACTACGAACTCTTGTAGCTGCCGACTGCGGGCTGATGGTTATTGATGTGGCAAAAGGCGTGGAAGAGCAGACAGAAAAACTGTTTGAAGTTTGCAAACTCAGGCAAGTGCCGGTTATCACATTTGTGAACAAGTGCGACCGGCCCGGTATGGAGCCACTCGAGGTACTGAGTAATATCGAGAACAAGCTCGGTATTGAGGCCATTCCTGCAAACTGGCCCGTTGGTTACGGGCAAAAATTCCAGGGTATTTACGATATCATAGGTAAAGAGCTCCATCTTTACGAAAAAACCAAACATGGTGCAAAAAAAGCGGGTGCAGAGATATTTTCTCTGGACAACGGGCTTCGTGAAAGTACTCTTTCCCAGTCTGAAAAAGATCAGCTTCTTGAGGAAATTATGCTCATCGAAGATATGTATGCCGATATGGACGCAGAAGCATTCCGGAAAGGAGAGGCTTCACCTGTTTTTTTTGGGTCGGCACTGAATAATTTCGGGCTCGATGTATTTCTGAACTATTTCAGGACACTCGCACCGAGTCCGCAGCCATACTCAGACATTGAAGAGCAGCAAAGGCTTCTCGACGAACCTTTTAGTGGGTTTGTTTTTAAACTGCAGGCTAATATGAATCCGGATCATCGCGATTGTGCTGCTTTTTTTAGGGTAACATCAGGGCTGTTTCGTCGTGGACTCGAAGTAACTCATGCAGGTACCGGGAAAAAAGTGAAAATGGCAACTCCGCATACCCTCATGGGTGATGAACGCCATATTCTGGAAGAAGCTTTT
>PWLN01000431.1 GCA_003559375.1 Balneolaceae bacterium | reverse complement strand
CATTGATACAATAGCCGGGCGCCCTGTGCAAATTGAGGCTCACATGAAGGTTGTAATGATGTGCCATCGCCACAAGCCTGTCGATGTTCTCTACCATCTTTTCGCTGATATTATATACCTCATCGGGCGTAATGTGACGGCTGCGGTCAAATTCAACATAATAGGGATATGCCATGGGAATTCTCACAAAATCGAAGCCCCAGTCTCTCATCCAGCGAAAATAATCTTCATGTGAAGGCGGGCGCGGCCTCTCTGGATCAGGTGAAAAGAAATCGAGCAGGTTAAACCCTTTCCAATGCGGAAGGCTGTTTTTTGAAGCACTATTCTTGCCTGCAAACGCAGCTGTTCCGGCAAACCCTAGTCCGGCTGCTGCCAGTCCCGTATTCTTTAAAAATTCTCTTCGTGTTTGTTTATTGATGATGTCCATAGGTTTCCGGTTTACTGATCAATTTTTATATTTATTAGTACCGCATAGCTGATCTATACCCTCAAAAAAAGATTTTATGAATAATTATCAACTACCGGAGTTTATTTGAGAACAGCTATTTGTATCGCTGATTTTCAGCTTTTTTATTTTCATAACACCGGTTTATTATTTAACAAGTGTGATAGCATGTGTTTCAACTGTTCGTCCGAATTGCAATCTTACAATATAAATACCGGTAGATCGCCCGGCTGCATTCCATTGTACATAATGCTCACCCGCCACCTGGTGTTCGTTGGTCAGTCTTTCGATCCTGCGTCCAATCATATCAAATATTTCCAGTACTACATCGCCTGCTTCAGGTATTTGATAACTGATTACCGTCGTCGAATTAAATGGGTTTGGATAGTTTTGAAAAAGAGATATCCTGTCAGGTAAAAACGTATCCGGTTCTTCATCCAGTATATCCAAAGCTTCAATATGGATATTGGAAACAGCCATTTTAGATCTCTGTCCGCTTGAGGGATCCACTCTCACCGAGTTATGATAATACCTCCAGAATAATTGCACATATGATTTATTTTCAGCATCGGCGGGCAGCCGAATTGGCCCGATAGTTTCCCTGTGGCCGGGAATTTCATTTCGTCTGTATTCCACCGGATTGCCCCGCTGATCTAAAAGGTCACGAAATGGTTCATTAACATCAGTCCGGTATTGGAGCCTCAGGTTATATATCCTGGAATTGGGTCTTATTGTACTGCCATCCCATGTCACATATATATTTCTCAGCCTGCGCGTATTCAGTGCGAGTATAGCACCACCGAGACTGGTATCAGGGAATCCAACATTTCCATTACTGGTATTGATAAATGCAAATCCATTATCCCCAAGCCCATTTATTCGAGTTCTGGAATCAAAATTGTAAATTCCTTCTGTGAATCCGGCTATTACTGCATCCAGGCCCGGGTCTTCCCGATCCATATACACGAATGCCATATTAGCCGGATATCCGTTTTCAGGATCCTGGAAAGGCCATTCAGATATAATATTTTCAGGCCAGGATTGCATGACATAAGCATCTTCCCTGAGTAAAAATGGTTTTGGAAATGTTTCAGCTGCCTTTTCCGCATCAGGATAAAAAACTGCCTTCACCCGTAACGGTTCATTTAGCTCCAGATTCAATTCGGGCTGATGATATCTGATTTTTTCACCCTCCCAGTGCGAAAAGCGATAACCCGGCAAGGCAACCGGTTTCAGTTGCACCGGAAAATCCTGGAAGAAAGTACCTGACCAGGGCCATGGCTCAGTGCCTGCTCCAGGAGTTCCTGATTTAATCTCTATTGTATTGATCTGTACAAAACCGGCGGCAGGATCCGAGACATCAACTGTGAGCCTGTAGCTGCTCCCAAGGCCAAAAAAATCTTTGAGATGCTGCCTGGCATGATGCCACCGCTGATCGGCAAAGGGCAAAATCCGGTTATCTATCAGATACATCCAACGGTTAAAGTGTTGCCAATGCAGTCCGGAAAACCATCTTTCAAGATGTTCATGCATTTCAGGCTCAAGATGCCCTGCCACACGATGAACTTCATCCTTGAGTCGGGCAGGCAAAAAGGCAGTGTTTAATTGATCCTGATAGCGTACAATAAAAAGTTTTCTGAATTTTTTATTTTCAAGAAGTCCGCGAAACAACTCAGTAGACCAAGGCGGGTTGGGCCATCCATCACCATCATCCCTTGCTGCAAAAGCAAGCGTATTATGATCCGGTGTCGCACAGCTATCCGATTCGGGTGGACAGCCATAATAGAGGTGAAATCCATAATCCATATCTATAGCCAGCCACCTCCATCTGCCGTCGTGCTGATGGGGTGCGTCAGGCTCATATCTCTCGGTTTGGTATCTCCAAAAATCAATATTATTTCCCGGCCAGTCTGTGTTTGCAACAAAGATTTTGGCAATCAGGTAATCGATATAATTTTCAACATCAATCCTGGTGTTGATATATTCATAACGTCGATCATCTGCCAGTCCATGATCGCGAATGTACTGTATGGTTTCCCGGTAATGCCGGTTACTTCCCTCAACTACTGATCCATTCCCGGTTAAAAGGTCTATTCTATCCGGATCAACACTATGTCTGCGCGCAAGATAATGCTTATCATACCTCTCTCTCATATTATGGATTCCCCAGTATTCTCCATTCAGAAAAACAATAAAAGGTCTGTAAGCCTGTGTATCAAATTTCATGTGTTTCACCATGCCCTGAAGCAAGGGATCGCGAATCATGGCTTCCGACCAGTCATTACCGCCATTCCTGAGAATCAGCCTGTTATACTCGGTGTATGGTTCACCGGGAAAGATTTCATGCCTGAAACGATTCTCTCCATATTCACCTCGTGCATACAACCGCAAGGATTTCATCGGATGGGCACGGCTCCATCCGCCATGTATTCGAATTCCGGCATCCTGTTTCAGGTCAGGTTCAGCAGACTCCGGTTCAAAAAGCTCCAGTGTCGCACGCCTTTCCCATTCAATGCCTCTTTGCGTGTGATTGGCATGCGCATCACCACGTGTTGAAGAGGGGTTATTCTGATCGTATATGTAACCAGGCACATAAATGCCATGAAAATAATCGAATAATTCATCTTCCTGTATGGTTAAAGCAATTACAGGTAACGAGAAGCGGCTTCTGCCATCTTCAGTAATAAAGTAGGTATGTGTTTCTACAGGTGAAGCCTTATTGTTCAGAACGGCAATTGCACGCACCACTGTTCCTTTAAATATTGGATGATCAGGAAAGTAGTAGGGTATGGAATCCGTTTCAAAAGCTGTTTGCATTCTGCTGAAATAGTTTTCATCAACAGACCTGTCGCGAATGAAGATGGGTTCTTGATGATCATACAAAAAAGAACGGTAGCTTTTTTCAATCAATTTCTGATCGTTGCTTCGGTATCGATCCATGTGCAGATAGGTTGTGCCTTCCAGGTTTTCAGGATCGGGTACAGAACCGTCTAATGAGTAATATATCCTTACATCCGGATCGGAATGGGAAAGCTCAAGAACAAAATCTTCGATGTAGAATCCACCGGGTGAGGAAAACTGCACCGGCTCCGGCAGACTCTGCGCATTAATCTCAGTAATTGTTCCTGATAAGAACTGGAATAAACAAAGCAGAAAAATGATTCGATAAAACTTCTTATCCGGATGATGCATGTCAGGATTCAGATGTCCGTACAAATGGGATAGTGATATATCTTTGTATTACGTAATATATTGTTTTTTGTTATCAATCTATCTGTATCATTGTTACGGTGTATGAACCAACCACAAGTTTCTGGGGTCATGATTTTAATAAAAAGAAATCACAGCTGTCCACTTGTGCCTATGGTAACAGGCGGCGCGGACAACACCATTGAATTGGTGACAGTCTAATAGTCCCCTCTTGCCCCGTAGGGATCGCTATGCAAAGAGGGGATTTTCCCATAGGGATACCTACGGCAAGGGGTGTGTCTGTAAAGGTAAAATCGTCGATTCTAGTCAAAAATCAGCATTTTCCACAAATCGGTCACCGGTAGCGAAGTCAAGACGGCATATTTCCGCCCCTTTGTTTCACTGCAATCAGGCATGTATTGAGTGTCATTGAAATCTTTAAAGATTAAAGACCTATAAGCTATATATTTGCAAAAATGGTATCTCTGAACGTGGTGAGTTACAACTCCCGGTCGAATCAAAATGATGAACGGTTAAATACTTTATGTACTGAACAGACATACCATTTTTCAAAGTGAGTGGATGTATCAAAAATGGTATGTCTGAACGTGGTGAGTTACAACTCCCGGTCGAATCAAAATGATGAACAGTTGAACACTACGTGGACAGAACAGACATACCATTTTTTTGCTGGACATTACCCCGGATGCACCCATGGGCCGCGGTATTGCCGTTTTAGCAACGCTGCCGCTTCGGGATTATTCAGGACGGTGTTTTGCTGCTGATCCCATTGTACCACACTACCGGTTTGATAGGAGATCGCTGCAAGCTGCACGGTTGTCGACGATTTGAACGCGTCGGCTACCAGGCTGCTGATTCCGGACGGATCACGCTGTTTTACGGCTTCAATGAACTCTTTCATGTGAATTTGCTGCATACCGCCTGGTGTTGGAATAACCACCTCTTTTTTCCGGGTCTCATCACCGGTTCGCCAGGTTATGAAACGGTTATCTGATACAAACAGGCTTGCCTTGTCGCCGTGGTAAAAGATACCGTTGTTAAATACCGGATTCTCTTCAAGAGATCCCCACATCCTGTGCTGCCAAACCACAGGCAAATCCCCAAACTGCATGGTTGCATTCAGGGTATCAGGAGTAGTGATCTGGTCTTTCAGTGCATAAGTTCCTCCGGTTGCATATATGCGATCCGGAATCGACAAGCCGAGTGTTCGTCGTATGATGTCGATATGATGGATGCCCCAGTCCACCAGATGGCCGTTTCCATACTCTTTTTCAAGCCGCCAGCTGAAATGACCGATACTTGGACGAAACGGAAGTTTTGGCGCAGGACCACACCAGGCATCCCAATCCAGTGAAGCCGGCGGATCCTGAATGGTGGTATCTCCAGGATTGGCACGATAATGAATCTGAGCCACAACTTTTCGTATATCTCCTGCTTCTCCTTCCTCAATAAACCGCTGTGCATGCTGAAACGCTGCACTTTGCCTTCGCTGAAATCCTACGGCAACAATATTTCCAGCTTTTTCTGCCGCCGCAGCCATTGCAAGGCCTTCCATCGGATCATAACTCAGCGGCTTTTCAATGAAAATATCAAGGCCCTTTTCGCAGGCATCGATAAATTGGAGCGCATGCCATTGGGGTGGTGTTGCAATGAAAACAGCTTCAAGGTCATTCATCTCAAGAAGTTCACGGTAATCAGTAAATGTGCGCGGCCGCGATCCCTGCAGTTCTTCCAATCTGGCAGCACTTCTGTTCAGATGTTCGGTATCCACATCGCAAACTGCGGTGAATTCCACACCACCAACATCAAGGGCAGCCTCACTGATCACCATACCGTACCACCCGGCGCCGATCAGTCCAATTTTTAGTTTACGTTCTCTGCCCATTGCGGGCATATAAAATGTTCCGGCCATAGCTGCGGTTCCAAGTGCGGCTTTTTTTAGAAAAGTTCGTCGTTTCATAACAAATTGAGTGAAGTTTAAAAAGGTTAGTATAGTAGAGTATAAAAT
>PWLN01000147.1 GCA_003559375.1 Balneolaceae bacterium | reverse complement strand
CCCGAATTTATGACAGGTAGAGGTGAAGTTATCTTGGCTGGAGCATTAATTTTAGATGAAATTTTGACCTGGTGCAATAAAGAATATTGCATTGTTTCTACCGGTGGTATCCGACATGGAATGCTATTGCAATGAACCAGATATCGATTCTCTAAGGATTCATTATTCCTAAACCTGAACAGATGTTAGATCTTCTTAAAGTTTATGCCTAAACTGGCAAACCAATCGAAGAGTGATTTGCCAGTCTTTATGCTGCCCAGTTTGTTGTCATGATCATATTTTTTATCACAAATTGAGCATCATGTTATCATCTGGGATCTGCACGGTAGATAGCCTGAGATCCGTCAGCAAAACCGACAAAGAATACAATCTGGCCGTTATTATTAATGGAGTGCCTGCTCATTGATACAATTGAAACTTCCTTTCCATCTATTATATCACCAGCTTCAATGACCTTATGGTTTGTTGGGCTTACACCGGCATACAGGCCGTTCCCAGATGTCAGGCCATCATGTAAGCCAACAAAAGCGATATCCCCATGGTCATTTAAGGATGCGTGAGTTACAAACATGAAGGGTGTTGATCCATCAATTCTGGCTAATATCAGATCCGTTACTGAGTCACCATCACCCATAAACATTCCAGTCCAGGACATATAACCATCTATACCTGTACCAGTAAATGCAACATGTCCATGATTATTTATAACCCCATCGTGAACGCTTTGGAATCTGCCACCTGGTGCAGCGATCAATTTTCGTGTATTGCCATTGCTTTTGTAGATTGAGAACTCGCCACCCATTGGTGCAGCTTCAAAAAAGACCTCGCCGTCGTCATTGATTGATGTAATTTTTGAAAATCTCTTAAAAGCATTTCCATGAGTATCATCAACTACAGTTTTAAGGCCTGTACCTGAACTGGTAAAGATTCCATATCTGGTTCCGGAAGGAGTCCATGTGCTTTTCCAAAATGAAACTTCACCATGGTTATTTAACTGCGGATCGGCTACATCAGATACTTCATTTACGCCGTCATAAGAGTTTTTAGAGAATATTTCGGTCCGGGAATTATCTTTCCTCACCTCAATAGTGGTATTGTTTTGAAGATATTGAAGCTGGACAGCAACCTCGCCATTATCATTAATACTTTTATATCCCCAAATATCCTGCACATTAGCATCATTTACATGCAAAATTGTTGATAATGTACCACCATCTCCGGTATATATACCGTCGGTTCCCCAGTTTCGGTTTTCATCAGCCCAAAATGCTACCGTACCTGAGTTATTTAATGTCGGAAACTCGTCAAGGTGATAGAATATTGTGCCAGGTGTGTCGACAATTTTAACCAGATTAAATTCGGCCTTGCCATTACCATTGCCATTTCCATTATCACCGTTACCACCATTGCCACCGCCACCATTTTCACCTACACATACGGTTACCTGGTCAATGAAACGATTAGGCATTCCCCAGATGCGAATTTTGCTTTCGGTAAAATTACCTGTACTAACCATATTGGTTTTAAGTATTTCACCTTGATGGTTCTCGAATTGCATTTGAACCTGCCTGTCACGATAAGAAAACGAAATTTTACCTTCCCGTGGGCTTCCGGGGGCCATAGTTTCCAGGTAAGGCGGGTCAAGGATTTTGTCAACAACGTTATAATCTGAGGGTGATGGTGCTCTGCCAATATTCACAGCATGATAATTTTGGTTTCCATATTGTCCGCGATATATTCCGGATGTGAAATGATCAGTATCTGTGAGGGCAACTAATTCAACCCAGAATTCACCGAATTGAACGCTTGAAGCGCCTGCTCTATAATCAAATTCAATTACCAGGTCGTTGCCAAAAGATGCTTTTGATTCGATATAGTCCCAGGTTTGAACCCATTTCAATTCACCATTTTCAATTGATAAGTCATGGATTCCATCGTCCACATTTACCGATCTGCCGGGTATCCAATTGTCAGTCAGGTTTCCACTAAAATCATCGAATAGTACTACTTCACAGGCCGAACCATTGCCACCATCGCCATTATCACCGTTACCACCATTGCCATTATCACCGTTTGATGGATCTGTTGAATGGCCTAATAGTTCAGTGATAACGGTTTGGCCGCCGATATCAGCAATCATTTTAACCTCGCCAACTCCAACTGCCCACCAGTGATCTGCTGTACCACCACCATCTGCTGAAACTCCTTGTGTATGTATACATGTAAATGTTCCTGCCGGTACTGTAACAGTTGCTGAAACAGACTTTACCGTCCAGTTTACTGTACCCCCCTGGCCGCTTGTTTGCCACTTGTCACCGGCTTTACAAGATGATTTGACCACATATCGGGTTGAGACAATATTCCATTTATTTCATCTCCAAAAAAATGCAACTCATCTTTTTGATTTGCCAACAAAATCCAGTAGCCATCAAATATTCCGCCCTTATAATCAATTTTTGTGGTACTTACTCCACTAACCGTTTGCTTTCCGGTAGCTGTCATCCGAAAATTTCCGGATAAACTGGTGCCAACTTCGTATGAGTAGTCCCAATAGGTCCCGATACCCAACGGGATAACTTCAGAACCAATACCACCATTATTCCCATTCTCAGTTTTGGTATTGCTTACATCACAGGCGGCAAATGTAAAACCTATGTAGAAAACGAATATGTAATGGTAGCATTTCCAACATTTTTCCGAATAGTTTTTTTTGATTAACATAACTTCTCCGTAATAAAATGACGCTTTGCAGTTACTAAATCTTCAGTAGGTTTGTTAGCTAACTATCCACGTATTCATTTTCAGATTTATGTGGGTGTTCGTTATCCTGATTCGATGAGCTTATCCATCATTTTTGCAATCATGATGAATGATTAGTGCAAGAAGCCAAAATCATTGAATAATGAAGTAAGGTGTGCAAACACGTAATTCATTCAGTGAATTGAGCTACAGATTCAGGATGCACAGGCTAAGATCATCACAGTAGAATCATTGTTATCTATTTAATGAGCATCAAATAGATTGATCTAAGCCACTCTTTTGTAATGAATGCGATTTGGGTTTTAGAATAGTAATGATAAGTGAGTTAGAAAAACCCATGGTCGCAGAATCAGATACAAATAGATTTATAAACGAGCTAAGTACTCGGCTCTGAAAAGTAAATCAAAGAACAGAGTAATGGTTTTTCAAAGCCTTCCATTTGTTGAAAATTAGCAGAAGAGTGTGTGTTGTTGATGAATATTTAAAAAAAAAGGGCAAGTAATTTAGATACTTACCCTTAAAATACTATAGTGTTTTTTAGTTGCCAATGGGTACTCTCACACCTGCTGCGAGCTGAAGCTGGTCAAAACCGCTGAGGAAAAATCTGGGCTCAACATACAGTTTCACGCCACCGAGATTATACTCAAGCCCTGCACCCACTCCAAGGCCAAGTTCAGTATCTGAACCTGATCCGCTAAATAAAGCATCATCAAAATCAAAGCTGACTTTGGCGTAATGAATACCAAGAGTTCCAATACCATAGAGTATCAAGTCATTTTCATCATAGAAAATGTAATTGAAATTGGCATTTATTTCGAGAAATGTATAGGAAATTGTATCGCCAAAGAAAGTGTCGGAACCGATCAGCCAGTAGATGATGTCTGCTCCAAGCCTCATATTTTCGTTCAGTACATATGTACCTCCTACCTGTATACCGATATCTTCAACATCCGTTCCGTATGCCAGTCCGCCGCCGACAGATATCTGTGCTATAGCTGTTGTGCTCAACGTTGCAGTAAATAGTAAAGCAAATACTAACATTGATAATTTTTTCAACATGATATTAATCCTCTTATTTGGTTTATAATTTTGGTTACAATATTTTGAAGTTATTATTGTTTCAGCCTTCAGGTTAGCCTATCAGGATGATATGTATTTCTGTTTTAAAATAAAATCATTTAAATGAGTTCGTTTGAAAACTCTAAAGAAAATCTAAGTATTCGTGAAAACCCCTCTGCGAGCAGCCTGGAGGATGACGAATTCGTTTTAAATGCAATGAAGGGTGACCAGAGAGCATTTAAAATGCTGATGGACAAGTATCAGAAACCACTCTATTTCCATGTGCTAAAAATGGTTAAAGAACATGAACAGGTTGAAGATCTTGTTCAGGAAGCTTTCATGAAAGCTTTTAACAATATACAATCATATAATACAAATTATGCTTTTTCGACATGGCTTTACCGAATTACGACGAATCATACCATAGATTACCTGAGAAAAAGAAAATTGAAAACAACTTCCATTCATGATCCTGTTAAGACCAGGGATGGTGAAGTTGAAATACAAATCAGTTCCCATACTGAAACAGACCGCAATATCATCAGAAAAGAGAGGAAAGAAATTATTCATGATGCAATCAACAGACTTCCGGAAAAATATCGCCAGGTTATTGAGATGCGCCATCTGGATGAAATGAGTTATGACGAAATAGCAGATGAGCTCAATTTGCCACTTGGAACGGTTAAAGCTCACATCTTCCGTGCGCGGGAAATGCTTTACAAAGCACTAATTGATAAGAAAGAAAAGTTTTAAGCTTTCGAAGTTTTCTTAGGTACATTGCTTTATATTAATACAGTCAAGCTAACTTAGGGATGTACACAGCAACCAGCAGCTAGCATTCCCGAGGGGTCGGGATGTCGCTATCGCGCCACCAGCATCAAGCAACCAAATCAACATAAAACCATCATAAATTTGATCATTTTCAAACCATAGCCAGCCCTATTCTTCCCCTTTCTTTATCTATCGTTGTAATTTCGACGTTGATAATATCGCCAACTGCGATTTCCTTGTGGGGATCAATAACCCGTTTTCCGGACTTTCCCATTTTTGAAATATGCAAAAGGCCATCCTGTTTCAGGCCGATATCTACAAAAGCCCCAAAATCAACAACATTCCGAACGGTGCCTTCCAGCCGCATACCGGGTGTACAATCCTCGATCTTCAAGACATCCTGCCGTAATAATGGCTTGGGGAGTGATTCCCTCGGATCACGGCCCGGTTTTTGAAGATTTTCAATGATTAATTCCAATGTGGGAACTCCAATATTCAAATTCTCTGCAACTTGAATTTTGTCTAAACCAGAGAAAATGGTTTCCATTTTAGCTTGCTCTTTCTGAAGATTTTCAATATCGATATTGAAAAGATTGCAGAGTTTTTCGGCTGCTTCATAACTTTCCGGGTGAATCGCAGTATTATCAAGAGGGTGGTCTGCATCCGGAATTCTTAAAAAACCCGCAGCTTGCTGAAAACGGAATTCACCAACTCCTGTTATCTGAAGCAGTTCATTTCTGTTTTTGAAACGGCCTTTCTTTTCTCGGTACTCAATGATATTTCGTGCAACCGTGCGGCTCAGTCCCGAAATGTGTGTCAATAATTCGGAACTTGCTGTATTAAGGTTAACCCCAACTTCATTCACACAACTTTCCACAACATCATCAAGCTTCCTGGAAAGAGATGTTTGGTTAATGTCATGCTGATAAAGTCCAACACCAATCGATTTTGGATCAATTTTAACCAGTTCGGCAAGAGGGTCCTGCGCTCGCCGTGCAATAGAAATATTGCCGCGCTGTGCAGCATCCAGTTCAGGGAACTCTTCCCGTGCAAGTGAGGAAGCCGAATAGACTGAGGCTCCTGCCTCACT
>PWLN01000002.1 GCA_003559375.1 Balneolaceae bacterium | reverse complement strand
TGATCCCAGTTTTTATTCAGGATTACTGTCCAAATTTCTCTGCCAGGTATGGTGAAAAAGGCATATTTACCCGCAGGCACAACCTGATCTTTGATTCGCAGATCATTGTCAAACTCAAGGGTTGTAGCCATGTGTGCACCCGTTACCCAAACGGCATCATAGGCTATCAAGCCGCCCCATATTATCCGGTCTCTGACGGAAGGAGCATTGTATTCTATGTGAACATGAGTCTGCCCTACATCAGCCATAGCCATTCTTGGCGGGCTTAGTGATTCATTTCCACCATCCCTTCTATGAGATGCATGATGATCATGATTATCATGATGATGCGAATGTGCCTCATTCATCTCTTCAGACATGGTGTCTGAATGAGATTGGTGTTGTTCGTGATTATCGCCTGATGTGCAGGATAAAAGCATGCAACTGATTACAGTGCATAAGAGAGTTTTTAAGAATTTTTTTTTCATTACCGAATAGTTTTAGTGATGATTTGATGTTGTACCCTAAAGACCTATCCGGTATGCATAACTGCTATTTAAAGAAATAGAGAAGGTTACAAGAACTACCTATTCAGCCTCAAAAAATTAGAGTTGAATACAGTTTTTCTGAAAAAATAGACGATGTACCGGATGGTCAGGAGAGCAGATCCGGTGGATGAAAATGCGGTTTGGAGAAAAGAGGTGAGTGTGAAATAAAATAAAAAGAGTTAACAGGCCAACTGTTTCTTACTACAATCTTTTCAGTTGATGCGAGTGAGAGATATATCAGCTGTTTATCCAACTGAAGCATAGTCTCAGGCTGATTCTGTTTAGCGTTATTTGCTTCAATCTGTTGGGTTAGATAACAGAAACCCTCGCAATCATTTTCAGGCTCATCTCGCTTTTCGCACAAAAATTCTATGATACTCTCTTTGAACACAAAATATTCGATCATAGGAAGAGCTGGCTGGATAAGACCAACTAAAAAAACAGTCAAACAAGAGATGGAGACTATTTTGCTTCTGAGCATTAACTTTTATTTAAAACGTGTACCTAAGTTACAATTTCTTCTTTATATAGTAAACTGAACTTAGTTAGTTTTCACCCTTTAATTATGCGACATACTTGACAGATCGATGAAAAGGAAAGGATTTGCAGCCCACAAAACTATGGGCCCCAAAACTACCTATGGCTTACATACTATTAGTATAGTGCTAGTTAAAACTTGAGTTCGATTAATAATAGCCTTTTTTATGGTTTAAAAGTCCCCTCCTTCTCAAGGAGGGGATTTCCCCACCGGGATGCCCATGGCAAGGGGTGGTTTTGCCACAGGCATCCCTTTGTGGAAAATGGGTTTTTGAGTCTAATTTGTACATTAAAATCTGAAGACTACCCCCCCCAGCCCCTCCTACACAGGAGGGGAGCACATTTTGCCCTGAATTAAGATCGAACTGAGGTTTAAAATTCCCATCTCAGCATCGCATTGATATTTCGCGCCGGCATCGGGTTATTGCGATCCTCAACGCGGCTCAGGTGATCGCGGTAGCTTTCATTGAGCAGGTTATCGACCCGAAGGGCAAAGGAAACCCCGTGGCCAAACCGGTATCCGGCATCCATGCCCACAAGCAGATAGCCGTCGGTCGGATCTTCATTTGGCGCAACCCGTTCCTGGGAATTGGCAATTCTGAGCCTCGGCCCGGCCCACCAGGTACCGGTATCGTACATCATGGAGAGATGCGTGCGGAATGGCGGAATAAAAGGCAGATCGTTCTGCTCACCTGCACGTTCCCGTCCCCGTACATAGTCGAAGCCGATTCCTGCTCGCAACTGATCACTAAACGCAATATCGGTTTGAAATTCAAACCCGTAGAGCAGTGCATCGGTAGATCCATACTCAAATATCGGAAGTCCTGATGGCTGGTGAGTCTCACCAGTGGGTGAAAAGTTAACGAAGTTGTTGATCCGGTTTGCAAATAGTGAAAGTTCAGTTCTTACGTTGCTATTGCTATAGCGGATAAAAAAGTCGGTTCCCAGGCTGATTTCATTGCCCAGAGTTGGATCACCCACATCAAACGAGCCGGCAGCCAGGTGAGGTGCGTTGGAATATAGCTCTTCAACGCCCGGAGTGCGGAACGCCCTGGCAAGCTGTATCCCTGACTCCCAGTTTCTGTTCGGACTGAAATTCAGTCCAACCGCGCCGGAAAAGATCAGATCAGATCGGTCTTCGAACTGATCCGCATCGGGAAACAGCTCATTGGTCTTCACATACATCTCCTTGAACTCAACCCGCGCCCCTGTTTTCATTGTGAGGAAGCGGTTCAGGCGGATCTCCTCATAGATGTACCCGGCTATGAAATAGCTTTCGGCATTTGGAGTGAGTGCCTCATCACCACCCACATCAAGTTGTGAATAGCTAAAGCTGAGGCCAATTGCCCCTTCAAAAGGTCCGGCCGGCCTGTGGCGCAGTAAAAGTGAACTGCTGATTGTCTGCTGGTCGAAGGAGATTTCAAGATCCTCATCTACAGTTCCGTCCGGTTCAAATTCCATTTCGAACTCATCGTGCTGATAGTCACTATACTGAATACGGAGTTCGACCAGTTCAAAGAACCTGTCCATCTGTAATGTGGACACACTTTGAAGGTTCATCCGGTTCATTCTGATTTCCACTTTTTCGTTGGGATCGTCAATTTCTTCCGGCAATCCGTATGTGTAATCCATTCCCGAGAATGAAAGCCCCGTTTCGAAACGCCCCGAACGATAGCCAACACCCGCACCATAACTCAAATTATTGATAGAGGTATCGGGAAGGCGCCCTTCCGGGGTTCGCAAATCTCCCCCCTCACGATATATTAAGCGTCCTGTTGCAGCAAACCTGTCGCCACCATACTGGTAGCGAGCCAATCCTGCTCCCATATCATTTACGGTCGCTACATGCGTGGCCAGGCTTCCTGATGAACCGGTGTCCCATTGTCTCGGTATATCGTTACTGAACAGGTTCACCACACCGCCAATGGCACTGGATCCGTACAGAAGGCTTGCTGGCCCACGAATCACCTCCACTCGATCCATCGAGAGCGGATCGAGCGATACAGCATGATCCACAGCGGTTCCGGAAAGATCGCCCATCCGTTCACCGTTCTGCAGAACCAGCACACGTTCGCCGTCCATACCTCGGATAACCGGACGTGATGGAGCCGAACCAAACGATCTTGACGATACTCCCGGGTTGCCGTCCAGGATTTCACCCAAACCTGGCGCCGCTTTTTGCTGAAGTGCCTCCCGGTTCATCGCCTGGGCAGGTTGATAGCGGATACTGCGGCCCAGAGGTGATGCGGTGACAATGATATCATCGGCTCGAATGATTTCGGGTCGCAGTTCAATGGTAATTTCTTCATTTGCCGGAATTGTAACCCGTACCGTTTGTTCAGTAAAACCAACGGCGCGCACAATCAGTGTGTAGGTACCTGCTGTCAGGTTTCTGAGTGCAAACTGTCCATCCGTATTGGCAGCCGCTCCGCGGTCAAGTTCACGGATAAAAATTGTAGCACCGGCTATCGGTTCTCCGGTGGCGGAATGTACCACTTCCCCCCTGAGGGGTTCACCTGTGTTGAGTGCGCAGGCTTCAAGATTGCCTGCACCAAAAAGCAGCAACACCACTGCCAAAGTTGTTGTGAAAAAATTCTTCATATGAAATCCTTTTGATTTTTCATGTGTACCATCGTTAAGCTAAAATCAAAAGAACGGCCGGCGGTGCACGTGCATCAGAGAGATTTCGTGAGTTTTTGCACTCAGTGAAAATGGTACTTTGATAATACGGTTCATCAACAACAACATGTATAAGCTGTACTCTTTCCGATATTTCTATCGAACCAAGTGACAAACAAAGCGCACACAGCTCTTCGTCAGGCAGTGGTTGGGCCGGATTTTGATCATCCTCTCCGTGATGGTGCGAATGTTCATGATGCCCAAACAGTCCTGAGTGATCTACAACCAGATGTACCGGATACACCAATGCCATGTAAACAGCAACTGCGAGAATGAATCCCGCATTTATCCGATATGATGGTTTGATGAATTTCAAGCAGTTCTAATATCTGATTATTTATTTAGCTTAGACTAAATTTACCTAATATTTAGTTACAACTAAAATTTTATTTAGTTCTTTTAACACCAATTATACCCCAATTACTTTCTTACAGAAGAAAGTATTTTATTGGCAGCCATCCTTGCCCCTATAAGATTTGGAGCAGAAGGCCCTGTTTCCAGTTCACCAAGTGTACCGGATAAATAGATCCCATCCCACCATTCTAAATGGTAACTTGGTATAGGGAACCCGCACGAAGCACAACGAAAACTGTGATTTCTTACAAGGCCGGAAATCATCTTTCCACCCGGCAGTCCCTGTTCAAAACCGGTAGCCAAAACAATTGCATTTGCAGCTGTAACTTCACCACTATTCAGATGCAAAAGTATCATTTCAGAGCTTACAGGGTCGGCAAGTTCTACTTTTCCGGCATAGAACCGGCACTGCTTGTTTTTTCGCAATAGCGAAAAATCACTGTAAAGCTCTTGTGTTACAGAACCGCGGTTTCTGGCTTCATTGATCCAGCGTCGGCGTCTGTTATAGTTCGGTTCCGACCTGAATTTTTGCAGATACTTGGGCCCCATCCATCCGGGGTCGGAGTCGTAATTATTAACACGAATGCTGTGCGGTGAAATTAAAACAACTTCCCGATGTTCTGAAGCCAGGGAGATGGCAGTTTGCACAGCAGACATTCCTCCGCCAACTACTGCAATTACCGCCTGTTCAGGTATTCTTTTTTTATCAAAGCAATCTTCCAGTACGTGCATAATCTTAGCGCCTTCAGCCTTGATCATGGCAGCCCAATCCGGCCAGTATGGTTTCCCGTTACCGGCAGCAATAACAATATTTTTGGTTTTGTAGATATGTTCCGAGCCAAAAACTGTATGAAAACTTCTGCCAGGTTCTATTCTCAGCGCCATATCTTTTATCCTGAGTTTTTGGAGTCCATTTCTATCGATTACGTATTCAGCGTGCCGGTTAAACAATTCCAGTGAGGGGCGATCATTTGGTGGAATGTATTGTCTTTCATCACAAGGTTTGCATACAGCAAAATGCTTCAATGATAAGGGTTCCAGATCCATGTGGTGTACTTTAGGTGAACGCAAAAACTTCATCCCAACGTTTTCAGTACATTTTTTCCATTCTTGCAGTGGCTCACAGTGGGGGTCCAATACGCGCAAGTCACTGTGTTTTGTTACCCTGTTCCGAATGAGGGCATTAGAGAGGTAAGTACCATGTACTCCCCCTCCAATAATTAGCCATTCAAGTATGGAATTTCGTGTGGTCATGCAACCTGTTCGTAAATTTCTGAAACTTTCTCCCAGTGGATAAGATCCCACCAGTTTTCTACATATTCTCCGCGCAGGTTTTGATACTTCAAATAGTAGGCGTGCTCCCATACATCTACACCGGTGAGCGGAGTCAAATCATCTGTTAATGGACAATCCTGATTTGGCGTTCGAACTACATGGAGTCTTCCTGATTCATCAGCAGCCAGCCACGACCAGCCACTTCCAAATACTCTTCCCGCCTCAGAAAGCAACTCTTCTTTAAGATTGTCCATCGAGCCAAAATCCCGATCAATAGCCTCTTTTAGTGAATCAGTTGGATCACTGCCTCCGGGTATCATCGTATTCCAGAACAGCACGTGGTTCA
>PWLN01000184.1 GCA_003559375.1 Balneolaceae bacterium | reverse complement strand
GCAGCAAGCCTTGAAGATATCATTCGGTCAAAAAAAGTGTCTGACAGGACACAGGATCGCCAGGATATCATTATACTGAATGAGATACTGAGTAAAAAAAATCAATAAATTTAAATCGTTAATATTTCACTTGATTTACTTAGTGTGAGAGTGATTCAGGATTTAATCCGGTTAATTCATCTTTTACAAAGAAGCGCCCTTTTCGGATCTGTTCTCCGTCCAGGTAAACGTCAGGCCCGATGCAAACAAGGTCCCAGTGAATATTACTGTGGTTGCCGTTTGCAGCTATTTCATAATCCTTACCAAGGGTAAGGTGATTGGAACCATATATTTTTTCATCGAAGAGGATATCATACATCGGTTTTTCGATAATTGGGTTCAGGCCAAAACTGAACTCTCCAAATCTTCGGGCTCCCTGGTCTGTATCCAGTATTTCTTCGAGTGCTGTATTATCAGATGAATCAAATGATATCACAACTCCATTTTTAACAATGAGTTTAACAAATTCAAAGGGCTTGCCCTGGTACACGGATGCGGTATAGGTAATTGTACCATTTACTGATTCGAGTAGTGGGGAGGAGAATAGTTCTCCGTCTGGAATGTTCCTTTTACCAAAACATGGAATCCAGTTTTGTCCTTTTACTGAGAAAGTGATATCGGTGCCTTCACCTTTCAAATGAATGATATCAGTTTTCCTGAGTACATCTTCCAGTGGTTGCATCGCTTTTTCGAGCCTGTTATAATCGAGCAGACAGGCTTTATAATAGAAATCGGAAAATCGGGATGTCGGCATTTTTGCATTCATAGCAAATGCCTGCGACGGATATCTTAAAACTACCCAGCGTGTATGTTCCACTCGTTGTTTAAAGTGTACAGGATTTAAAAAATGTTTTGAGTAAGCAGAATTCGCATCTTTAGAAACCTGTGAATTTTCATAAATATTTTCCGCTCCTCTGATTCCAATAAAGGCATCCATCTGTTTCATCAGTGGCAGCTGATCAACAGCTGCCTGATTTTTCCAGAAATCTTCACCACCGGCCTCGAGAAGTATGCGGTTCACTTCCTGGTCTTCAATTTTTATAAATGGGTGTGCTCCAATTTCCCTGATTTTTTCCGTTAATGCGCGAATCAAACCTATACCATTTAAGCCGACAAGCTGCAGCATGATGTTTTCCCCTGATTTCAATTCAACGCTATGATTTAATAACTGTAGGGCAAGTTTTTCGTCTTGTGGGTTATACATATTCTGTCACTTTTTTAATGCTATGACCTGATCGCACAGGTCGAGTTCGTATTTTTGGTTTGAGGCGATGAAAATCATACCGTTATTGGCCCTATACCGCTCAACAACAGCTTCAACAGATTTTTTACCCTTGTGATCAAGATTTGAGCCGGGTTCGTCTAACATGAGAATTTTTGGCCGGTGAATAAGAGCAGATGCCAGCTTTGCGCGCTGCTGCTGGCCGGTTGAGAGTGAGCCAAATCTGGAATCTGAAAAATTTAATGCGTCCAGTGAGGCCAATAATTCATCGATGTACGAGGCATCGGTACTTTTTCTGAGTTTTAAAATAAATTCAAGATTTTCACGTACAGTCAATTCTTCATATAGTTGAACATAAGGCGCCAAAAAACCAAGTGATTTTTTGAAATCTTCCTGATTCCATTGGCGGTCATTATTCAGCCAAATTACCGAGCCGGATGTAAGTTTGATCAGCCCTGCAAGACACTTTAGAAGTGTTGATTTTCCGGATCCATTTTCACCAGATACACCAATTACAGGCGCTGTGACTTCAAAGGAAAGATCACTGAAGACCAGGTTATTTCCA
Source organism: Balneolaceae bacterium (assembly GCA_003559375.1). GTDB lineage: Bacteria > Bacteroidota > Rhodothermia > Balneolales > Balneolaceae > Rhodohalobacter. The sequence continues at coordinate 3,903 of PWLN01000184.1, read as the reverse complement.
TAACGTTTTGATATTGATTGTGCTTGCAGACAGTACATGTAAAAAGGTAGCCTGTGGATAATCAAAAAAAAAGAAAATATAAATCGGAACTCAATTTTATAAGATAAGTGAAAAGGATTAAATTCCTCTGAGACATTCTTGTTAACCTTTAATCATAACTATTCAGTGTTTGCTCTATGGAACTCATAGCTGGCGATTTAACCTCATCGATCATAAAAAAATTACCTCCACATAAAGAATGGTACTCAACAAAAGAGTTACTTGCTGCCGGATTACCGTTTGTTGTAGTCGAAAGAATCCGGTTGGAACTCGAGCAGACCCTGGCCCGTAATCTCACGCCACCTGAAACACTCTGGGCTGACCTTGAGAGTAATGCATCCATAGAAGCATGGAAATCTTATATAAACTCTATACGGAATGAAGTTGTTTTGCCGGCTGAATATGCAGAAAAAATAATTTTGACTGTGATAGATGAATGTTTCAAATTGGCTGTTCAGCCGAGGAAAGCTGTACCGGAAGTTCTATTTGGCAACGAGAAAGTTATGACAGTTCAGGTTATCTCCGAGAGAATTCCGGCAATTTTGATCAACGGGCACCTTGCCAAAGCACTGAGCCGATATCTTGAAAAAAAGGAATTACAAGACATAACGTTTGAAAAGGCAAGTGAAGTAATTGAAAAAATTGATGAAAAACTGGTTGAAGGATACAATCCGCTTAACTGGAAAGATGTTATCATGCCAATATTTGCAATCTCGGCCGGCTCTGCTTCCTCTGAACATATTGCATTATTTTTTGATGACAAAAAAAGGCCGGGAATTGCAAAAGCTTTTAGAGAGCTGGAAAAGAACCTGTCTGATACCGAATTCATCGAGAAAATGAGTTCGGCTGAAGTACTTGAGATAAACGAATATTATGAAGATTTGACGGAGCCGCAAGTTATTGAACAAGCGGAAACATATAAAGAAGAGACGGAGGATATTCAAAAGGAATCTATAGAGGATTCTGATGAGACAGAACACCCGGGCCATGAAGAAGAAAAAGTGGTATCAGATGAATCAGAAGGATCAAAGAAAAACGATATAGAAAAGAATGGAGAAGATAAAGCAGCCGAAGAAGCCAGCTTGAATGATTTGTTTGATGAAGATGATATTTATGAGACAGAATCTTCAGAAGAACAGTTTGATACCTCATTTGATTTTTCAGAGGATGCGGAAAATGATGATAAAGAAAAGGCTGTTTTGAGTGGAGATCCTCATCAGTTTGAGAGTGTAGAAGAGTCAGGCCATGATGATGATGATGATGATGATGAGCAGGCATTCCATCAAGATGTGCAAGAAAATGGTGAAGATGAATTGTCTCAAATGCCTGAAGAAAAACCTATTGCTGATAAGGAAGTACAAGAAGAAGAGGAAGAGACGCTCTTAAGCCGGTTTATTCTTGATGATCCGGATGCAGAAGAAGAGATCCGGAAACCATCGGCTGGTAAAAAACCACGTACTATTTACGATGAATTAAACCTGGTAAAAGAAGAAAAGAAACAGGGTACAATAATTAGTCTTTTTGATGACCTGGAGGGCATGGAAAAAGATACGTCAATAGCCGGTATTCACGATGAAGGCAAAGAATTAGAAGAGAAGGCAGGTAATATAGAGGTTTTGGTTGAATCTGATGGTTTGCAGGTTGAAAAGCCGGAAATCGAAAACATTGAAGAACCTGATCAATCAATATCTTTAGAACAGGAATCTGATGTCCCCATGTGGAAATCATTTCTTGACAGGGGAGATGTTGTAGATGATGAAACTCCATTTGCATTGGACGACAGCGAACATGATGAAGATTTACTGGATGAAGATGGTTTTATTGAAACACCGATTTTTGATTTTTCAGGTGAAGACGAACCCTTCAAAAAAGCTTTTGGAGAATTATCGAATTGGCTTAATGATGACCGTGAACGTTTTATCAAAGAAATATTTGGCGGCTCAGAAACAGCGTATGATATAACACTTGCAGAAATCATTAACTACGAGAACTGGAAAAATGCATCAAAATTTCTTGAGAGGGAAGTTTTTTTAAGAAACAGGATTGATTTGTACAGTGAAGTAGCTGTTGATTTCACGGACAGACTTCACACATATTTTATTGAGTATAAATCATAACAGAATCATTGTTAATGGCTGAAAACGAGAAAACGAGAAGGCTTAATAAACTCAGGGAGGAAGCCCTAAAAGGCGGGGGTGAAAAACGAATTGAGCAGCAGCACAAAAAAGGCAAGCTCACTGCACGCGAAAGAATTGAGATACTGGCAGACAGAGGAAGTTTTCAGGAAATCGACCCCTTCGTAACACACAGGAGCACAGCATTTGGACTGGATAAACAGAAAATATTGGGGGATGGCGTAATAACCGGATTTGCCAAAATCGAAGGCCGGCCGGTTTATGTTTTCAGTCAGGATTTTACAGTTTTCGGGGGGTCACTTTCAGAAACCCACGCTGAAAAAATTTGCAAAATATTAGACCTCGCGCTAAGGAATGGTGTACCAGTAGTTGGTTTGAATGATTCCGGCGGGGCGCGAATCCAGGAAGGGGTGAGTTCATTGGGCGGTTATGCGGAAGTTTTCTGGCGAAACTCAATGGCATCCGGTGTAGTGCCGCAAATTTCCGCAATTATGGGCCCTTGTGCTGGTGGAGCTGTTTATAGTCCGGCGCTTACTGATTTTATCTACATGGTAAAAGGTACCAGCTATATGTTTGTAACCGGGCCAAATGTGGTAAAAACCGTTACACATGAAGATGTAACTTTTGAAGAACTTGGCGGTGCCGATGCACACGGTATTAAATCAGGTGTTGCACATTTTACAACTGAAAATGATGCAGACTGCCTGCTTCAAATCAGGAAACTCATTACATACATTCCACAAAATTGTGAAGAACGGGTACCTATGCAGCCTGCTAAAGATCCTGCTTTAAAGAAAGCAGCTGCATTGGATGAACTTGTACCCCTAAACTCGAATAAACCATATGACATTAAAGATGTTATAGAAGGTGTGATGGATGAGGATTCGTTTTACGAGGTTCACCGGCAATATGCCGATAATATTGTTGTCGGTTTTTCAAGGCTTGCCGGCCGAACCGTAGGCATTGTTGCGAATCAGCCTTTAGCACTTGCAGGAGTGCTTGATATCAAGGCTTCACTAAAAGGAGCACGATTCGTGCGATTTTGTGATGCATTCAATATACCGCTTGTGGTTTTCGAAGATGTACCGGGTTTTTTACCGGGCACCGATCAGGAATGGGGAGGTATTATTAAACATGGTGCCAAACTTTTATATGCATTTTGTGAAGCCACTGTGCCTAAAATGACCGTGATTACAAGAAAAGCTTATGGCGGTGCATATGATGTGATGAACTCAAAGCATATCCGTGCAGACTACAATGTGGCCTGGCCAACTGCAGAAATTGCTGTAATGGGCACCAAAGGTGCTGTTGAGATCATCTTCAGAAAAGAAATAGCTGATGCGAAAAACCCTGCTGAAAAACAGAGAGAGCTTGAACAAAAGTATAATGAAGAATTTGCACACCCTTATAAAGCTGCTGCGAGAGGTTTTATCGATGATGTGATATTTCCATCCGAAACACGTGAAAAACTGATCCATGCATTTGAAATTTGTGAAAATAAGGCAGAGCGAGTGCCCAGGAAAAAACATGATAATCTGCCATTGTAAAACCAAAGGTTTTCCAATATATCTAACCCGGATACCCACCTGCGATATAGTTTCTGAGAGAGTCGATTTCAAACTGTTGGTCATCGATTACCGCTTTTACAACATCGCCGATTGAAATGATTCCTGCAATCTCGTTTTTATCCAAAACAGGAAGATGGCGTATACGTTTTACTGTCATTAAT
>PWLN01000134.1 GCA_003559375.1 Balneolaceae bacterium | reverse complement strand
TTTAAAATAAATTTTATTTGCTACTGTTTGCTTGATGATAAAGGATGCTTTACATAAATTATATCGATACGAAAATCGTAAAACATATGGAAACTGTAACACTTTCGTCAAAATATCAGGTGGTTATTCCATCAAAAATCAGGAAAAAACTTGGCATAAAACCCGGACAAAAAATGCAGGTGTTCCCTTACCGGAATAGAATTGAGTTTATCCCTGTTTTAAAAATGGAAGAGAGCCGGGGTCTATTTAAAGGGATAAATACAACCTTTAAACGGGAAATGGATCGAATATGAACGTTGTAGATACGTCTGCCTGGCTTGCGTGGTTTGCAGAGGAGGAAAATGCCGGAATATTCAAAAGTGCGATCACCAATACAGGGGAATTACTCGTTCCGGTAATATGTCTGTATGAAGTATTCAAGGTTTTATTACGAGAAACCTCAGAATCTGATGCACTTTTGGGTGTTTCCATAATGCAACAGGGGAAAGTGATAGATATTGATCAAGAAATTGCATTAAACGCCGCTCTACTCAGCACTGAACACAAAATCCCTATGGCTGATGCAATGATTTTATCAATATCTCAGAAATATTCAGCTACCCTTTGGACTCAGGATACAGATTTTAAAGGCTTGCCCGGAGTCAAATTTTTTGAGAAAAATAGTTAGCTGGCTGAAATGATCTTAAGCAGTAAATAACAAAATCCCGATCATAAGCGAAATCACCAGCCTCATGATATCGAGATCCAGTACAGTGCGAAGGGTCTGAATGGCCCGGTACATGTGATTGCGGACAGACTGGCGGTTGATGGATAAGATTTCTTCGATCTCCCCGTAGCTCATCCCGTTGTAGTAGTGGAGATATAATACTTCTTTTTGCTGGTTGGATAGCTGATTCAATGCATGTTGCAGTTCAGCTTTTTGCTGTAGTTTCTCTTCATCCCTGATCATGATTTCCTCTGCACCAAAAATAATGCTAAAACCATCCCGGATTTCCTCGTTGTTACTTCTCTCTTTGTCATATTTCTTTTTTGCTTTCAGCAGATTGCGCCGAAGGGAAACGTACAGGTATACCTTTGGCGATTCGATATGATGTAATTCATCCCGCCTTTCCCACACCGTAATAAATAAGTTCTGAATGCTGTCTTCAACCAGGACGGAATCGGAACACAATTTCATCCCGTAACCATAAAGGCCGCGATAGTATGATGTAAAAAGGTTCCTGTAAGCGGTATGGTCGCCCGATACAAAACGGTTCCAGACTTCACAGGTATCTGCCGATTTCATGATTATTTATCCAACATTAAGCCTGAGCCGAAGTGGGTTCAATGAATATATGCATTCAATCAGAACTTCAATACTTGATTCTGGTAAACTCTGATTAAGTGAAAGTCTTCAAAAGGCTAAATGTAATCTGGAATAATTAAATTGAAGCATTACTGTAAAGCCTTGAAAGCCTATACATTAGATAACTAAAAATTTTTAATAAGCAAAGGAGAAATAAATTCTGATAGTGTATCTCACAATATTTGTAATGGATTAATACAACGTAACCTACTGATAAAAAGATGGTTAAGTGGATTTCCAATATTCCCACTTGGAAATGGTAAATTCAGAAATACCGATTCAGTGTATGCAATATCCAAAACATATACTCTATCATAAGACTCGCCGGCCCGGATACTATTTCCCATAAAAATTACCGGGCAGATCGGTTCGTTGCCTGCCGGGGTACCGCCAAAAACAACTAAATCGTAAAAATTAGAATAACTATCATCTTTTTGTGCATGTTGATTAGCAAAAGCAAGTATCACCGCAGCGAAGAAGAACAGCAGCGGATTGCCATTAAATCTAACATCAAGAGTATGTAAAAATAGCCGTGGCGTTGCAATCTTCATCTGTAACCAACCGAACCCAGTGTGCACTAAATCCATCCGGAAACCTAAATTCTTTCCTTTCACCGGGCTGTACAGTAATACTTTTATAGCGGTTCCAGATACCGAACTTATCACTCACGGCAATAAGATTCTTGATTACATTCACCTCAATTGTGAATTCTACCGGCTCGTTGCTGTTATGAGTCAGCTCCAATTTTTTCATGTCATATCCTGTCATCAGATATGGATCTGAGGCGATGTATGCCTGTACATCTGAATTTTTCCATGGCCCACCAATACCTCTTGGTTTACCAAGCTTCCACAGATCATCATAATCTCCAAGCCACAATCCTACTTTCCCATCATCACTAAGGCGGAAATGCTCACTATCTTCCTGTAAATCAGCCTTACAACCTGCTATTGCCACCAATCCGCGCCAGGGACAGAAATCAGTAAAACGTTTGTTATGCGTTGCAACAGGTTTAATATTTGCTACATCACCAGAATTCTCACGAGGCAGACAGTAGATTGTTCCATGCACATTAAAAATATCTCTTTCAGTAGCAAGTTCTCTGCGGGTTCGAGGTATACCGAAATCTGTGGGATTGTCAAAAGATGGGTCTCCCTTGGGTAAGCGAAATCTGTTACCCCAGTGATCGTACATAATTACTGATGCTTCGTCCACATGGAATTCATCTGTTTCTATTTTTGCTTTTTGAATAACCTCCCGATGCAGATCAGGATTTTTTACTTTTAGCAATTTTAAATCCTTATCCATCTCATAATATCCAGCTTCCGATGCATTGTCATTATGATCGACTGTCCATGCTGCAAACTGTAAAGTCCCTCTATCTTCACCCCGTGGGTAGAGAAGTCCAACACTTCGGGGTGATCGTGGGTTGGCCGGAGCCAAAGAGTTAAACATCAACTTATCTTCTCTTACACCCCCTCCTTTGCCAAAATGAAAATATGCGGTTATATATTTTCCGTCACTATCTGGCCTTAACCGAACCCACTCTGCTTTGAGTTCATCCGAAAATTTGTGGTGCACATAACCATGTGCGGAAACCAAAATATCTGTAAGGAGTTCCCAACTTCCACGCCCATCTTTGTCAATTTCTACGCTAAAAATAATCGGATGGTTGTTGATATTACTCAGATGTAGTTGTCGGTTTGTATAACCTGAAAAAGAAAATGGTTCGGATGCCTCATTTTTCGAAACATCATCATGTACCCAAGGCCCTCCCCATCCATAAGGTTGCCCGTTATCTTTTAACTGATCCCATGATGCAAACCATAAATTCGATTGCGATTGATCCGTTAGTGCTACCCGGGGGCCAAACCGGCTTAAAGCATTGTCATCACATCCGAAAATAATCTGATTATTCCAGCGTGCAAAATCACCAGTTATTTTTAAATGGCTGGCAATAGGTTTTGGCGCAGGATGATAATCTTTTGAAAAAACCCCCGGAAAGTCGAACCACATTCCGTGGTGATTCATCAGATATTCACCGTTAGGCCCAATCTGCCGAATTCTTGGCCATTCAACATGCCAGCCGTGAAGCCCCTCATAACTGTAATCGGCTTTGGGCAGCCTGTACGTATGCCATTCTCCATCATCTAAAAGTTTCAAAAGTAGGGATCGATGATCCCAACCCATACTCCATAAAGGATCTTCTTTCTTATCATTACCATGGATACCCCCAGGACCTGTTACTTCTGTAAACTGATTATCATTAATTACCTGCCAGCCTTTTGGTGATAATTTTCCACCCCATTGGCCATCCCATGATGCCAAACATCCACCTTTAATTCTGAAATCAATCAGTCCATCTCCATCAACTCCACCGGTTCCAATTCTTCCATTATTGGCATAAACAACCAATCCCTGACTGGAATATCCCCCCTTTCCGTGATATCCTGGTAATCTCGGTCCACCATGATTTCCGCCTGGCGTCATGTTGGAATCCAGATATAATGTGTTCACTTCAAGTGTGTGCACATTTAATTCATACATTCCTTCTTCCATGGTGAAATAATAGATCTTATTTGAAGGATCCGTTAAATGTCTTGCAATCGCCGTATGACGGCCCGGCATTCGTTCATAGGGTATTGGCCGAACATTTCGATTCTTATCAATCGCATATGGACCAATAAACAACTGCCCGGATTCTCTGTGAATCATTCTGGCTGCCGGAGTGCCCCCTATGGACTCCTTACGTTTTATAATGTCTAATCCGGGAGTAATTTCATAGAGGCCATCATGATCATTTCCCATAGGATCATGGGGACTATAAGTAATTGTCCACAAACGATCTGCCCAGGGTACTACAGCCCCAATACCACATTCATTACCATGATTGAACATTGTTAAATGCGGATATCTGCCACTTATTTTTAGCATTTCCTTTCTAATAGAAGGATTATTATCCGCCCCATATCCTAACATTGCAAATGAATTAAGCAACATACCACCTCCTACTGCAAATGAAGTATTTTTACAAAAGTCCCTTCTTGAGATGCCATTGGAACATTCCTGTTTTTTAATACTCATATGTATAATTTGTTTTAATTAATGCTTTTAAAAAGTTCATCATGAAGCTAAAAAAATCACCCATAAGGATTGTGATTTATTTTAATTACTGTCCGGTTATATATAATGATTAGATTTATAGCCCGGATTTTCTCTAATGTTTTCATTTACATTAATCTCCGATTGTGGTATAGGCCATGGGTAGCTCAGCTGAACCGCAGCAGATCAATCAGTTGGTTCGCCGCGCTCATCAATGGGGCTGCCATCAGTTGGGACAAGGTGAGCTTGAATGAGGAGCAGCAGGAGCTTGCTGAATTATTTAACTATTAACAAGGTGTCCCAATACGGAAGTCATGAAAAAAATCCCGGGTAATTCCTCACCCGGGATTGTATATAACTGCCGGGAAAGCAGTTTTCCAGCTACGGATCGGTTCAATGTGATATTGAATTTTCCAATTTATCGGGTAAAAAACCCGGAAGAGGTTTTCCGGGTCATCCCGATTAAGAGTATAGTTTAATTTTACTTATTAATATTTATCAGCTGTATCCTTTATCTACCAGCCGGGATTTTGACCGAGATTGGGGTTCGTAAGCAGATCCGATTCCGGAACCGGATACAGGTAGTTCCTTTCCTGCCAGCTTTTTGCAACTTCTGATCTCCAGATTAATTCTCCTGATTCACCATTCGATAACCTGTAATCTGAGCCAACATTTAGATAGAATACACCATCCTGTCTTGAGCCCGGATCAACGGTATAGAAATAGATGTTTGGATTGCCATCATTATTCAGGTCATAATATTGATTGGCAGCAGGCACATAAATACCTCTCCATACACCTTCCATAAGTTCTCCTCTTTTCCAACGCACGAGGTCGTAATAACGATGACCTTCCATCGCCAATTCAATACCACGCTCACGTCTTACTTCTAAAATTACAGGATCGGTAATATTTGGAAAATAGACCGACTGTAAATAAGGATCTGCAACAGTGGGAAGAGTATCCAGGCCACCTGTAATTCCTGCCCTTGCCCTTAATACACCAATTGTATTTGCCCAATCACTTACCGTGAGCGTTCCCAGTTCAGCTTTCGCTTCTGCATAATTCAATAAAACTTCTGCATAACGGAATATTTGAACCGTATTGGTATTCACTGTTCCTTCACCCAAACCTTTGTCTGGCTCGCTCCATTTTGATGGCTGGTAGCCGGTATATGTGTAAGCCCAGTCAGGTTGCTGGAGCCTTTCGTCACCCTCACGGGGACTTGAATAGTAAGGTGTTCGTATGGTTTGATAAAGCCTTCTGTCTCTTTCCTGAATTTCTTCAGGAAAAGTCATC
>PWLN01000328.1 GCA_003559375.1 Balneolaceae bacterium | reverse complement strand
GGCCAGCTCACTGAGATCAGTCAGGAGTTTTGTAAACGATAAACCGGACTTATTCCACAAATAAAACGAAAAAGAGCCTGGAATGGTGTTGATTTCATTAAAATAGAATTCACTTGTTTCACTGTTTACCAGGAAATCGAGCCTCGCAAGTCCGCTGCATGAAAGAATGCGGAATATTTTTTTTGATGTTTCCTGTATTGCAGAAGAAAGATCTTCAGGAATATCGGCTGGAATAATACGGTCGGCCGATGCCATTCCTTTAGCTCCATCATCGGCCATATACTTATCACTGAATGAGAGAAGCTCTTCTTTTCCTAACGGCCGTTCACATACGCTCACCTTTGGCTGCAGCGAAGTTCCCATCACCGAACAGTTGATTTCCATAAGAGGTGAAATCACTTTTTCGACGAGGATGTGTTCATCATACCGGAAAGCTGTTTCTACCGCCCGGATCAACTCATCTTCAGATTTAACAATTTCGACACCGATACTGCTGCCAAGATGAACCGGTTTTACGATAACCGGGTATCCGGTCACTTCAATTTCTTTTCTGATCCGGTCACCTTCTTCCACCCATTCATTTTCGAAAAAATCAATTCCATCCACTACAGGAACCCCATGGTTTTTGCACAAAGCTTTGGCGGCCACTTTGTCCATCCCGATGGAGGAGGCCATAACTCCGCTTCCGGTATAAGGCAGGTTATACATTTCACAAACACCCTGAAATGCACCATTTTCACCTTTAGAGCCGTGAAAAGCAGTCAATACCACACTGATCGGGGTTTCAGCCGGTTTCGAAAATAATCCTTTTTTCCCTTCGGATAGTACGGTTTGCCCATATTCATTCTGAGCAAAAGAGCATGGGATACAATGCTGTTCAAGTTTTTTCAGGTCTTCAAACTCTTTGAGGTCAAGCAGCTTCTCTCCGGTAAGCCACCTGCCCGATTTGGTAATGTAAAGCGGCTTGATATGATAACGTGGGTTCTCCTTCAGTGCTGCCATCGCCTGGTGTGCGGTAATTACTGAAACCTCATGTTCAGGTGATGCCCCGCCAAACGCGGTTAAAATGGTTAGTTTTGTCATAGTTGATGTCAGGTATGTCTTGATGATACAAACTCTCTGTTTCAGATAACAGTGATGATGTTAACGGGTTACTCCGTTTTCCGGGTATCACTCATCTGCTGGAGTTAGAGCCCCATATTTCTTGAGAATATTCAGGACTTCTTCAACCGGCAATGAGGGCATCATTCGACCACGAGTGCCCTCCATAGTTTCGGCCATGAATAATGAGTTGAGGATCGCCTCTTCAGTGGCTTCAACAGCAGCCAGAAAAAGAGGCGTCATTGCTTCATTTTTGAGTTCGGTAAAGTCCTGTGTCAACCCGTCAGTACCCGTGTTAATGCGCACATCCGGATGAGTGGAAAACGTGATCACATAATCACCGCTGCCGTTCGATGCAAAACCGCCCACCCTTGCAATTCCGAGTAATGCCCGTTTAGCGAGACGTTCCAGATTTCTTTATGTGACCGGTGCATCGGTGGCCACCACAATCATGATAGAACCATCCGCATCATGGTTTGCAGTATCTTCAGGTGCCTCAGCAGTTGTGCCTGGCCGGCCTAATGCTGAAGCTAAATAGTGGTTTCCAAGCTCTTTGCCAACGGGGGCACCATTTACGGTAAGAATTCCCCCGAAATTCGACTGCACCAACACCCCAACTGTATACCCTCCGTGTTCTTCCGGGATTACCCGTGATGAAGTACCTATTCCGGCCTTAAACCCAAACGAAGTTGTACCGGTTCCGGCACCCACATTGCCTTCTGCTACCGGCCCGGTTTGTGCTGCCTCAATGGCATCATATACATCTTTTACAGTTATCACCCGCTGGCGTATATCATTCAGAAAACCGTCATTTGTTTCCCCAACTACAGGGTTCACTGAGCGAACATTTTCATTACCGGGCTGATTCAGCACATAATCGGCCACTCCATGGGCAACATTGAATATACTCAGTGTGTTGGTAAGTGCTATCGGGGTTTCGAGTTCGCCGAGTTCCTGAACTTGTGTAAAACCAAGAGCCTTGCCAAAACCATTTCCCGTATAAACAGCTGTCGGAACCCGTTCGCGGAATAAATTACCGGAATGTGGCAGTATGGCTGTTATTCCGGTGCGAATGTCATCGCCATCGATGATTGTTTTATGGCCCACTTTCACTCCTGTAACATCTGTAATAGCATTCCAGTCGCCGGTGGGAAGAATACCGGGGTGAATACCAAGATCCCGGATACGCTGACGATCCTGGGCAAAAAGTGATGAAGTGATTAATAGTGTGAAAATAATAGTAATGAAGAGTGCTGAAAAATTCATAACAATTTCCTAATGGACTGATTGTTTGTAAATGTTTAAAATTCACAGAGGCTCTGTGCAGAATTAAGATAACAGATTCAAATAAACTGTAAATAATGATCTGGTCAACCCGATTTCTTTTAATCTTACTGATTGTATTCTGTACAGAAAGTGATTCGCTTTATCATCATAAACAAGATGTAAATAAATTAAGTACCCCTGCAGACATTTCCTCAATAGCAAACGGCTGGTCAGAACCGGTTCAGATACCTGTTAATGCAGAAAACAGAGTATCTGTTGTGAATGATATTGCGGCCGGGAAAAATGGCATCTATTTGATCTATCATAATTATATTTTTGATGAACCGGAAGCATCTGAAGTTTGGTTGATCACATTTGTAAAAAACACCTGGCGCAGACCTTTTCTCATTTATGAAACAACTGGCATCGCAGGCGGTTCCAAAATATTTGCTGAAGAAAGGGAAGCCGATGATATTCTTCATATAGTCTGGTGGGATAGACCTGCAGGTTTACCTTATCATGAAGATTATCCTTACGATAAAGAATCATTATCTGAGATATGGTACACATACTTTAAAAACAGTAAACAGGCTGATAAATATATCGTATTTGAAGGAAATCAATTCATTCCAATACTGTCGGAACCAATTGCTGATAAGGAAGAGAATACCCTTTATTTTACGGTTTATGCAGGTCAGAATGACGCAAATCACGGAATCCCATCGCTATACTTAGCTGTAAAGGAAAACGACTTGTGGCAGATCAAAGGCCCGATTGTCACAGGCGGTGGCGGAGAAGCATCTCTTGTTCAATTGAATTCAGACAGCATCATGGTTGCTTTCAACGCCCCGGGATTTGAGTGGATTAAAGACAATATTGATAGTGACTGGCGGGGTATTTTTCTAAAAATTTCTAACGATCGTGGAACTACATGGACTGAACCCTTACAAATTGGCCGAAATGAGTGGGAGCATACAGTTACAGCCAGCCCGAAGCTTATCAGAGATCCATCGGGATATTTGCACTTAATCTGGAGGCAGGACACAACCGGAGATAATCAACCCGACAACCTGATTTACACCCGATCGAAGGATGGTCTTAACTGGACTGAAATCAAGTTAATGAAAGACAAACCGGATGACGTTGTCACCATTCAAAATTATAATATTGTATCAACTACTGACGGAAACCTGCATCTAATTTATCAGGCATTTAGAGAGGATAACAGAAACATCCTGGTTCACACCTCGTGGAATGGACAGAAATGGAGTATACCTGAGATACTAACCGATCAAACAACTATCCGAAATCCTCTTTTGGCGTATGAGGATACTAAAAATCAGTTGCATCTTGTATATGGAATACAGGATACAAAGATGAATGATCAAACTGAAATTTTGGAATGGCTTGACGATAATATGAAATGGAATACCCGGAATCGTCCGGCTCATGATCATTTATCTGGCTGGAGCTGGTATCACATGGTTTACACCGAGTGATTTATTATAAATCCGATTGTGTCATGTCAGGTTTAACAGTTCGGTCCACGGCGAGCAGTCTCATCTTTTGCAGTTTTGTGCGCATTTTCGACACTTCATATTTTAAAACATAGTTGAAAATGTACTTCACTTGTTTCTCAAATGGCAAACTTGAAAAAGTGATAAGTTCTTATAACTTACATATTACCATTCAACCTAAAATTGATCGTTTTCCTATGGTATTCATGAAGATATGGTTTGCAATAGTTCTTCCATTGCTAACAATACAAGGCATGTTTTACCAGGATTTTGAGATCACGAATTCCAATCTGTATACAGAACGAACCCAACCGTCTTTTGAATTCGATGCAAACATTCAGTATGAATCAAATCGATGGTGGACACCCCGATATCTGATTGATTATGCACTTGTAACAGGTGGCATTGCAGGTTATGCTATCGGAAAGGATCTGGTTCCACAAAGCAAATCGATGATTGGTCCAACTTATAACCCGGATAATCTGCTCGAACTATTTGAATCGGATAAATTAAACCGCCCTTACCTTGAACAGGATGTGGAGGAATCCGTTCCCGAATACTGGATTCATCGGGCCATTGCAGTGAGCGGTGCATTTCTTTTAGGAATGGAATGGCGTGAGCATCGTAACGGCAGAGGTTCTCATCAACAAATTCATCAAACATTTGTAGGTTATGCCGAAGCGGTAGCCCTGAATGCAGCTATCACCGAACTTTTGAAACCGGTGTTTGCCCGGCTGCGTCCCGATTTCAGGGAACGTGCACTACGTTTTCATTGTCATGAGTTAACAGATCCCGAATTTAATCTGTATTGTGATGATTTTAGGGACATGCCTCTTGACGATGATCCGGATAAAGCACGCGATCTTCTTGAGGATGGGAGAAAAAGCTTTTTTTCAGGACATAGTTCCAATTCATTCAGCATTTTCGGGTACACTTCGCTGGCAATAGGCGGCAGATATGTTTGGGGACGAGATGCCACAAGGCGATCAAAAATCTTCGGAATTGTAACTCAAGCCGGTATCATGTCATTTGCCACATATATTTCTGCATCCCGTGTTCATGATGGTCGCCATTTTGCATCCGATACAATTGTTGGAGCTGCTGTTGGTACAGCTATTGCCAACGCTTCATACTGGAGGCGTTTTGACAGAAATGGTGACTTGAGGGGACAAAGAATAAGGAATAGTCCGGATTCTGATCGTTTCAGGGATCAGGCACACATGAGTTTAGATCCATGGGTTGGCGGAAATGTGGCCGGATTACAGCTTAATCTCAGATTTTAGTTTTTCACACGTGGATCACTGTTCGAGCATAAACTCTCCCCCCGGCAGCACTCATCCACATTGATTCCGCAGGATGTACATTGTCCGTGGCCGTGCACCCATACAATTTGAGCGAATTGCCCGCAATAGAGGCATCTTTGTTGTTCGTGGTTTTGGGAAAGCTGGTTAGTCTGTGTTTGTGATTTCACGCCATGCTACATCGATATTCCGGGGTAAAGACAAAAAGTCGCTTGGGCTTTCGAAGTCGGGAAATTCTTCAAAATGCTGAATCGAGGCAATTTCTTCCCTGCTTTTGCCCGACTCGATCTCATTCTTAGTATGAGCGAGCAGATGGGACAGGAAATCTCGCATTACAAGCAGATCTTCACGGCTGCCTGTTACGCCAAATTCGGGATTGCCATGCCCGAATATGAAAAGAGTATTGGAATCGGCCTCAGAATAAACGGTTTCGAGCAGGTCGATCCAGCCGGAAATCCGGGCACCACTGTTTCTGTCGATAAACGGATATCGCCGGTTGAAGATCAGATCTCCCATGTGAGCAATATTTGCTTCTTCGAACCAGATCACAGCATCTCCATTGGTATGCGCAGCACCATAATATTTTGC
>PWLN01000334.1 GCA_003559375.1 Balneolaceae bacterium | reverse complement strand
GCCCCGGCAGGGCAGTATATAACGCTCCATCCGGAGCTGTTTTCCAGGCCTGATCTAACTGTGCGTAATTTGGCTTTAATGGGCTATAAATCCAAAGAACACAAACCCCATGGGTACAAGCACCGCAGGCACAAGCGAGACGCTTGCGCCATCGAAGTTTATCGTCCATTGTCTATTGTCCATTGTCTATTGTCTTTATTCTGACTAGTTTCTAAATGATTTGCCTGTCTTCAGCATATGCTCAATTCGTTTATGCGTTCTCTGGTCATTAAAGCAATCCAGAATGGCTTCCCGTTCGAGTTTCAGGATGTAGGATTCGGGTACTTCCTGAGATTCACTGAGGTCGCCGCCGGTCAAGATTCCGGCTACTTTTTCTGCCAGGATTTTATCATAGGGTGATGCCCAGCCTGCTTCAGTCAGGTTAAAAATTAATACCTCAAGAGCACTCTTTCCGGTCTGACCCAACAACTTGATTTTTGGTTCAACCGGCGGCATGTAGCCTGCATCTGCCATGGTACGGGCTTGCTGCTTTGCTGTAGCGAGCAGCAGGTCACGGTTCATCACGATTATGTCGGTATCACGCAGGTAACCAAGCTCTTTAGCATGGTATGCACTGTCGGAAACTTTTGCCATCCCGATCGTTTTGAAGGCGTCTTTCAGGTATGGCAGTGGATCTGCATTTTCATTCTGATTCACCTTTTGCATCACACGCATAAGCATCTCCTTTGTACCGCCTCCGGCTGGAATGAGTCCCACGCCCAGTTCCACCAGCCCGCAGTACAGTTCGTGATGGGCCACCACTTTGTCGCAATGCAACATAAACTCCACCCCACCTCCAAAACACCGGCCCGATATCGCACCAATCACCGGGAACGGTAAATACCGCAGGCCTACCGCCACCTGCTGAAAATGTTCAACTGCTTCCCTCATTATGTCAAAATCCCCATTTTGAAGCACAGATACAGCCTCAGCCAGATTTGCTCCATAACTGAAATTGTCATGATCGTGGCCAATCACCATCGCGTCAAACTGTTGCTTCACCAACTCCGAGGCTTTATCAACCGACTGCACCAATTCGAACCCAAGTGTCTGTTGTTTGGTGCGAAACTCAAACAGGGCTACGCCATCTCCCATGTCATAAAGGCCTGCACTCTGATTTCCCCAAACCTCCATGCCATTGCGTTTAAGTGAAGAAACCGTAATTGCATCCCTGGCTGGCGCTGTGAATGTATCTGCTGCCCCGGAGACAAGGTTATAAACGGTACCGTCATCACCATAAAATGACTTTCGTCCGCTTTTTAACATATTCTTCACCGATTCCGGGACCTTTCGCCCTTCGCTTTCCATTCTTTTAACCGATTCCTCAACACCTATCGCATCCCAACGCTGAAATGGCCCGAGTTCCCAATTAAAACCCCACTGCATGGCACGGTCGACGGACTCAACCGATCCGGTGATTTCCGGAATTCGGTTTGCGGCATAGAGCAGCAAATCGCAATGGATCTCCCATAAAAACCTTCCGGCTTTATCGTCTTGATTCAACAGGTATTTCAACCGCTCGCCGGATGTTTTGAAGGTTTTAGATGCATAAGCTGCCGATTCAAATGAAACCTCTGTTTGCGGTTCATATTCCAGTGTATTGGGATTTACCACAAGAAATTCGTTCCCTTTTTCGCCTCTTACCTTCTTATAAAATCCGCTACCTGTCTTATTCCCATGAGCTCCTTTCTTCACCATTTTCCTGAACGGTTCGGGCAATTTAAATACGTCTCGTCTATCATCATCGGGTATTGCGGGATAGAGATTTTCCGCTACATGGTTAAGTACATCAAGCCCGGCAATATCAGCGGTGCGAAAAGTTGCCGCTTTGGAGTAGCCGGTTAGAGTCCCGGTCAGGTAATCGATCTCTTCGGCCTTCAGTTTTCCATCAAAAAACCACGGCATCATCGTTGCCATAGAAAATACTCCGATCCGGTTGGCAATAAAGTTCGGGGTATCGTTACACTGTACCACGCCTTTTCCAAGAATTTTCTCACAAAAGCGTGTCATATATTCTGTGATTGCACTGTCTGTATTCCGGGTCGGGATAATTTCCAGCAGCCTCATGTAGCGCGGTGGATTAAAAAAGTGCGTTCCCAGAAAATGGGCTTTAAATTCATCTGAAACGTCTTCAATGATCCTGGAGATCGGTAAGCCTGATGTGTTTGAGCTTACGATTGTGCCCGGCCTGCGGACTTTTTCAATCCTGGCCATCATCTGCTTTTTAATGTCCATACGTTCCACTATCACTTCGCAAACCCAATCAGTGCCTTCAATCCAATTCAGATGATCTTCAAAGTTGCCGGGAGTTATCCGTTCAGCCCAATCCGGAAGAGCCAACGGTGCCGGTTTCATTTTTATAAGCTTTTTAATACTCTCTTCTGCCAGTTTATTGGGACGATCCGGGTCATCCGATTTGAGGTCAAGCAAGCTTACCTTAAGCCCGGCATTCACACAATGAGCCGCAATCTGGCTGCCCATAACTCCGGAACCGAGAATGATGACGGATTGGATTGGATTAATCTTGAGTCTTGAGTCTTGAGTCATGAGGTTTTATGGTTTATTGATAATGAATTATAGACAATAGACAATAGACAATGGACAATGGACAATGGACAATGGACAAAAGATGGTTCATGGCCTGTGTTGTTGCAAGAGTTTGTGGTAATTTTTTAAAAAAAACTGTAAGATATTTTTCAGATTTGGTTCATACAGGTAAATGAGACGCTTGCACCTTAGAATTGGGGTCTTGATGGGGGCACAATCGGGACGATTGCGCCATCAAGTACAAATGATACAAAATCCACAGTCACAAGCCCCGAAGGTACATGTCCAAATAACACAACCCCACAGGCACAAGCGAGACGCTTGCGCCATCGAATTCGTCCATAGTCCATTGTCCATTGTCTATCGTCCTAATCATCCCCGTACATCCCGTCAATTTCGCCCTTAAACTTCTTCAGTACTACTGATCGCTTTACTTTCATGGTTGGTGTGAGTTCGCCGTTTTCAATCGTGAGTGGCTCTTCAAGGAGTACAAATTTTTTAACGGTTTCCCATGGCGAAAGAACTTTATTTGCCTTATCAACCTCTTGCTGAATCAATTCCCTTATTTTGTTATCCTTAGAGTATGGTTTTGATGGTTCATAGTTTTCACGCTTCAGGCGTTTACTAATATTCGCATAGGCCGGAACAATAAGTGCTGAGCAGAATTTCCGCTGATAGCCGATAACCACAACCTGTTCAATAAACCCGGAACCGGAAATTTGATTTTCAACATTTTGGGGTGATACATATTTGCCGGTTGATAACTTAAACATCGACTTTTTACGGTCGGTAATGTACAAGTTACCGTCTTCATCAATCCTGCCAATGTCGCCGGTCTTAAACCAGCCCTCATCTGTAATCACTTCACGGGTCAGTTCTTCGTTTTTATAATACCCCTTCATAATGTTGGGTCCGCGCGCAAATATCTCGCCATCATCGGCAATCATCACTTCTGCATCCTTTATCACTTTACCAGAACTGCCAATCCGCATACTGTCTCTGGTCTGAACGGTGATTACCGGCGATGTTTCAGTGAGCCCGTAACCCTGACCACAAAAAATTCCAATAGCGTTAATGAATTTAAAAATATCGGGTGAGAGTGCCGCTCCGCCGCTTACCATCCCATGAAGGTTGCCACCAAAAAGTTCACGAATTTTGCTGTATATAAGCCTGTCTGCAATTTTATGTTTTAAAGCTGCCATCCCTTTGGGAGGATTTTCAGGATCATAATGATCAGTAAGATAAATTGCCCAGTAATACAGGTTCTTTTTAATCCCCGAGAGTTCCTGCCCTTTTACTTTGACTCCGGTATGGATCTTTTCAAGCAATCGGGGCACGGTTGCCATAAAGAATGGTTTTACATGTAAAAAATCATCTCTGATTTCATCAATGATTTCGATGTAATGCAGCCTGCAGCCCATTACGATATACATATACTCAACCATTCTTTCAAAAACATGTGAAAGCGGCAGATAGGATAACACGGGCTGGCCCCGGAATGCTTCTTCTTTAAAAGGCAGCCTTTCGAGTGATGCATCTACATTTGATGCAATATTGTGATGGGTAAGCATTACCCCTTTGGGCAAGCCGGTTGTTCCTGATGTGTAAATCAGTGTTGCAAGATCATCCGGTTGCACACGATCCTTCAACTGGTCAAATAAATCGGGGTTATTGATATGGTATTGCTTTCCGGATTCGATGATATCATCAAAAAACCTGAGTTTTTGATGCCTCGATTTCTGGATGGAAATCACAGCCTTTACGTTCTTTACATTTTTTATATGAGGCTTTGTATCTGCAAATAACTCGTCATTTGAAACAATATGCACAACCGAATCGGAATTTTCGAGAATATACTTAATCTGGTCTCCGGGTTGTGTAGTGTATATCGGAACATTGGCAACACCTATAGATAGTGTAGCAAGATCACATATTACCCATTCCGTTGAGTTCTCAGAATGGATTGCAACTTTATCTCCCGGACGAACACCAAGTTCATATAATCCCATTGCAAAATGGCGAACTTTCTCTATGAAAGTTGATATGTCGGTATCAATCCATTTTCCGTCCCGTTTTGTAGATGCAAACAATCCCTCCGGAAAGGATTCAAGACCTTTATCGAGTAGTGCCGGTAACGTTAATTTATTATTCCTCATAGATCTGAAAAAAGCGCTTTTTTAATTGAAATGCAAAGTATTAAAAGTCTAATAACGAAATATATTTACATAGCTGATGAAAAAAAATCACAGCTATTATCAGATAATTTGAATATGATATTAATCACCGACACTACGTTTTCATATTCATGTCACTATCTTATTTTATTCTGAGAGTGGTAAACAGAATGAGAAACACTTATTCTGACTTCAAAATTGTATTAGGCCGTTTATGTTTATTGATGAAGAGTTAAGAGAAAATTTCGAATATATCCTCTCTTTGAGAGCGAAAAGTATGGGCAGTGTTCTGGGAGTGCACTATGAAAAAATCTCAAAAACCGAACTGATCGCAAAAATGCCTGTCAATGAAAATACAATTCAGCCGATGGGGATTTTACATGGAGGTGCATCGGTTGCACTGGCTGAGACACTCTCATCCATCGGGGCATGGCTCAATGTTAATATTGAAAAACAGATCGCTGTCGGTATCGAAATCAATGCTAATCACGTGCGATCGGTTCCATTAGGGCAAACGGTAACAGGAACCGCCAAGCCCATACATATCGGATCTCAAACTCAGGTCTGGGAAACCAGGATTACCAATGAAACCGGAAAACTTGTTTGTATATCCAGATGTACGCTTGCGATTTTGAAAAATAGATAATTTTTAAAAATTTTCTATCAGATCTGTACACTTTTTGGGCATTTTCCGTTTAACATAATTTGTGACCAGTAACTCTTAAATGGCTTAAAAACTATTATAAATTACAAGTTTTTGATACATTAAATAAGATACGTAACTGTAGAATATTCATTATCAAACTACAAACAAATAATCAAATTAAATAAAATGTTCTTGTGAAAAAGTATAGTATTCTGATTGTTGATGATGACAACATGACTCATGTAATTTTAAAAGCTCTATTACATGATGAATATAAACTCTATTTCGCGAAGAATGCACAGGAGGGTATCGATATTTTATCTGATAAGGTTATCAACCTGATTCTACTTGATGTTAAAATGCCCAAAATTTCTGG
>PWLN01000307.1 GCA_003559375.1 Balneolaceae bacterium | reverse complement strand
TTGTCTTGGGGCGCGGTTTTCGTTTGATGCGACTTTCTGCATGGTTCGAACATCTTACCTTTGGCAGAGCACTTGTCTGTAAAACTGCCCCAAGCTTTGTTATCTCAGGCCGATGGCCTGTGTGGGCGGGGCCATGAACTAAGCTCATCATTTTACCCATGAAGTGATATCCTATTAATGAGTAAGGGATGCCTTAACCAGGGAAAAGCAGATCAAAAAGTGGCGCCGCGAGAAGAAAATCCGGCTGATTGAAAAACACAACCCTGGCTGGGTAGATCTTTTTAAGAAATACACCCAAAAACCCAATTAATTGGTATGAATCTCATAAATACGGCGGGCATAAGAAAGGCTAATCTAACCGGGAATGTGATGCCCGCCGCTTATATCCAAAGTGCCCCTGTCATCCCGACTGGAGCGTATGCGGAATGGAGGGATTTCATTTCATGGGAATCGCTACGCTCGGAGCGCTTCGCGGGGAAAAGATGAGCTTTGCTATAGCGCGGATTGAGATCCCTTGGCTTAGCGCCATCCCTACCATTCCATAATCCCCCGAGGCTGAAGGCCTCAAATATCGAAGCTTGGGGCAGTTTTCCGGGAAATACTTTGCCACATGTATGAAATCCGCACTAACCGGTTAGTCGCCACAATCGCGAACCGCGCCCCAAGTAAGATGGACGTCCGAAACCTGTCCAGGCTGTAGGCCTGGGATAGACGGTACTGGGATCGAAGAACTATTTTCTACGCAAACCGGATTTATCTCCAAAAGTGAACAGGGTCATACTCGATCACATCACACTCCTGCATAAACCTCTCAATCTCCTGCCGGTAATCATTTGTTAGATGATGGCTTTCCTGATTGGCAATATACTTCTGCACGGAAGAAATGTTTGAAGAACTCACAGAAAAAGCGGCATACCCAATCTGCCACGAAAAGGGCTGGCCATTGATTGAAGAAACTCTCCTTTTCATCCACTTGGATGATCCTTTTTTGATCTGTTCAACTACACTGGCAAGGGCCATGTTTTTGGATAACCGGAATAAGAGGTGAATGTGATCGGGCATGGAGTTGATGATCAGTGCCGGAGACTGAATGTGTTTTAAAGTTCCGGCCATGTAGATATGAAGTTCATCTTTAATCTTATCATGGATAAACGGGATCCGTGATTTGGTTGAAAATGTAAGGTGTACATACAGGTGGCAGAGTGACTGGCCCATGATGGTGATCCGGTTTGGTTGTTTGTGTATAGAAGTATGAACCGGAATGTTGAGATTCCTTACAGAAGTTTTCGATGAATCAACGAACGGACTATCGCAGGCTTACAGCCTGCCCGGGATGTGGGCGCATCGTTTGTCTTGGGGCGCGGTTTTCGTTTGATGCGACTTTCTGCATGGTTCGAACATCTTACCTTTGGCAGAGCACTTGTCTGTAAAACTGCCCCAAGCTTTGTTATCTCAGGCCTATGGCCTGTGGGGGCGGGCCATACTTTTTGGTCTGTCAGTAAAACAGGGTTTGTTTTCCTTGACTCTCAAAAAATGGAAATGATTCATTATAGATTTATTTGATAACGGCACCAAAACATGTTCCTCAAGAATCAGGATAGATTAATTTGACAATGACGCCCATCCAAACATCAATTTTTGCGCGGGGCTTTTTCCCATTGGCACAAGTGGACTGCTGTTACCCAAACAGGCAAATCGTACCTACATAAACGATTTTTTCATTTTTAAATCTATTTGGGCTTATTTTGCCTGAATAGACATTCTTCCGATCAAACAACAACTTCCATTATCCTGCTATGAATCAAAAAATATCTTTTTCCGTAATCACTCTGTTTCTTCTCCTTTGTTTTACATTTTCATTACCATCAAACATCTTTGCCCAGGGACTTCATCCGGTTGATGTGGTGAATCTTGAAACCGTGGGGGCTGTATCCATGAGCCCCGATGGAGAAATGATTGCCTATACCCTGAGTGTTCCAAGAACGGATGATGAACCGGTTGGCCGGAATTATTCGGAATTATATATCATCCCGGTATCGGGCGGTGATCCTGTTCAGATTTTCGGGAAACCCAACTCTGCCGGTTCGCCACAATGGGGTCCAGACAACCGCCTCTACTTCACCACCCGAATTACCGGTCTCCACAATCATGTACAGGTCTATTCTGTAAACCGTGTAGGCGATGACCTTCAGATGCATACCCGTGCAGAACATGGCCTGAGCAGTTTCTCACTGGCTTCTGACGGTTCAATAGCTTATTTGGCACTGGACCCGGTATCTACAGAACGGCAGGAGCAGATTAACCGTGGCTTTGATATGATTGTGTACGGTGAAAATCATCGTTTTATGAGGCTTTGGATCCAGGCAGAAGATGGCGAGGCGAAAATGATTACACCGAAAAACCTCTATATATGGGAATTTGCATGGTCGCCCGATGGCAGCAGGCTGGCCCTGAGAATCAGTGACGAACCGGGAGCTGATATTGATCAGATGTACACCCGATACGCAGTGTTGAACCGTGACGGAACCGGTTTAAAGGAAATCATGACATCGCCCCGGAAAAAAACGTCGGTTAGCTGGTCGCCCGATGGCACTCAATTAGCAGTACTTGCAGGAAAAGTGTACAGTGATCCTCTGCCCCAGCGAATTTGGATTCTGAATGTTGAAGACACTGAAAAACGCGACATTACACCATCCGGATGGGAAGGAACTCCTGAGTGGATTTCCTGGATGGATGATTATACCCTCATATTTACTGCTGTTGAGCGCTCATCTACTTCACTTTTCACTCTTCGAACCGACCGTAATGTAAAAACAAGAGTAGCGGGTAATGGAGCTGAAATTTTCAGAAGTGTAAGCCTGGATGCATCAAAACGTGCTTTTGCCACTTCTGCAAATACCTATCAGCATCCCGGAGAGGTTTATGTGGGTGATATCCGGAGAGGCGAACTTCAAAGGCTTACCCATCACAATTCATGGCTTGAAGACCGTGAGCTGGGTGAACAAACTTCAATAACCTGGAGTGGTGCCGATGGCAGAGAAATTGAAGGTATTTTGGTAAAACCTGTGGGTTATGAGGAAGGTGTCCGGTATCCCCTGGCTATTCTCCCTCATGGCGGGCCTGAGGGCATCAGCATGAATGGCTGGAATACAAGGTCATTATACCCGACACAGGTGCTGGCTAATGAGGGATATGTGGTTTTTAAACCAAATTACCGGGGAAGCGGCGGCCGGGGAACAGCATTTGCTTCTGCCAACCATCGTGATCTGGGTGGCAAGGAGTTTGATGATGTACTCCTGGGCATTGATTATCTGGATGAAATCGGCTTGATTGATCCGGATAAGGTGGGTATCTCAGGTACATCATACGGCGGATACTTTTCCGCCTGGGCAGCTACAAGGTATAGCGACCGGTTTGCAGCCGGAATTACATTTGCAGGACTATCCAACTGGATTTCATTTACCGGCACAACAGATATACCGCACGAAATGAGTGTGGTTCACTGGGATCTTTACTGGTTTGATAACCCCGGACAAAACTGGGAGCGATCACCAGTTGCATGGCTCAATCAGGCGAATACACCACTGCTGGTAGCGCACGGGCTTGCTGATGAACGGGTACATCCGGAACAGTCCATCCAGCTATATCAGTTTCTCACGATGCTTGATATACCGACCGGTTTAATCATGTATCCAAGGCAGCCACACGGCCTCCTGGAACGAGCGCACCAGCTCGATTTCATGAACCGCGTACTTGACTGGTTTGAGAAATATGTGAAGTGATGATCTATTTGTAGAAAAACATGGTATTTCTATCGTTCCCCAGCACAACGCATATCCTCAAATCCATTTACGAGGATTCTCCTAACCTGAGTTCGATTATTAACATTCTTATTTGGAGTAAATGAAGTTCCCTCTTGCACAGGACGGTAGTCCTTTTTGGCTCGATTTATGATCGAATTCAGGTTGTAAATTAAAAAACCGGCCCGAAGCCTACAACGTCACTCCGGAATCCTGGCTGATGGGTTCAGATAAAGTAATTTCGGTTATCCATCCTCTTGCCTTCTCAACAACCATCCAAGTCCGCTTGCGGACGGACGATGTGGTAACCCAGTGGATTCCGCATAGCGATCCCTACGGGGTATCCCTGGGAAGGGCAGTGCCCCAACAGGTGAAAAGTACCGGAGGTACGGACGATTTTCAGAACTGCTTCCGATGCTGCTCCCGACAGCCTTGACTGACCTGAGCTTCTGCCTGCAGCTCATATCACGGAGATGATCTTTTTGATGTTCAATATATATGTATGAACCAAAAATTTGATTTCCTTACAAAAAAGTTCTCAGGGTAACCAGAGGGTAAGATCGACCGTGCCTCCGGCACTTCCGTGGTGAGGGGCATCAACAGCCCAGGGATAAATCCACTGGGTTACCACATCCCTCGTCCGCGAGCGGACTGTGGGGTGGGACAACATCGGCAGCCCGCACGGTGGTGAGGAGTCTTGTTGCAAGCCAAGATGCGTAAACTATTGCAGCCACTTTCACCACGCACTGACTTCACAAATCGTAGAAAATCATGCCAATAGAAAACCCAAACTCTCCACCAGTGAAGTGACCAATCACCATAAGAATCCTGCTTTTATAGACGCCCTTAAAGGCAAGCTCTATGCCGACAAGGGATATATCTCTGCAGAGCAAACCAATTAAGCCTAATTTAAGATCGAACTCAGGTTCCTACATATTACCCGAATAGAAATACCATGTTTCACGAACCACATTCCCCAACAGCCAAAAACATGGTATTTCTATAGTTCCCAAGAACCACGCACATCCTCAAATCCATTTACGAAGAAACGCCAACATCTCAACCGAATAGAAATACCATGTTTCACAAATCACATTCCCCAACACCCAAAAACATGGTATTTCTATAGTTCCCAAGAACCACGCATATCCTCAAATCCATTTACGAGAAAACACCAACATCTCAACCGAATAGAAATACCATGTTTCACGAACCACGATCCCAATACCAAAAACATGGT
Organism: Balneolaceae bacterium; assembly: GCA_003559375.1. Lineage (GTDB taxonomy): Bacteria > Bacteroidota > Rhodothermia > Balneolales > Balneolaceae > Rhodohalobacter. The sequence continues at coordinate 775 of PWLN01000307.1, read as the reverse complement.
ATGTTTATTCGGTAATCAATAACGATTCACACCCTATCTGTGATTGGATGCCGGGCAACGTAACGGTGCGAACAAACATACCATGTTTGGGTTGTCAGCTATCAAAAGGAATAATCCGGACTACTTCTGCCGGTATGCCTTCGTCTTCACCTTCCCTGATATGAATAATGTGGTTAACCGGTATGTCATGCATAATATCCCTGTTGCCAGACGGCCATTCAATGATTAATTCTTTTATGGCTGAAGTTCCAAGCCCAAAAAAGAGCGACTTACTGGTACTGCTTTGGTATGAATTACCAGCCTTCAGTATCTGGTTTTGAACCAGGCCGTCTTCCCTTTCCAGATATACTCTTGCGCCAACTGCATCCCTGTTTGAAATCACTCCTTCCAGGTCGAGCCTGATTCTGTTATTACCATTATCGGTTTTATTTAGCAGCAACTGCATATGTGCACCATCGATATTAGAAATAATCAGGTCAGGTTTACCATTGTTTTGAACATCAAGATAAGCCATGCCGCGGGATATAGATTCATTGGGAAAATGGACAACAGCTTCACTGACATCCCTGAACATTCCATTGCCATTATTTCGGAAAAACTGGTTTTCATTCTCTCTCTCTTTTTGAAGCGCCTGAAGTAAAGACCCGTTTGCCACTACAAGGTCAAGGTAGCCACTCATATCCAGGTCAACAAAAAATATTCCCCAGCCGGAGCCCAAACCGCTGGAAATCAGGCCTGTTGAAGGCGTTACGTAATCGAATCGAAAATTCCCGAA
>PWLN01000247.1 GCA_003559375.1 Balneolaceae bacterium | reverse complement strand
CTGAGACTACCGTAACGACTATGACATCATCTTCAGCAATAGCTTGTGTGCCCAAATCACCCTCATTAACAGGGTTTCCATTTAATGTAACAGTTCTTGTTGCATTTTCATCTGTAGGTGTGGCAACAATTCCAGTAAAACTGGTTAAATCTTCAACCCATAATTCCGCTCCTGTACTTGTTTCTGGGTTTGTGACTTCAATGTCTTGTAATCCAAGAACGTTCTCACCACCTACAGTGAAAGTTGAAAGGGTAGCATCCTCTCCTAGTATTTGTTTTGCTGTAACTTTGTAATACTTTGTTTCATTTTCGTCTTCTGAAAGAACAGTTACGACTATAGTGTCGTCATCAATGATGATTTGTGAGGCTAAATTTTCATAGAATGGAAAATCGTCAGTTAACTGATAGATTTCAGAAACAAGCAGAATTGATTTCTGATAAACAATTAAATCTTAGTGCCTTAATCTTAACATACTATGTAACTATATTCTTCTGATCAATAGTATGAACCAAAAATCAAAAATTGCTTACAGAAAAATATTTAATTTTTTATCTGCCATCTGCCGTCAGTTTTTTCATCCCGACATGTTTGTCGGGACTGTCGCATCCGCTCCAGCTTTTCACTTTTTCACAACGCCCTGTACCCTTTAAAACCCACCTTCATCAATTCCCAGTACGATGAATGCCGTTTAATCGCCCCGCGAAGCATATCACGTGATTTGGGTGTCGGCTCGTTTTTTATGCTAAAAAAGTTTCTGCCGAAATCGCATAGAAGATTCGGTAACTTTTGTGTCATCACAGGGTCATGGAGCAGATGCACCGCATCCTGAAAATTATTGATATCCTTCATTACATAGGTATTTTCAAGGGCATCCTGATAACGTTTCATTGATGTTTCACTATAATCTGATGACTCTTTTGCCTTTATGATGGTCTCAGCAGCAATAATACCGGAACGCATCGCATAATCCATACCCTGGATTGCTTTGCCGGTGTTGATCAGCAGATTGGCAGCTTCACCGCATATTAGCAGGCCTTCTTTATACAATTTTTCAGGCATCAAACGGGTATCACCTGAGGAGACCACATGGGCTGAATATTCAACAACTTCACCGCCGCGTATAATATCGGATATCACCGAATGCTGTTTAAATGTGTTGAGTATATCATAGGGAGCTTTTTCTTTTTCGCGTAAATCTTTAAGCCCCAAAACCAGCCCTATCGATATTGTATCTTTATTCGTGTACAGAAATCCGCCACCCTCAATACCGTCGGTACAATAGCCAACAAATTCGTTGCTCATACCGCTTCTTCCGTTTAGCTGGAAACGGTCTTCAAGTACTTTCTGGTCAAATCGAATAATTTCCTTTACACCGGTTAGGATATGGTCAGCAGGCACATACGTATCCTGAAGACCAACCTGGCGTGTCAGCAGATTATTCACACCTTCTGCAATAATCACTGAATCAGCGTAAAATTTTTCCTCTCCTGTTCTTATTCCAACCGCTTTTCCATTATCCATTAAAACCTCTTCAACAAGGATATTCGTTGCAATGAAGGAATCCATGGCATAATCGCTGGAATCAATAGCTTCCTGCACTTTGTCGGCAAGCCAGCGGTCAAATTTGGATCGCAGCACTACAACACCTGTGTATGGAGTTTCATTAAAGTGGGCTGATTTAAAATCAACGGAAAAGGCAGATTGTTCGTCCATGAAAGTAAGCCTGCGGTGGTTGATAAAACGATCCCATCCGGCATCTTCTTCCCAATATTTGGGTACAAGCTTTGCAAGATCACTACCCCAAAGTACTCCGCCAGATACGTTTTTAGATCCGGGAAACTCACCTTTTTCGATCAGGAGAAATTTCAGATTATTGCGTGCCAGTATCATGGCTGCTGCCAAACCGGCAACCCCGGCACCAACAATGATACAATCAAATTTTTCGTCCATTTTGTGTTAAATATTAGTCTTGAGTCTTGAGAGGAGTGAAAAAAGTGAAAAGTATCCTTTTTTCTTTCTCTTTGTTAGAAAAAATTTGTATTACCAATGCTTTAGACACGAGGATTCGAAATTTCCGCATTCGCTCCATGTGGATCGTCCCCAGTTGTCTGGACTGTAAAAACTCCAGCTATCGTTCGGTACATTTTCCGCTTTCTAAATTGGTTCAACTCTGCAAGGAGTGGAAAAACTCTACCATTCGTGCACTTTTCACCCCGACGCTCCTGCCAGGACTTCCGCTACCGCTCCAGCTTTTCATCCCGACATGTTTATCGGGACTTCCGCTACCGCTCCAGCTTTTCACTTTTCACTTTTCACTTTTTTCAATTCATCAATGAATGGCGGCAGTATCTTGTATAAGTCTCCCACGATGCCATAGTCTGCAATATCGAATATGGGTGCATCAGAGTCTTTGTTTATGGCAACGATTACTTTACTGTTTGCCATGCCGGCCACGTGCTGGATCGCACCTGATATTCCTATACCGATGTATAGTTGTGGAGAAACCACTTTTCCTGTCTGGCCGATTTGGAGGCTGGGATCATATACCCCCGCTTCAGTCAATGCACGGGATGCTCCAATCCCTGCATTCAGTACTGAGGCAAGTTCTTCAACAAGCTTTCGGCCTTCTTCATCTTTCACGCCGCGCCCAGCAGCAATTACAGTTTCAGCTTCAGAAAGGTCTACTTTATCAGAGGAAGCCGTTATTATTTCCTTTAGCGTGATTTTCAATTCCTCATCATTGAAACTGAATGGGATGTTTTCAACTTTGGTTTCGGCTGTTTTCAATGATACATCATACGAACCGGAGCGTACGGTGAATAGCGTTAATCTATCGCTTGATTCAACAGAAGAAACAATTTTTGATGCCATTACTGGCCTTTTTGCTTTCACACCTGTTTCAGTGAGTTCAAATTCTGAGACATCAGACAGGGAGGCAGCACCAAGGTTTGCAGACAAGGCGCCTAAAATATCTTTCGTACTTTCAGTGGATGCAAAAGCAACAACCAACGGTTTTATGGAATGAACCGCCAATGAAAGAGCCTTGAGAAGCGGTGTATTTAAATGATTTTTAAAAACCGGATTCTCAATGGTATAAATTACAGATGGGCCATATGCTTTGAGCTGTTCAGAAATATTGGAGGCATCCTTATCGATAATAAGAGCCGAAGAAGTAAGATTATGTATATCTGCAAGTTCATTACATCGGGATAAAACCTCAAGTGACGACCTTTTTATTTTGCCATCGTTAACAGAAATATAAGTTAAAAGGGTGCTCATAGTGGTATTTTAATGATTAGTTAAGCAGTCTTTTTTGTGGTGGCACAATTTACTTTTTCCTAATAGGGCTGTTTGTTTTTAATTTCAGCTATCAGCTAATAATTTTCCAGTAACTGACTGAATCCAAAAATGGATACACTAAATAACATTTTCCGTCTCATCAAGAATTCTTGCAACCTGCCGGGCTATCTCGTCTGCTTCACCTTCATATTTTTTTCCGGCTTCACGTCCGGGTTTTTCTTCATATCCCAAGATCTTAGTTTTTACAGCAGACAAGGCTGCCTGAAGTTCATCTGAAGTAACACTTTCCACAGGTTTTCTTTTCGATTGCATAATCCCCTTCAGGTTTGGGATTCTGGGGTCGTTCATATCATTGGAACAAGTTACAAGTCCTGGCGAAGGTAATTCAATAACTTCCTGTCCGGTATCCCCCTGCCTTCTAACCAAAAGTACATCACCTGAAAATTCCAGGCCTACAGCATTCGTTACATACGGTAATCCCAAAAGTTCGGCCAGCATGGATCCTGTAAGCCCGGCGTCTGTATCCTGTGATTGCTTTCCACAAAATATGTAGTTGAACTCCTTATTTTTGAAATACGCTGCCAGCATTTGTGCATAGGAATAAGAATCATAGTATGTATCAGTTTCACTATGGATAAAAACTCCTGAATCGGCACCCATTGCCATTGCTTTCCGGATCGTCTCCTTGGCTTTATCAGGCCCTATTAAAACAGCCACAATCTCGCCGCCATGTTTCTCCTGCAAAACAAGTGCAGCTTCAACAGCTGATGCATCATAGGCGTTTAAACTATTTCTGTCAGTATCCTGGATTAGCTGTCCGTTCTTTATCTGAAGTGGCGCATTAACATCAGGAACTTGTTTAATACAAACGTAAAATTTCATACTTGCCGGATCTTTTTTTCTGCAGGTTTGGAAACGCTTTCTTATTCATGGAATATACAAAACATGAATCTAATTTTTTACGTCGGTTCAGTATGCAATGACAATGGCGATATTTATGCTGAACAGCCTTATATTCATTCTCAAGGTTTCATAATTTATATTACCATTGTCAGGAATATCAATCAGGCGCAGAACTTCTCCGTTAATTTTATTGTCGGCTGTTGTATTGACCACCATTCTCGGATTGTTATGGACTGGTGACTCAACATTGGAAAGCAGAATCATTACGTTACGGTATTTTCTTTTCGTATTAACCGGCCTGGCGGCATTTCTGACCCCATATTTTCTTTTTCCGGATAAAAACTCGCCTCTGATACAGCTTGGGAACCTCGGGAAAAAATCACTTGGTTACTATATTTTCAATAAACTTGGCAGCTATTGCTGGCCAGTTTATTACTTAATAGCGATCATCTTGTTAGGTGACCTGCATAATTTTTTTAACGGCCTTGATTATAAGATTATAACTCTTCTTTCATCCTGGTCACTATTTTCATCAGTTGTTATTATTTCTACTGTTCGGTATGTAAAAAGCGGCCCTTCATCACAATTCTGGAAGGAATCACAAAAAGGAAAATTAATCAGGCAAAGTGTTGCCGATTATTTAAAGTACCCTCTGGATCCGGGATCAATACCGAGCCTGATTAACACACTCATAATTTTATTGGTGGGGTCGGGAACAATAATATTTGCTGTATATGCCGGAGATAGAATTCATCCTTTTGCAGAACTAATGGTTTTTATTTCACTGCTTATTTATGCGGGGTATAGCGTTAGAAAATTCTCAGTAAGTATGATCAGGGATTTTTATTCGAGTAACTCCTTTTTCAGGGAGTTTTTTGGCGTTACAATGAAAGGTGAAGAAGTTTTGGAAAGCCGGAAAGTTAACCAGTTATGGTGGGTGCCAGACTTTATCCGGGTACATGTATGGCAATTTATTGTTCAGATAGACCGGATTGTGCCGGCTGGGCGAATAGTGGCGGCCGGACATTTTGTGGTTTTATTTATTGCATATCAGCGTCCTGATCCCCAATTTTTAGTTATGATTTGGGTTGTCTTTGCACTGCTTCATCATCTGTTTAGCCTTCTAACATTCAGACAAGTGATTGCGCCTCAGTGGCTGTTAAGATGGGTGGCGCCAGTTCACATTTGGATATTGAGCCGGTTTTGGATACAAATACGCTGGATACTTCCTCTTATACTGGGGATGAATCTGCAGTATTTTCTTTTTGGAACACCGGATTTAAAAAGCCAGGCCGCAGTTCTGATCACATATTTAATTTCAGGATTTATCGTCTCCGCTATGGGTATGGCGAAAACATTTAATGGTGCCAAAACTTATTGATTATGCTTATTATCGAAAATCTGACGAAACAATATAAAGCAGGTAAACCGATCTTTACTGGAATATCAATGGCCTTCGAACAAGGGAGCGGGGTAGGGCTTACCGGGCCAAATGGATCAGGGAAAACAACATTTTTGAGGATTTTATCGGTTAATTCCTTCCCCACAGATGGCAGGGTGACGTACAATGGAATTGACATCCATCAAAATCCATTTTCATATCTGAAAAATGTTGGCCTTGTACACGACGAAGAATCACTGCCAAATCATCTGACTGCGATAGAATTGATGGAATGGATTTTAAGAAGTAGAAAAATTTGGGATGCCAAATCGTCAGAGCGAATAAACAAACTCTTTGATAAACTCGACCTTGAGGAAAGAAGTGAACCGATCGGCACTTACTCAACTGGGATGAAAAAGAAAACTCAGATTGCTGCAGCATTTATTTTGCAGCCACAAATTCTCATTCTTGACGAACCTCTTCGCGGCCTTGATGATTCAACAAGAAAAGTAGTTTACAATCTCATCACCGATACAAAAATTAAATATAATACCCTTATATTTATGGCTTCGCACTCAACAAGATTACTAAGAGATATCTCTGATGAAATTATTGAGTTTCCGCTGAAACGTAATGAATGAGAATACCTTCACGGTTATTTATACAAATTATGCTTATTAACCAAATCATTTCCGTACATCCAGGATGCCTGAAATCATTTTACCTGAAGTTGAATTAAACATTTACTCAAAGAAAAACCCGGTTGAAGTAACTGTTGTTGAAAATTATGTCGTTACCAAGGAATCGAGCCCGAATTATGTGCGGCATATCACATTTGATATTTCCGGAACAGATCTGGTAGGCCGTGTAAGAGTGGGGCAGTCGATCGGAATACTGCCTCCCGGACTCACTGACGGAGGGCGGGAGCATAAGCTGCGATTGTATTCAATCTCCTCACCAACTTCAGGCGAAAAAGGGGAAAAACACCTTATTTCAACCACTGTAAAAAGGACAATTGAAGAGCTTGGTGATAAGATCTATCTTGGTGTGGCATCCAATTACCTTGCAGACCTCAAACCCGGTGAGAAAGTCTGTATGACGGGGCCAAGCGGTCGACGTTTCCTGCTTCCGGAGAATGCATCAGATTTCAACTACATATTCTTTGCCACCGGTACCGGAATTGCACCATTTCGGGGTATGATTCACGAACTATTTGAAAACGGCTATAATAAAGAGTGTATACTTGTATTTGGATGTTCATACAGAACCGATTTACTCTATGCAGATTACTTTGAGGATATGGATTCAAATATTGGAAACTTTACATATCTACCTTGTATTTCGAGGGAGGACAGAAGGGTTGACGGTTCAAAAAAATATGTACAGACATCTTTAATTGACCATGAGGAAATTCTTAAACCTATTTTGAGCAAGGAAGACACTTTGCTTTATATATGCGGAATGAAAGGCATGGAGGCGGGTATCTATCATGAGCTGCTGAGACAGGGCCTCTACGATTATCTTGAGATCAGGCAGGAGTTACCCGCCGATGTTAGTGAAATCAGTTTAAATGAAATGAAAGAGTTCGTAAAACCCGGTGTAAGAACATTTGAAGAAGTTTATTAACATTTAAATAATTTAAACTTGATATTATTTTAGTTATTAGTTATTAGTTATTAGTTATTTGTCTATTGTCTATTGTCTATTGTCTATTGTCTATTGTCTATTGTCCATTGTCTAAAGTCTAACATCCATTAACCTTAAAAAAACAACCACTGTTTAAAGAAAACACTCTTAAAAACGAAGTTATCCTTATTACAGGGGGAGGGAGCGGGCTTGGACTGGCTATGGCACACAAGTTTGCTGAATTGGGAGCTGATGTTGCGATATGTGGGCGTACTGAAAAAAAATTGATCGATGCATCTGAAAAGCTAAGGCAGCATGGAAGTAAAATACATTGGTATGCTGTGGATGTTCGAGATTATGATGCAGTCGGAGAGATGTTCAACAAGATTATCAATGATTTTGGCAGTATAACAGGACTTGTCAATAATGCAGCGGGAAACTTTCTGTGTGCTTCGGAAGATCTTACGCCAGGAGGGTTCAAATCGATAGTAGATATTGTATTGTTTGGCAGTTTCAACTGTACACATCATTTTGGTAACTACCTTATTAAACAGAAAAAGAAGGGTAATATTCTGAACATTGTAACAACCTATGCTGAGGATGCGGGATCAGCATTTGTACTTCCTTCGGCATGCGGCAAGGCTGGTGTATTGGCGATGACCCGGTCTTTGGCTTATGAGTGGGGTACGTATGAAATACGTGTGAATGCGATAGCCCCCGGGCCTTTCCCGACAGAAGGTGCCTGGACACGCCTTTTTCCTTCAAAAAAATTTGAAAAGAAATATCTTGAAAAAATTCCTTCAGCGCGGTACGGAGATCAGGAAGAGCTTGCCAATCTTGCTGCATTTCTGATGAGCGACATGGCACCCTACATTACAGGCGAATGCGTAACTATAGACGGCGGCGAAAAGCTATCTGGCGGGCAGTTTAATTTCATTGATTCGGTTATGTCGCGAAGCAAGCTGAAGATGGCGTTTAAATTATTAAAGCTGAAAAAATAATTTCTATGCAATCAGGAGCACATCCGGATTCTGTACATTAGATGGCACAAAGAAATCTGAGGGCCAGAATCCGGACACAGGTTGCATTTAAAATGACTATTTCTCCAATCTATTTATTGGAACTCCAAGATAAGCTTCCATTTCATCGAAAGTCTTGATGTCTTTCAGAGTATCATTACTTCTCGTTTTCGCAAGAAAATTGGAAGGCACATGAACGGCTCTAATCAAAATATCCTGAAAACTATCATTTATCCCGAGATTGTAGTTTGCATCAAGAAATAACCGGATGTCAACAAATGTGAAATCATAATCAAAGAGTAAAGTACCTCTGTTGTTAAACTCTATGATCGGCAATTTACGCCAAACTTCAAGGTCATCCTCTGGAATGTAATCTTCCAGTATGAAAAGAAGAATCACATCAGAATCAAAGACTTCAATCTGAGGTGGAATATCCTCAAAATGTTCAAATCCATTATTTGGAGTAAAATTTGCGTTAAATTCAAAAGTAATGGGAAGTATTTCGGGGCCAGGAGGGCCCTGAGGTCCCCGGGGCCCTTCAGGGCCAATGGGGCCGCGCTCGGTGCAGGAGGCAAGTGTAAAAACTGTCAAGAGTAGTAGTATTTTAAATAGAAGTGTTTTTTTCATGGCTTTTTAAAGATTTATGGGGAGTTAGTTTTTTTATCGGATTGACTATAGCTTTGTTTCAAGTGTAATTTTTGTTTTATAAAAGCCTATCTCTTTGAAAAAAGTATGCTTATTCAGGTTTAGTTAATATCACATATTGATGTGATGAGGGGATAATTTTAGCAGAGTTTGAGAGTGAGAAAGGTAATTGAATAAAATTCACAAATTATTAATAACTCATCATGCGACTATTATCTGTATCCGTACTTTTGCACTTGATATTCAACTATGTTGATAATTGTATCTCTTTGGACGCCTTTTTCTTTTTTAAACTGTACAAATCTGATCTTCTGTCTTTTAAAATTCGTACGCTTCCTTGTTCATGAAGTTCCTTGAGCAGATCGAGATCCACATCTACAATCAGTATCATTTCTGTGTTCGGGGTTGCTTCTGCCTTGATTCCGGTAGTAGGAAATGAAAAATCACAAGGGGTAAAAACCACGGATTGTGCAAATGAAATATCCATATTGTGAACTTTTGGCAGGTTACCCACACTTCCTGCAACGGCCACATAACACTCATTTTCTATAGCCCTTGCCATGGCGCAATTGCGCACTCTTGAATAGCCATTTTGTGTATCTGTGAGAAAGGGCACAAATAATATTTCCATTCCCTCCAGAGCCAGCAGACGGCTGAGTTCTGGAAACTCCACATCGTAACAGATCAGAATTCCGATTTTGCCTGCGTCAGTTTCGAACGTTTTAATCTGACTTCCGCCACTCATTCCCCACACTTTTACTTCATCAGGGGTAACGTGTATCTTTTCATATCGCTCAACCTCTCCGTTTCGTTTACACACATAACCAACATTCAGAAGTATATCATCTTTAAACTCAGGCATGCTGCCGGTAATTATGTTGATATTGTACGAAATGGCAAACTCTGCAAAGGTATCACGCAGGCGTTCGGTATATTCAGCGAGTTTTCGGATGGCTTCAGGTTCCGAAAGATGGTTATACTCAGCCATAAGCGGAGCATTTACATACTCCGGGAATAGGACAAAATCAGCGTGGTATCCACTTACTGCATTTACAAAATATTCTATTTGTTCAGTAAGGTCTTCATAACTTTTGTACGGACGCATACCCCACTGTACAAGGCCGAGCCGTACCACGGATTTTTCAGGAACATATCTTTTGGTTGGTTTTGTATAATAAATATTTACCCATTCAAGTATAACAGCGTAAGACTCGGAGGCCCTATCTTCCGGGAGATAGTTTTTAACCACGCGTTTTACATGGAAATCGTTCGATAGCTGAAAGTTTAAAACAGGGTCATTTATCTCTTTCTGTTTTACTCTTCTGATATATTCCCTTGCTGTGATATCATCAAATTTATGAAAATTTGGAAGCCTGCCTCCGATGATGATACTTTTGAGATTAAGTTCCTCACATAATTCTTTACGGTAATCATATAGCCTGCGTCCAAGCCTCAATCCCCTGAAATCAGGGTGTACCATAATATCCAGCCCGTACAGCGTGTTTCCATCATCGCTATGTGAATTGAACGTATCGTTTGCGGTAATATCAAGATAAGTATGATCGTCATCAAACCTGGTGTAATCAACGATGATGGAGAACATGCACGCTACAATCTTTCCATCAACTTTTATGACCATCTGTCCGTCAGGGAAAATAGAGGTCAGTTTTTTTATTTGATTTTTAGTCCATGCCGGGTTATCAATCAGGGGGTAACATTTTCGCATAAGTTGTTGAACTTCGTCGAAATCGGAGTATTTGAGACGTTCAAGTTCAATTTTTTCAATGGGAGTCATGCCAGAATTTAATTTTCGGTTGTTCTATAAAGCTCAGTAAAATTAACAGTTCTATTTACATCTGTACAAAACTTAAGCAAAGGTGTGTCACTTTTCACTATTTATCAGCAGAAAAACCGGCTAAAAGCTTGTCGATTGAAATATTGCTTTCATCATTTTATGATAGGCTTCCGTCAAAGGAATTCCTCGTCGCTGCATCATTTTCTCCATAGCCTCAATGGCTTTATCGAAATGATAGGGTACAATATTATTACCGCTAACCCAACTGAATGATGGAACAAACTTGGGAGGATAATCATCAGAAAACAAATTGCAGCATACACCACACATGGTTCCGGTATTCAACATTGAATTTATTCCGGTTTTACTATGATCGCCCATAATGGTACCGATGAATTGTAGACCTGAATCGAAATCCTTTTTGGTTTTCCAATCAAAAACTTTAACCGTACTGTAATTATTTTTCAGGTTAGATGTGTTTGTGTCGGCACCAAGATTGCACCACTGCCCGAATACGGAGTTGCCGGTATAACCATCATGGGCTTTATTGGAATAGGAGTGAAAAATTACATTGGCAATTTCACCACCAACTTTGCACACGGGTCCTATAGTTGTATCCTCATAAATTTTTGCCCCCATTTTCACAACCGACTTTTCACAGATAGCTGATGGGCCGCGAATAACGGTGTTCGCCATAATATGTGCATTCTTACCGATATAGATAGGGCCTTTTTCGGCAAAAAGCATGGCACCGGGTTCAATGATAGCACCAGGTTCTATGTATATATTTTGGTGATTAACGAGTATTGAATGCACATATTTACCTGGGTCACTCACAGGGTTAATATTCAGTAATTCGATATCCTTTGTTATTTCCCTGCCATTAACCTGGAAAAGTTCCCAGCTGTTTTTCAGATGAGTAACCTTGTTTTCTTCAATGGGTATTATATCCAGCTTTGTAAGGTTAATCCCGTGTTTAATCCATTCAGTATGTAGATCATGAGTCAGACGGGCAGCGACTAATTCATCGCCGCAAAGCAGCCCCTGATATTTTGTTAGTTCTTTTGCTTTCTGTCCAAGATTTTTAGAAGGAATAAAACGTGGATTAATCCATAATACATCGTTATCTGAATTTGTGGCTTCATAATTTTGGAATACACCGTGCAAATGTTCCCGGAGAATTCCTCCGGGTTTTGTTCCGGGTATATCAAGTGCGTACATCCACTTCTCAGCAAGGGTGAATATTCCTACACGCAGGTCGAATACCGGCCGGGTAAGAGTAAGCGGGTGGAAATTCTCAAGAAATTGATCCTCATAAAAACAACAGTCAATCTTCATCTAAATAAAATTGATTGGTTAATTCAGTAAAAGTTGTATTAAATTAGGCAATTAATCAGAATAGTATAATTAATAATAGTTATTTATGTGCGGAATAGTTGGATATATTGGACACAGAGATGCATCAACGGTATTAATTAAAGGGCTGAAAAGGCTTGAATACCGTGGATATGACTCCGCAGGGATTGCATTGATAAACGGTGAACTGGCATACCGGAAAGGTAAAGGCAAAGTTGCCAATTTGGAAAGGGTATTGAAAAATGACAGTTTATCAGGGAAATTGGGTATAGGACATACACGATGGGCCACACATGGAGAGCCAAACGATATCAATTCCCATCCACATCTTAGTGAATCAGGCAATGTTGCTGTTGTGCATAATGGAATCATAGAAAATTATACAACACTTAAAAAGCAGCTAACCGAAAGAGGCAGGGTATTTCAAAGCCAGACAGATACAGAGGTGGTATGCCAGCTTATCGAGGAGATTTATCATTCTTCGCCAAATATAACTTTTGAACAAGCTATTCGCCTGGCATTGAAACAGATTGTAGGCACGTATGGTTTGGCTATTATTCATAAAGAAATACCAGATACCATTTTTATTGCCAGAAAAGGGTCACCATTATTATTGGGAATAGGTGATAATGAGATGTTTATTGCTTCCGATGCATCGCCTATTGTAGAGTACACGAAGAGGGTGGTTTATCTCGATGATGGAGAAATTGCTATTGTGACAAAGAATAGCTACAGAGTAAAAACTATCGATGATGTGCCGCTTACAAAAGAAGTTCATGAACTTGCAATCAGCCTTGACGCTATTGAAAAAGCCGGTTATCCTCATTTCATGTTAAAAGAAATTTTTGAACAACCCCGTTCAATTTCAGACTGCATGCGAGGCCGTATAAATCCGGAGAACGGAACAGTTCTACTCGGAGGTATTGAAGATATAATTGATAAGTTGGTAAATGCCCGGCGTATCATCATTGCGGCATGCGGCACAAGCTGGCATTCTGCTCTGGTAGGTGAATATCTTTTTGAACAGCTTGCAAAAACACCTGTTGAGGTAGAATATGCATCTGAATTCAGATATCGTGATCCGCTTATTGGTAAAGGTGATGTGCTTCTCGTGATTTCACAAAGCGGGGAAACCGCAGATACTCTTGCCGCACTGAGAGAGGCCAGAAATAAAGGTGCACTTGTACTGGGAATCTGTAATGTTGTTGGATCAACGATTGCAAGAGAAACGGATGCCGGTGTTTATACGCATGCCGGACCCGAAATTGGGGTGGCTTCCACCAAAGCTTTTACCGCACAAGTAATTGTCCTTATCATGATGGCTCTTGAACTGGGGCAGCGAAAAGGCATCCTCACCAGGCAGAAAATGAAAGAATATATTATTGAACTTTCACGGATCCCATCAAAGGTTGAATATATTCTCGAACATATCGATGAAGAGATTAAGAATTTGGCTGCATTGTTTACCTATGCACCCAACTTTCTGTATCTGGGCAGGAGTTACAATTTTCCGGTAGCTCTTGAAGGAGCTCTCAAGTTAAAAGAAATATCATACATACATGCCGAAGGCTATCCGGCTGCCGAAATGAAGCATGGCCCCATAGCCCTTATTGACGAGATGATGCCAGTAGTTGTGATTGCTGCAACAGACCATACCAACGATAAAATGATTTCGAACATAGAAGAGGTGAAGGCAAGAAAAGGACGTATCATATCCATCATGAATGATGATAATCCGGAAGTAAAAAAACTGTCTGAATTTTGTATCTCAATACCATCCACACTTGATTGCTTCTCCCCATTATTAACTGTAATACCTTTACAGCTATTATCCTATTATATTGCCGTAAATAGGGGGTGTAACGTTGATCAGCCAAGGAACCTTGCCAAAAGTGTAACAGTTGAGTAGAGTTACAGGTTAGCTTAAACGGGTTATATAAACCATGAAACTATCAATAAAAAATATGGTTTGTCCCCGCTGTATCGAAGCAGTAGAGGGGATATTAGAGGAATCTGGACTCCCCGCTAATTATGTAAATCTGGGTGTTGTTGAACTCGACGGGAAACTGCCTTCCGGCAAGCTTGAGGAACTCAGGGAAAAGCTTGGCAGACGGGGATTTGAGCTCATTTTTGACAGGGAAACGGAAATTTCAAACCTTGTGCAGTCCGCACTAATAAAATATCTGGATCATATCGAGAACTCGGATAGTCCGCAGAGATTGTCTGATTTTGTTTCGGCACATACATTGTATAACTATTCATATCTGAGCAAAATCTTTTCCGACAATAAAGGCAAAACTATAGAAAACTATCTGATTGAATTGAAAATCGAGAGAGTCAAAGAGCTTTTGTCATTTAATAAGTGGACGCTTAGCGAAATTGCATGGATGCTTAAATACAGTAGTGTTCAATACCTTTCAAATCAATTTAAAAAAGTAACCGGCGTTACTGTCACGCAATACACCCAAAAGAAAAATATTCCCCGCAAGTCTTTTGACCGGCTTTGACCAAAAGTTTTACACATTGATTTTTTTTTTATGTAACTGCTGAATGTGCATAAATCATTAATTTGGGTTGTAATTTTGATTAAACAGATCATCAGAACATGAAGAAAGCGTATAATATTTACGGCATGCATTGCGCTGGATGCGTAAACAGCGCAGAAAAGGCATTAAAGCGAGTGCCTGGTGTTTTATCAGCAGAAGTACAGTTAACTACTGAAAAAGCAACAGTTGAATTTGATTCGAGTGTAGAAAAAATACCTTTAAAAGAGTTAAAAGAAGCTATTGAGTTTGCAGGATTCGAACTCGCTGAGACAAAGCATAGAAAAGTTATTTATAATATTACTGGCATGCACTGTGCCGGATGTGTCTCGGCTGTGGAGAGAGCAGTAAAGAGTGTGGATGCAGTTGAACGGGTATCTGTAAACCTTGCAAATGAAACAGTTCAAATTGAATTCACGGGCTCCGATGATATACTTGAGCTCATTGAAAAGAGAGTTACTGATTCGGGTTATAACCTAAAAAAAAAAGTACTCAGGGATTAAACCATTTAGAGGAAAAAAGAAAGAGAGATAAGCTGAAGCTGGAGGGAGCCCGAAAAAAAATGGCATTCAGCTGGCTCATCACAGTACCACTAATGGTGTGGATGTTCATTGACATGGTACTGGGAATTCATGTCACTTCACATATGGTTATGGAACTCGCCATGACTGCCGGTGCCAGTTATGTAATTTTTGGCCCTGGCCTCACAACTATAATAAGTGCGTTTAAATCGGCAAGAATTTTTACTCCCAACATGGATGTTCTTATCGCGCTTGGAACAATAGCTTCACTTATAACCGGGTTTGTTGCCCTTGGTTATGAGTTAGGGCTATATGAGATACGATTTTACAGTTTTGCCGGTATTGCTGCAATGATTATGGCATTCCATCTTACCGGACGGTATATCGAAACAAAGGCCAGGGGTCGCGCATCCGAGGCAATCACAAAATTGCTTACACTGGAAGCAAAATCTGCACGCATCATAAAAAACGGCCAGGAAATTGAAATATCGGCCAGTGAAATTAAGACGGGAGATGTCGTTATTGTTAGGCCGGGAGAGAAAATAGCCGCTGATGGAATTATTATCGATGGCCGTGCTGCTGTTGATGAGTCTATGGTAACAGGCGAGTCTATGCCGATCGTTAAAGAAAAAGGGAATGAAGTTATTGGAGGTACAATAAACTCTGAGGGTGCAATCCGGGTAAAAGTTACCAAGACGGGAGAAGACTCATTTTTAAATCGGGTAATACGTCTTGTTGAGGAAGCACAGGGTTCAAAAATTCCTATTCAGGAGTTTGCCGACCGGGTTACTGCAGTTTTTGTACCGGTAATTCTTTTGCTTGAATTTATAACATTTATGTTTTGGCTGATTTTTCCCGAACTGCTGAGGCCGCTCTTAATCCTTGCTGAACCAATCATTCCGTGGATAATGACCGATCTTGATCCAGTAAGTCAGGCATTCTTCGCAGCACTTGCAGTTCTTGTGATAGCATGTCCGTGCGCACTCGGCCTTGCAACGCCAATGGCGTTGATGGTTGGATCGGGTTTGGGTGCAGAAAATGGAATACTGATTAAAAAAGGAGAAGCAATTCAACTTCTTGAGGAGGTAACCACGTTTGTATTTGATAAAACCGGTACGCTTACCAAAGGTGAGCCTGAAGTAACAGAGTGGATAACACTCAATGATGAAGAGATTGAATTAAAAAGGCTTGTAGCATCGGTAGAAAATCTCTCTGAACATCCTATTAGTATTGCAATCAAAAAGTTTTGGGGCTCAGAAAACCTATATGATGTTGAACATTTTGAATCCTTTACAGGAATGGGTGTAAAAGGTATTGTAAATGGGAAAGCGGTACTTGCCGGAAATGCTGACCTTTTAAATCACTTATCAGTAAAAGTTTCAAAATCAGTTCGAGACCAATCTGAAGCAGTTGAATCAAAAGGGTATACAGTGATATTCATCGTTGTGGATGAGTCAATATCAGCTATTGCTGGAATAACCGATGCTGTAAAATCTCATACACCGGAGATGATAAAAACGATTCATAATATGGGTTATAAAACGGTTATGTTAACAGGCGACCAAAAAAAAGCAGCTGAAATAATTGCCAAAGAAATCGGAATTGATGAAGTTATTGCAGGAGTGAAACCAGATCAAAAATCAGCCAAAATCGATGAATTACAAAAGAAAGGAGAGGTAGTGGCAATGGTCGGAGACGGGATTAATGATGCTCCTGCTCTTGCTAGAGCAGATGTCGGGATTGCGCTTGGTACAGGAACTGATGTCGCCATTGAGTCTGGTTCAATCATCATTATCGATGGTAATCCGATGGGAATCATTAAAGCATTAAATCTGAGCAGAGAAACCTTTCGAAAGATACGACAAAATTTGTTTTGGGCATTTTTCTACAATGTTGTGATGATACCTGTTGCTGTTGTAGGATGGATGCATCCGGTTCTTGCAGAAGCTGCAATGGCAATGAGCTCTCTAAATGTGGTTGGAAATTCGAAAAGGCTTCAAAAGAAGAAAATTACATAACCTGAAGGCATATACTCAGTATAACATAAAATTGTATTGATATGTAAGGCCATCATTTCTGTATAAAAATAATGATGAAAACCCCCATGCCAAAACTTCAAATTTGTGGATAACTTGTTTTAATATTTTCTGAATCATTTAATGCTGAAGAAAAAATATTTGAAATTTTCACAAATTCAGAGGATTTATACCGATTAATTACTATCTTTTATTATAAGTTTAATTGTGAATAAGTTTGCATTTAAAGCAAATTATCACTACCTACAGACACTTTATCCAGACAAGGCATTTATACTACGTTCTCTAATGAAAAATTGGAAGCCGATTTTATTCAAAGTTGCACTTATCATCGTTATAATTATTGTTGCATTTACAGGTTAATCGCGGGTTCTAAATCTTTATGAGCGTGCCGCATAGAGTTACTGTAGGCAGCAATGATATGAAGTCAAGTTCATCAGCAGGATTTACTCCTAAACAAATTCTGTTTTCATCAAAATATGCGGGATCCCGTCAACATCAAAAGCATCAGATATTTTAACGAATCCAAGAGACTCATAAAAACTTCTCAGGTATTGTTGAGCCTCAATTTTGACGGTTTTGATCTCTTTGCGTTTTAAGATATCCAGCGACCTATTCATGAGCAAGCGTCCGTAGTTATTTCCCCTGTATTTGGAAGATACGGTTACTCTTCCTATTGACCATTTGTCAAATTTTTTTCCTGGTGGAACTAAACGGCAATATGCAACAAGATTCGTATCAGAATACAGCATGATGTGTTCACAATGAGGATCAATACGGTCAATATCCGGGTAGATGCAATTTTGTTCAATGATAAAAATGTCCTGACGCAGTTTAAGCATATCATAAACTTCAATCGGCTTCAGGTAGTCGAAGTTTTGTAAATGTTTCCATGTAAGATCAGGCAACTTTTTCTTCATTTAAAACGTATGCTATTTAAAATGAAATAAATTGACGAATAACATGATAAAAGTACTTCTCATTAATAGTGTTATCATTTTTTTTGGTGCATATATTCTTGATGGAATTAAGATAAAAAATTTTCTAACAGCGGTGGGAGTCGCAATTTTGCTGGCTATCATCAACACATTTCTAAAACCGATTATTGTATTTCTTACACTTCCTTTAACCGTATTGACTCTTGGACTTTTTATACTGGTAATCAATGCGTGGATTTTAATGCTGATTGATAAACTCATAGATGGTTTTTCGGTTAAATCATTTTGGTGGGCCGCAGGTTTCAGTATTTTTATATCTATCGCAAATGCAATAATGCTGCGTATATTTTGAAAAATTATTCATACTAAATAATTCGGGAATTATAAGGCTAAACGGTAAATGATGCCATTCTTTTGGTCTCATATATTCGAAACCTTATCCAGCATTCTGAAGCCTCATATCGTATCCTGTCTAACATCAGAAACCTCATCCAATTACCAGCACCAAGCTTTTCAACAATTTTAACAGGAATTTTCAAAGCCGTCAATACCATAATTTTTCTTATTTTCAAGCCATCAATCCGAAGGAACTGCTAATGACAACAAATAGATGGTATCACAAAAAGTAACGGTAAAAAATGAAGCGGGGCTCCACGCCCGTCCGGCTTCAGTATTGGTAAAAGTTGCATCCAGATTCAAGTCGGAATTTTACATACGAATGTATGGGTATGAGGTAAATGGTAAAAGCATTCTGGGAGTTATGACGCTTGCAGCTGAATCTGGAGCTGAAATGGAGTTAATACTTGATGGGCCAGACGAGGATGAAGCTCTGAATGCTATTGTTACAGTCTTTGAAAATAAATTCAAAAATGAAGTGTAAATGAAGGAGCATCAACCGAAAATTTTATCTGGCAAGCCAGCTGCACCCGGTATAGGGGTAGGTACAGCATGGCTTCTTCCAGAGGAAAAAAAAGCAGTAAGGCCAGATAAAATCAAAAAACAAGAGCTGGAAAAGCATATTAGAAAATTTGAAAAAGCCCGCGATTTTCTGACAATCGAATACGAAAAAATTAAGGATATTTCGGATGATTATGAGACGGCTGAAATTATCGATGCACAGATTCAGGTTCTGCATGATCCCGAGGTAAAATCGAGTATTGAAAAGAAAATCAGGATAGAAAAATATACTGCGGAATATTCAATTTTCAGCACTTTTAATGAATATATTCAACTTCTGCAGGCTGCCGGTGCAAAATGGGCAAATGAACGTATGATCGACATTGTATCCATTCGCGACGAAATGATTGAAGCCACACGGGAAAAAAAGCAGGAATTTGACGTGAGGCAAGGGCAGGTTGTTTTTGCAAGTGATATCTCACCAACAAATATGGTGAAACTGAGCCATATCAAAATTGGTGGTATTGTGATGAAAAAGGGTGGTTTTACATCACATGCTGTAATTCTGTCACAATCACTCGGTATACCCTGTGTGATAAATGCCAATTGGGACCGATTGAATTTGAAGAATGATAATGAAGTCATAATTGATGGTTCAACAGGCCAGGTTATATTATGGCCATCCTGGAAACAAACCGATGAGTATCGCAAGCGAAGGCAGGATGAAATCAGTCGCAATGAAAAATCCCTGAAATGGGCGCTGAAAGCAAATCATACAATCTGCGGACACCCATTCGTTCTGCGAGCTAATGTTGAATTCCTTGAGGAACTGCCACGCCTTGATACACATGGAGCAAAAGGAATAGGGCTGCTCAGAACAGAAACCTTACTGTTCGAGACAGAGGAATTCAATGTAAATGATCAGGTACAGTTTTATAAGAGTGTTGCCCTGGCTTGTGAAGATCACTCAGTGACCATACGTTTATTTGATGCGGGTGGTGATAAAATAATTGAAAATAATGAATTTGAATCGAACCCATTTCTCGGCTGGAGAGGAGTGAGGATGTTGTTAGACAAGAAAGGGCTTCTTAGAAAACAACTTGAGGCGATCTACAGGGTTTCCGGTGAGTTTCCAGGTAAACTGAAAATTTTGATCCCAATGGTTTCCAGGCTTGAAGAAATAATCGCAGTAAAACAGGTTTGTAAAGATATTCAGATGTTTTTAAAAAAGGAATCTGTGGCATTTGATGACAAATTAAAAATCGGCGTTATGGTGGAAGTACCCAGTATAGCACTCACAGCTGGCAGAATTTCCAAATATTGTGATTTTTTCAGCATTGGAACCAACGATCTAACACAATATACACTCGCAGTTGACAGGGGAAATGAAAAGATTTCATATCTTTTCGATAGCTTTCACCCTGCGATATGGAAACTGATAAAAATGACAAAAGATGCTGCAGACAGGCAGGGAATCCCTGTTACTGTATGCGGTGAAATGGCCTCCAAGCCTGAAGCTGCAGCTTGTTTTTTGGGAATGGGTATATCTGAATTAAGTATGAATACAGCATCTATTCCTGCTGTAAAATCAGTGCTTTGTAGCCATAGTAAAATTGATATGGAGAAGCTTGCTTCGGAAGTTATTAAAGCAGAAACTCTTAAGGAGATTCATGAATTACTTCAGCCATGGAGAGCTATTTAAAACATACATTTACACATTATTCCAATAAAAAACGATGTTCTTAAGCCAAAGATGAAAAAAAGACTATAAAGCTTAAAGAGAAAACGCT
>PWLN01000443.1 GCA_003559375.1 Balneolaceae bacterium | reverse complement strand
CGACCAACGAAACGGCAACAAGCGGTTCAATTAATTAAAGCTTGTATATACATCCAACGTGCCTGTTAAAGCACAAAAACATATGAACAGACGAACCGATTTACAGATGAACAGAATAAGTCAATTTCAAAAATACTCACACAGAGAAAACACTGTCACAAATAATGTATTATTGATGCTCTCTAGATTGAATGACCTAAATGTTGATTATTATAAATCAATTATTGAGCGATTGAATGAAGGAAGTATTGACCAATATTATTATCCTCGTCCTATTTTTAGACAACAAGTTGGAATGAAAAATGGTATAATTGACGGACATATAGAAGTAAAACCATCAAAAATCCTAATAGAGACCAAATTAAATAGCAAAGAATTTATTGATAAATTGATTAAATATGGAAAAGTGTTTAACGAAAATAGTCAGAATCAACTTTGGCATTTAAGTTCGGTCAGGTTTGGTGAAAATGAAGTTGTCCAAATAAATAAAAAACTCAAAGAGAAATACCCAAACCTGAGAATTCAGTTTAATAATTTAATATTTAATGACTTAGTCGAAAATTTGGAAGGTATTTACGAGGAGAATACTCACGATATGGAATTGAGGTTGCTTCTTGACGATTTCAGCAATTACTGTATAAGCAGTAATTTAATCTCAAATGAAGAATTCAAATTACTATTTGTGCCAACAGGTTTCTCATATAATTGGAATAAAAAACACAAAATATACTACTGCCCAACTAGTTGGCATAGTCAAAAATTTAAATTTTTCGGATTATATAATTGGAAATCTGTAAGAACAATATCAGAAATTGAAACGACAATAATTGCTGACTATGATGCTATTACAAATGATTTAACTATGCATAGCAAAGGACATACAGATAAACAAATTGACCGACTGAAAAATGCATTGTCTGAATTAGGCGAAAACCATTATGATTTAAAATATTACGTTCTTCCAGAAGATAAAACTTATGAAACTGATTTTAGAAAAGTATCTCATGGAGGAATACAGGGTTATAGATACAAAGACTTAAGAGATTATTTGACCATAACTGACTTTAACGACATTGAATTAATAGCTGAGAAATTAAAGAAAGTAACTTGGAAATAAAAAAACTAGGCACAATACAAGGCTATAAGCAAGCAGACGGACAGTGAGTTACGAAAGGCTTGGTCATTTTATTTACATTTGTTCGGGCGGACAGTTTAGAGCTTTTAAAGCCCGCCTGCTCATAGCCCGAAAACGTTAACGGTCAGCTTAAATGACATAAATGATGAAGGTACACTCAACAAATTATTTTGACACTTTTATTGAAGTGGCAGAAGATACCAAAGTTGACCGCGGTACTATACCCCCAGCGAAGGAAAAAAAGACGGTTGCCGAAATGCAATACGAATTAATTTTTAACAATCCTTACAAGTTCACGTCTGATGACATTTTTTTTCAGGTATTTGCCGACAGAAATGACTTGACCAAAATAAAATACAAACAAGCAAGAGTGCAGTTTTTCTCAAAAGGTCAACCTTGTTTTCGGGCTTCACCACTTACTAAAACCTATGGTTATGGTGTCCATAGCGACAGTAATGGAAAAGTTGCACTTGTCGGAATGGAAACAGATGAATATCAAAAGTTTTTAGCGGATGAGAATATAAAAAAAATTAAAGCAATGAAATCAAACAGATAGAATATGAACATACAGTTGACAGATATAAATTGGTTGGCAGTAGTTGTGGCTATAATATCCATCGTCCAGTATAAATAACCCTGCCATTTAGATTTCTACAACATCAGTGGACAAATTTCTTCAATAGCAGCAAATTTCTGTTCCGAATCATTGGGCTGCATGCTATATTTCCAATAATAAACAACTAACATCAGGCACAATATTCATCAGGAAGTTCCGGGAGTAATTGCTGATCGCACGAATCCCGGATATTCAAAGATGAAGAATCCGGATCGTTTTGTGGAGAGGAACAACTTGCATCATCATTATAAAACGAACCTGCGGGATGGCCCTGAAAACCCGTGTATCGTTCAAAAAAGTAAGGCGCAAAATGCCGAAAGCGACAGTGTAGGCAAATCAACGAATCAGCGAACGAACTATGAGAAACGTCAATATTTTAATCATGCTCTTTTTGGCAATTGTACTGATACTTCCAAAGGAGTCACCCGCTCAGCAACAATCTGGCCTTGACTGGTCATCGTTTGATTTTGTACCGGGCGATGAAATCATTTTTGAGGATAACCAGCAGGGTGAACGCAATGGGGAGTTTCCAGGCAAGTGGGATTTGGTTAATGGTACGGTCGAAAATGCCGTATTGGATGGTGAAAATGTGATCATGTTCATCAATACCAACAATAATAGTTACGGTGGCATTGCTCCTTTGATGGCCAGCGGTGACGAGGATTACCTGCCCGATGAATTTACGGTAGAATTTGACGCATTCTTTGAAAGGCACAACCGGGGCTACCGGGTTTTGTTTTATGATGGTAAAATTGTAACTACAGGCATACGCTTCGATGTGAATCAAGCGTCTTTAAAGCCGGAAAGTTTTGGGGTGATCAATGAAATTGTGAACCTGATGAAAGAAAACCCCGATCTGAACTTTAGTGTGGAAGGCCATACCGATAGCGATGGCAGCGCAAGCCACAACCAAACGCTTTCAGAAGCCAGGGCAAAAGCTGTTATGGACGAAATGATAAAATTGGGAATTTTTCCAACCCGGCTTACATCCGTCGGACATGGCCAATCGGTACCCATGGCTGGTAACGACACTCCCGAAGCAAAAGCACAAAACCGTAGAGTGGAGTTTGTGAAAATAGACGATGGCATGATAAAGCCTGTTATCAATGCCGAAACCACAACAACGGAAGCCATAGCAACCGAACCTGTAACATCCGAACACATAGCAACCGTACCTGTAGCAACCGAACTTCAATCATACACAATGAAAGTATTGGGTACCATTGATCAGGGCGATTTAGTCTACACAATAAATATATCGGTATGGCATGACGTAGCCGCTGATAAAAGGGCTGCAGAAATTCATTACCTGCTGGTGAATTCGCGTGGAGAATCGTTTCCTTCCAAATTCATGGAAATCATTGATGGAGATTTGAAATATAATATCGACTTTCAGGAAAACAGCGGACGAACAGGGCCCAAAAGCAAATCGGATATTGAAGATTTTGAGAACGTAAAAAGCCCTGATGAAGCTGCTTTCAGGCAATTGATTGAGAGCAGGGGCGGCACGTTTTTAGGAAGAGAAACCTTCTCGGGTTACAATTGCCTCGTATTTGTGCAGGGTACCGGAGAATATGAAAGAAAGACATGGTACTATAAGGGATTACCACTAAAAGTGGAAGCTCACAAAACTGTAGTTGAAGTAACGTCATTGGAAGAAAATGTGAGCATACCGGCCGAACGATTTCAGATACCAGCAGGAATTTCAATAAGATAGTCAGCGAAATGACTTCATTTTTGCATAACACTTAAATGACTGATCAAATGAAAACATACGACAAGAGTGTCAAACAGACTGGAATGATTACCAAAATCGGAGCCAGAACCTTTGCAAATCAGGATGATCAAACCGCATCGCACAATATTTATGCCAGTGTTCAACATGTTGCCTTTTTGCACTGTATCAGTTGGCGTAAAGTCATGAACATAGTGGCCTTCGCAATTGTGTTTATAGTTGGATCCACCAATACCGTTCAGGCACAGGATGATTTGCTGCTAAAACCCTACTTCTCATTTGAGGTCTTTCAAGAGCAGGTATCCGGCGTTAGTGTACCGGGTTTTCGTTCGGTTACCGAATTTGAAGACAATGAATATGAAGGCGAATATCTGGCCATTTATGTTAATGGAGAGGATGTATTCTTTATAAAAATTGAATACCGGGATACCAAAGGAATTGATTCGCCTCATTTCTATTTAAACGATAATGCAGCGGAATTCTATACCATGAACGATTTGACGTTCTTAATGGTAGACCTGCCCGCTATCAATAGTATCCTCACTTTAGGAAGCAATAAGCTCGAAAACAAAACCGATTTTGAGGCCATCGCGCATCAAACCGGTTTCCTGGAGCTGGAATCAGAAATAGCCAGCTGGCCATCAATCATACCCCCGGCCTATAGAATTGAAGGAACCCTGATTGAAGTCAATGCAAGCGAGGGATCCGATACGGGATATTACCGCGCCGAGGCCAGGGTTGCACTGCTCATGAGCGAAACTGTGAAAAACTCACTGTTGAAACTGATGCAGGATTTTGATGGAAGTGAAGAGGTATTTATCAGATTTCCGGACGAAACTATTTTAAATCTACCCTTCAGCAGTATCGAGGAAATCGATGATTTTTATGCGCCACAAAGTATCATCCGGTTCACGTATTATATTCCATAAAGCCGTTTTCTAAAAGTTTACACGATTCAGGCTCATTTTTCACCTGGTTTGGTTCATATGATTTTCGATTTGTCCCATTGGGATTGCTACTGGGCGAAATCCGATTGCAAACATACGAAGTACCACGTATTGTACATAAGTGATCCCCTTTTGAAAAAGAAGGAAAATCAACGGTGTTTATAGAGTACATGCTGGAAGTGATCCATAACGCGCTAAATGAGCATGTACATACCAATAGCAGAGCATTAAAGGATACGGACCGGTTATATTATTTTTTATCCAGGGGAACAAACAACTTCACAAGAAAATATTATATGAATATATTCAGGCACATCTCAACGGCAACAGCAAGCAGGGATAAAAAAAAGGTGTGGAATAAAACCTGTTTCGCAAAACAGGTAATATAAACACCAAGGTGTATATAGTGTCCGACACATAAAAATAAAAAAAATGAATCCTAATGAACTGAATGAGTTATCCGACCAGGAATTATTGGCAGAAGTCAGAAAGCTGAAATCATATACGATCACCAATGCGTTTTTCATTGGATTTCTTATTGGAATTGTGATCTATAGCATTATCGCCGGTAATTTTGGTGTTTTGATGATTATACCTTTATATCTCGTTTACAGATTAGCAAATCATTCTAAAGCCAAAAAAAGTAAAGACCTGAATAAACTGCTGAAAGAACGGAATTTGAAATAATTCCGGAACGATCTGGTTATTTACCATTATCCGGCATGAATCGACGATATTACCTTTACGGATACACCCTTGACATATGGTATAAACAACTCCTTCTCTAAACTTGCGGCCCTTTATATCAGCAAGCTTTCCAATAAGTCAGCCAAAACAGACGGCAATATTGTTGAAATCGGCTGTTCGGAAAAGTACTTAAAGTACATTATAATTTAGGCTTATGACTTTAACGTCATAAAATAACTGTTTAAGGATTTTGGTGAAGATGAGTTATATCATAGTTTACTATTCGGTCTAAACTTAATTGAAATTAATCCATAAGTTATGATGAATCAATTATTTTTAAATTGGATGTTTACTGAATATAAATTATAGTTAACATAAGCTGTTCGTAAAATTATGTATAAACATCTTGCGGGTAATATTAAACTACCCAAAAGCTAATAAACAGACCTTAACTCACAATCATGGCCTTCCAACCATCTTATGATTACAATATTCATTTAGGTTCAGTGGAGGCTTTTGACCCGAAAAATCCAGCTATTCAATTATCGGCCCATGATAAAATGGAGGAAGGCAATCAACTATTAGCTGATGCGCTTGGTATTCAAATTGGTCAGCTGCCTGATTTTGGCGGTAAACTTTACATCGTTCAATTAGAAGCGGCACCTTCGGAAGAGGATATGGGAATTAATGCAGAGAACAATCCACTATTTG
>PWLN01000204.1 GCA_003559375.1 Balneolaceae bacterium | reverse complement strand
TTGCGCATCCGGATTATTCAATTGGCGTTCAAATCGGAAGGAATTCCGGAATCTTCGGCAAGCAGTTGGCTACAGTAACCACTTTGGATTACTCAACGGGTTTTCAATATTACAGCAGAGATTTTTTGAGATATTTTGAATGGGAAGATCAAAATATTCCCATTATCCGACGGTTTGAATTTACCGATGATTCATACACTAAAGAGAATAAAGTGACAGTAATGTCGAACTGGAAACTTCGGTTAAACAGGGATAATTACATCAGTTTCAAAAATTTATTCAATCAGATTGGCGATAACGAAACCATTATACGCAATGGAGTTGACTTTATTCAGAAACCTGATGATGCATTACGCAATTATTTACTTGGTTACCGGAGCAGGTCTATATATACAGGGCAGATTGAAGGATATCATGAGTTTGGTAACCTGAATTCAGTGATGTGGGTTTTAGGGGGAAGCTTTCTCAGGGAAGATGAGCCCGATTTGCGAAGGTTCAGGACGTTCAGGCCCGGTAATAACCCCGATACTCCTTTTATCATGCAGATGCCGCCTTCATCAAATTTATTTGATACCGGAAGGTATTATGGCGATATGGCGGAGTATTCACTAAACCATAAGGCAGATTATACTGCTGAATTGGGCAGGCGGATTAATCGGATAAAAACAGGGTATTTGATTGAATACCGTGACCGCAGCTTTTCTTCAAGATACATCTCTTATCTGTATCCGGGTTTTTTTGATCCCAACGTGAGAGAAGAGCTTATCAGGCAGCCGCTGGACAGAGTTTTTTCGCAGGAAAATATCAAAAACCTGAATGGATTTGTAATCGAGGAAGGAACCCGCCCCATTGATTCCTATACTGCATCCAGCATCACCACAGCCGCATATATGAGTACGAATATACCGGTTGGGAAGCTTCAGCTTGATGGTGGCGTAAGAGTGGAAAACAATATTCAAAAATTAAACAGCAGAGATGATTTTGAAGAAATTGTTGTCAGAAACCCCATACTCTCCATTTTGCCATTCATCAACTTTTCATTGCCGCTGCATGATAAATTTCAAATACGGGCAGGTTATGGAAGAACACTGAACCGCCCTGAATTCAGGGAACTTGCGCCATTTGTATTCTATGATTATAAACTGGATGCCGGAAGGGCCGGAAATCCCGGATTACAGCCGGCTTCGATCGATAATCTTGACCTACGGTTTGAATTTTATCCAAGGGTTGGTGAAACCATCAGTATTGGTGGCTTTTTGAAATATTTCGATAAACCGATTGAAACCAAAACAACTGTGGTAACTGAAAGTCCGCAATTTGGATATATCAATGCTGATCATGCATTGAGTTATGGTATTGAGCTGGAAATCCGGAAATCACTACAGGGAATTACAAACAGTACTTTTCTCGACCGGTTATCAGCCAATATTAACGGTTCCCTGATTTTTACAGAGGTTGACCTCGGTGAACTTGCCGTTGCACAGGAGAAAATCAGGCCACTGCAGGGGCAATCACCTTATATCATCAATGCAGCTATTTATTATGATGAACCAAGAAATCTTTCCGGAAGCCTTGTGTATAATGTGATAGGGCCGAGAATATTTTCAGTAGGTGACGTTCTTTTCCCAACAATCTATGAAATGCCGCGTCACAGCCTCGATTTAACAGCTACAAAATATATTGGACAATCTTTTGCTGTTCAGTTAGGTTTTAAAAATCTGCTAAACAGTGGTCATAAATTTTATCAGGACTCAGACAGAGACGGAAAAATTGATATGAACCGGGATCATTCAATAATTCAGTATAATACCGGCAGGGTATATAACCTCACATTGAGTTATGAATTTTAAAAGATAAACAATTCAGCATATCAACGATTCCTCAGTTCAACTGCCGGGCATCATCATACTCAGTTGAAAGTTGTATATTGGCAGGAACAATTTTTCTAACCACGGTGTTTTAGAACTGCTATATACTCAACCAATCTAAATATAATTGATTTACGTTACCCGAAAGGCCCACTTTAACGCTGCACACAGGCTTCATAATCCGGAAAAGTCGGATGAGTGGAACCGACAGGTTTTTGGAAAGTGCAATAACCCTATGTGGCATGGACATAATTATTTGCTTGAGGTCACTGTTGCAGGTGAACCTGATCCACAAACAGGTTATGTGATAGATCTGGGCCGCCTAAAATCGATCATCAGGCAGAAAATACTTGATCCATGTGATCACAAAAACCTGAACGAAGAGGTTTCCTTTTTAAGAGGGATCATTCCATCCACAGAAAACCTTGTGAAAGCATTTTTTACAGAATTGGAAGAAGAGGTAAATAAAGCTGCTTCAAACAATTCCAGGCTTTATTCGGTAAAACTCTACGAAACCGAACGAAATTTTGCTGAATATTGTCCTTACCGGGTGTAACAAATTAGCATAGATTTACAGATTTATTTATGATTTCAACCAATATTAAACGGTTTTACGACCCAACGTTTGTAGTAACAAACCAGTACAAAAACAGCCTGCCCGATCTGCAAAATGGTCCGGCTTCACTCATCGAGGGAGCTAATGTTCCTATCCAGCAAGTTGGCATATCCAATTTCAAACTACCTTTAAAATATCCGACACCTGAGGGCGATTTATTAACACTTGAAACTTCTGTGGATGGTTATGTAGGCCTTGCTGCCGGAAAAAAGGGAATTAATATGAGCCGTATTATGCGGACTTTTTACAAGTTTAAAGATGATATATTTCATCCGAATATGCTTCGGGAGGTTTTAAGAGCATATAAAGAAGATCTTGAAAGTGAAACGGCGTTTTTGAAACTCACATTCAACTATCCAATGCTTAAAGAGAGCCTGCGCTCCGGTATGTTTGGTTACCAGTATTATCATGTTGCATTTGAGGGCAAGATTGATGAGTACAACCGTTTCACAAGTTTCATTCATCTTGATTTTGAATACAGCAGTGCTTGTCCCTGTTCCTATGAATTGGCTGAACATGCCAGGGAAACAAGAGATGTGGCTGCAATACCTCACAGCCAGCGAAGTGTGGCCAATATTACGGTTCAACTGAATAGTGAGATGATGATTGACGACCTGGTTGACAGCTGCAGAAATGCTCTCAAGACCGAAACACAGGTTATGGTAAAACGTGAAGATGAGCAGGCTTTTGCTGAACTCAATGGAGCTTACCAAAAATTTGTTGAGGATGCAGCCCGTCTGCTTTATGATGAGTTAAACAAAGACGAATGCATTCGTGATTTTGTAGTTCGATGCGCACATCTTGAGAGCCTTCACAGCCACGATGCAGTTAGCAGGATTTGCAAAGGGCTTGTGAATGGGTTGAGGTAAGTAAGGAGAAAGCATTGATATTAAATATCAGTGATATGCCCCGCAGGGATCCCTATGGGGCATATCGGATATCATATAGCAAAAAGCGTCTCCCGGGGTGCAGTAACCCGGCTCGCTGAGCCGGAAAGGGAAAGAAGCTGTAAAGCGAAATACTTGAATATGGTCCAGATAGTGGGAAATGATTCATCGAACGCCGGGTTGCGCAGGTAGAAGACCCGTCAGTCCGGGTCAGCGACCCAGGGTACAGTGTCCGGAATCGAACAGATAGTAATCTCTTTATTAAGGCATTCCTTTTCCGGGTCAGCCCCGGAGGGATCCCTATGGTACGACCCGGGCTACAGTACTTCGCACCCCGCCACCCGTATCCGTTATATACCCAATGCAAGCCTGATCAATCGATCCTGTTCTGCATCATGAATTTTTTTCTGTCCGGCTGCCGGGGAAGCGGATGCCTGCCTGCCGGCGTAGCTTAGTTTCTGGCCTTTTTGTAATATTTCCTGGAGCCGAATATTAACGAATGCCCATGCACCCATATTCCTGGGTTCTTCCTGACACCAGACAATTTCTTTGACATGTTTGTATTCCTTCAGGCAGTTATTTATGTCTTTATCAGGGAAAGGATAGAATTGTTCAAGCCGGGTAAGGGCAACATTGCTTAACCCCAGCTCTTCTCTTTCTTTATAAAGTTCGTAATAAACTTTACCTGAACAGATTACAAGCCGGTTAACTTTACTCTTGTCTTCGATTCCGGTGTCTTCAATAAATGGCTGAAAACGGCCTTCGCTGAGTTCACTAACACTGCAAACTGCCATAGGGTGGCGAAGCAGGCTTTTTGGTGACATGATAATAAGAGGCTTCTTGTTGCCTTGAAGTACTTGCTTACGCAATGCGTGGAAATACTGTACAGGGGTTGTAAGATTTGCAACCTGCATATTATCCTCAGCGCATAGCTGCAGAAAACGCTCAAGCCTGGCGGATGAGTGTTCAGGCCCCTGTCCTTCATATCCATGTGGAAGTGTCATAACAATAGCCGACTTTTGGCCCCACTTTACCTCGGACGATGAAATAAACTGGTCAATAATCACCTGTGCTCCGTTTGCAAAATCACCAAATTGTGCTTCCCAGATAACGAGTGCATCCGGGATAGCTGATGAATAACCAAATTCAAATCCAAGAGCGGCAAATTCACTCAGGTGGCTGTTGTAGGGATAAAAAGTTGCCTGATTATCTGCTAAATGGTTAAGGGGAATAAAGCTTTGACTTGTATTGGTGCCGTGGAGTACAGCATGGCGATGTGAAAAGGTTCCTCTTTCTGCATCTTGTCCAGTAAGGCGTACAGTATGCCCGTTTTTTAAAATTGAACCAAATGCAAGTGCTTCAGCAAAGCCCCAGTCAATCTTTTGTTCATCATTCTCGGCCGATTCAGCGCGTTTGGCAAGCTGCCGGAGGAGTTTTGGATTTGCATCAAAATCTTTTGGTACGGTGTTGAGTTTAACGGCGATTTCTTTTAACTCATCAATCGGATACCTTGTATCCGGAAACGTTTCCCTGTCTTTTTGGCTCACTTCCGGCCTGGCAAGCATTTTATCAGTCACTTCAAGTGCAGGCGAACTTTTTGCATCTTCAAAAGCCTGAAGCAGGAGTTCTTCAAATTCATTGAATATAGCCTCTGTTTCATCTTCGGTAAATTCTCCTTTGCGAAGCAGTTCTTTGAGGTAGATATCTCTGACAGTAGGATGGTTTTCAATTTCCTTATAGAGGCCGGGCTGTGTAAATGCGGGTTCATCACCTTCATTATGGCCATGTTTACGGTAACAGATGAGATCGATTACAACATCTTTTTTAAATTTTTGACGATAATCGAGAGCCAGATTGATAGCATGTACAGCTGATTCGGGTGCATCTCCGTTCACATGAAAGATAGGTGCAAGAATCATCTTGGCAAGATCGGATGCATACTCGGTTGAGCGGGCATCAACCGGGAGTGTAGTAAACCCTATCTGGTTATTGATGATAATGTGGATTGTACCACCTGTTTCATAACCCCGCAGCTGCGACATGTTCAGAGTTTCGGCAACAACACCTTGCCCTGCAAAGGCTGCATCGCCGTGCATAAGTAAAGGCACAATTTTTTGTTTGGAGTTTTCTCCGTTGTGATGATCCTGACTGGCACGTGCAGCACCTTCAACCACTGGATTCACAGCTTCCAGGTGGCTTGGATTTGGCAGCAACTCAACTTCAATCGTTTTTCCTTCACTGGTTTGATACGAACCTTTTGAACCCAGGTGATATTTCACATCCCCGGATCCCTGAATAGTATCAGGGTCGATATTGCCCTCGAAATCAGCGAAAACCTTACGGTATGGCTTGTTCATAATATTTACAAGAATATTCAGCCTTCCGCGGTGGGCCATTCCAAGGAAAAACTTTTCAATATCATTATTACCGGCACGTTCAATCAAAAAGTGCATCATCGGGATCAGTGTATCAGCTCCTTCAAGTGAGAACCGTTTGTGGCCTATATACTTTTTGTGAAGAAACTGCTCGAAGGCCATAGCCTGGTTCAGTTTATGAAGAATCTGCTTTCTGTCGTTTTTATCCAGGTCGGGAGTGTTCGTAGTCGATTCCATCGTTTCACGGAGCCATTTACGTTCATCGAGGTCGAGCAGGTGCATATATTCGGCTCCGATGGTACCGCAATAAGTATCCCTGAGGAGCTGGATGATGTTCCGCAATTTAGCAATCTTCTGGCCTCCCAGCCCGTCACAGAAAAATTCACGATCCAGGTCCCAGAGTGTGAGTCCGTAATATTCGAGGTCCAGTTCCGGGCTTCTGCCTGGCTCTGAACCGAGCGGATCCAGTTTCGCGATTACATGGCCGCGCATGCGGTACATATTGATCAGCCTCCAGACAGAGATTGCCCGGCGGTCTTCTTCGAGTGTATTGCCTTTTCCGCTCAGCAGGCCGGAATAAGTATCGTCACCGTATGGGAAAGGCTCGTAGGGAATATCAAGATCTGCAAAAATTTTATTGTAAAATTTATCTTCCCCATTCAGAAGCGAATGAATTTTCTGCAAGAACATTCCAGACTCCGCACCCTGAATAATACGATGGTCGTAAGTACAGGTTACTGTCATTACCTTGCTCACACCGAGCTGGTTCAGGACTTCCTGCGACATTGATTGAAATTCAGCTGGATAATTAATGGCCCCGGTGGCGATAATGGCGCCCTGGCCTTTCATGAGTCGCGGTACGGAAGAAACAGTGCCAATTGTACCCGGATTGGTAACACTTATCGTTGTATTATCAAAATCGGAGATTTCAAGATTACCTTTGCGTGCTTTATCGATGAGTTCGGAGTATGCGTAAAGAAACTCCTTGAAATTCATTTGATTCACACCCTTGATATTGGGTACAACCAAATTTCGCGAACCATCGCGAGATTCCAGGTCAACGGCAATACCGAGATTTATTTGTTCCTGTACGAGCCTGAAATGGCTGTTTTCCTTTTTCATGTAGGAAGAATTCAGGGTAGGAAAATCTTTCAGTGCCTGAATAACAGCCCATGCGATTAAATGTGTAAAAGAAGCCTTGGGCTCACCTCGTTTCAAAAGATGGGAGTTGATAATCGACCTGTCTTCCGACATCATTTTAACCGGCAATACACGCAGCGAAGTTGCAGTGGGTACATAGACACTGTCGTCCATGTTGTCCACGATTTTTGATGCTACTCCTTTTATTTTCTGTAGTTCAGCGCCTGCAGGCACGAATGGTTCTGCAACAGTTGGTTCGGCTTTTTTCACCGGTTCAGCCGGTGCCGGTTTTTCTTTTACTGCAGGAAGCCCGTTTTCATCGGGAGAGGGGAGTGCCTCTTTTCCGTCAATTTCATCAAAGTATTTTCTCCAGTGTTGTGGTACGGATGACGGGTTATCCTGATATTGCTTATATAGTTCTTCTACAAGGGCGGAATTGGGTCCAAAAATGGCTTCAAGTGATTTCAAAACTGTAGGGCCTTCTGTTTAGATAAATTGTTATGGTTGAGAACATCAAAGTGTGTGAATTGATTCAATTTGTTTCCCATGCTGAATTTTATTCAAGCTAATCAAAACAATCTAAAAATACGATGATTTTTAAAAACCGTTTTGAAATCCTGAAAAGAAAAATTGAATTCATCCGGGGTGGTACATTGTTTATATTTACAGCTTGAATTACGGGCTGTAAAACAACCCGGTGAGGGGGATACAACCATATCCGTTAACACTTTAAAACCATAAATAATACATTACAAAGCAAATAAATGAGTTCATCACAGGAAAAGAAACTTACAGGGGCAGAAAATATTCATTGGGATCTGGGGGATTTATATTCTTCAAATGATGTGAATTCGCTGAATCACGATAAAAAAAAGGTTTTGGAATTATCAGAGAGCTTTAACGAAACCTATCGTGGAAAAATTGAAGGATTAACCTCACAGGAATTTGCCTCGGCAATGGAGAAATATGAGGAAATACTTCAGATTTTGGGCAAAATTGGTTCTTTCTCGTACCTGAGCTGGTCTGTAAATACCGAGGACCCATCACTTGGCAAAATGCTTCAGGAAGCAAATGAGCTAAGTTCCGAGGTAAGTCAAAAGCTTGTTTTCTTTGATGTGGAGTGGCTGAAAATTAACGAGGATAAAGCAACTGAGTGGATTGAATCATCACAGCTTGCCAGTTGGAAGCATTATCTGAGGGTGTCGAGGCAGTATAAAAAACATACACTCAGTGAAGATGCAGAGCAGGTAATGAGCGCTAAATCGGTAACAGGGCGTTCAGCGTGGACTCGTTATTTCGACGAAACACTTGGTGCGGCGAGGTTTGATTTAGATGGTGAAAAACATACTGAACAGGAAGTGCTTAGTAAATTGCACAGTACTGACAGGGGCCTCCGGAAACGGGCTCATGAATCACTTACAAAAGGTTTCAGGGAGCATTCCCGCACCCTTACGTTTATCTTTAATACGATTCTGGCTGACAAGCACAGCAGTGACAAGCTAAGGAAATATGAAAGCTGGATATCAGGCAGAAACCTTTCCAATCAGATAGATGATGATACGGTTGAAGCCTTGATTGCTGCTGTGACCGGAAAATACGAACTGGTTCAGCGCTATTATCGTTTAAAGAAAAGACTGTTAGGCCTTGATGAGTTATTCGATTATGACCGGTATGCACCTGTTGCAAAAACAACAAAAACAGTACACTGGGATGAGGCAAGGAATATGGTTCTGGAAGCGTATGGAGGCTTTCATCCCGAAATGAGAGACATTACAGCCAGGTTTTTTGATGAAAACTGGATTGATGCTGCAATAAAACCGGGGAAAAGAGGTGGTGCCTATTCTGCGAGCACGGTAACTTCGGTACACCCGTATATTTTTATGAACTATGATGGCCGTCTTCGTGATGTGCAGACTCTTGCACATGAATTGGGACATGGAGTGCATCAGTACCTTTCCAGAAAACAGGGTGAATTGCAATCGTCCACTCCGCTTACAACAGCTGAAACTGCGTCTGTGTTCGGTGAAATGTTGGTTTTTAACAAGCTGATGGAATCCATTGATGATCCTGCGGAAAAATTAGCGTTGTTAGTCAGCAAAATTGATGATACAATCGCAACTGTATTCCGGCAGGTTTCGATGAACCGGTTTGAAAACTCTGTTCATACTTCAAGGAGGGAATCCGGGGAATTAACAACCGAACAATTTTCTGAATTTTGGCATCAAACCCAGCATGATTTGTACGGCGATTCTATCACACTGACAGATGAATACAGGCTTTGGTGGTGTTACATACCTCACTTTTTACATACTCCAGGTTATGTATATGCATATGCATTTGGTGAATTACTGGTATTAGCCTTATATGATGTTTATCAAAAATCAGAAAAAAAGGAATTTGCTGACAAGTACTTAAACCTTCTTGAAGCGGGAGGCTCTGACTGGCCGCATACTCTTGTCGCAAAACTGAATCTTGACATCACGCAGCCCGATTTTTGGGATAATGGATTGAAGCTGTTTGAAAATATGATTCTTGAAGCAGAAAAGTTGGCTGGGTCTGTATAACTTGCTACTTTACATAGATCTTTTGTAGCTACATCCTGATTGTAAATATGCTGAACACCAAAAGAGAAGAAAAGGCGCTCTTAGAGTTTAAGAGCCTTATGGACGACCTGCTTATGCTGCTTGGCAGAGCAACAGGCGTACAAACGGGATACCTTTGCTGGGTGAACCGGAGCCGCCGGCAATTTGTTCTCGAAACCACTTATACAACAGTGTCTAACGTCATGTTTCAGGACAGGGTTTTATTCGATAAATCATTTCTCAATCGTTATAAAAACCTTGACAAAATTGTTCAGCTTGAAGTTGGAAGAGATCTTAGTGTAGATGAGCTTGAGCATTACTATAATGGATCGTCTGTACGTTATCTGCTTGTTATACCGTTTAGAAATAATGATGAAACGGTTGCGCTTACTGTTCTTGAATCTCAAGAGAAGCTATCCATTACAGAGCAGCAAACATCATTAGCCGCATATAACCGTGCACATATAAATGTGCTGAACACATATCTTGAACTTACCGGACTTTACGAAGATCAGAAAGTGTGGACAGAGTTTGATGAAGTTCTTGAAAAGTTTAAGGCAGACATGGGTGCCACTGAAGTTCTTGAACTGATGCTCTTCGAGATGCAAAGGCTCATTGCTGCTGGTGGTGTTGTAGTCGCTTTACGCGGAATGGATACATGGGTAACTGTATTGCGATCGGGCAGTAATTTGGCGACACCATCAATCGGTTTGCTGGTTGAAGAAAGGAGCCTTGCTCATGACGCACTGAGCAAGGGTGAGCCAGTATTTTCAATGCATTTTAATCATAATCCTAAACGTATTTCTTCATCGGAGTTTAATACTGAGGGGGCTTCATTTGCCATTCCTTTATTAATTGCAGGGCGACGATATGCAGTTATCGTTGTAAATAGTAAAAATCCGCTCATTTTTACGGAATCAATTAAACACCAGCTCAGAACCCTTGTAAAAGTTGCTTCTTTAACTATCGAGAATTTGCTTCTAAGGACTTCAGGTCTAACAGAATTGTTTGTATCGGAGTACGGCAGTTTCATTTCTGAATTATGGGAAGCAAGTTTAAACCATATAGCGAACCGAGAGGATCATGCTCAGGAAAATGCATGGTTTGGATTGGCCGGAATTGAAAATCTGTCGGAAATCCGTTCCCGTCACAGGCTTGAAGATTTAAAAAAAATGCAGAGATATCTGGTAAAAGCACTAAACCCTGCACGAACAGGATATAAAGGGCTAATCGGGTTTCATAGTGATTATGTCTACTCATACATCTTTGTGAGCCGTTCAGAAAATCACCATCAGGAGTGGATTGATAAAACAATATTCGATCTAAAAAATAGTTTTAAGCTTGATAATGGCCAGCCTGTGCATGTGGATATCAAATTTGGAAGTGTAAAAGTAATTCCCGGAAAAACAGATGTACAACAAATCATCATTGATGCAAAGAAAGCTCTCGGTTTTGCTATGAAAGATAATGTAACCGTAGTTAATCTGTAATCTTGATGACCAGAACATTTCTTGTTGTCATAGACGGGCTTGGTATTGGGGCACAGGAAGATGCTGCCGGATATGGGGATTCCGGAGCAGATACACTGGGAAATGTTAGCCGGATAACAAAAGTTCATCTTCCAAATTTTGAAAAACTTGGCCTTGGTAATATCCGTCCGCTACACTCTGTAAATCATATTGATACCCCTGTTGCATCGTATGGGAAAATGCGGGCGGTTTCAGCCGGAAAAGATTCAACAAGCGGCCATTGGGAGCTTGCCGGAATTCACCTTGGACGGCCATTTCCTACCTATCCGGAGGGTTTTCCCAGGCATATTATAGATCAATTCTGTAAGGGCCTTCGGCTTCGTGGTGTGTTGTGTAACCTGCCCTATTCCGGTACAAAAGTTATTGAAGATTTTGGGCATGAACATATGAAATCTGGCCTGCCAATTGTATACACCTCAGCAGATAGTGTATTCCAGGTAGCTTGTCATACGGATGTGGTGCCATTAGAAATGCTTTATGAATGGTGTGAGTATGCCCGTGAACATGTGATGGTGGGCGAACATGCAGTGGGCAGGGTTATTGCCAGGCCTTTTGGAGGGGTAGATGGTGCATTTCAGCGCATTTCCGAACAACGGCACGACTATTCTCTGATGCCACCGGAACCTAACCTGATGTCAATACTGCAGAAGGAGGGTATCAAAACTTTTTCGATTGGAAAGATTATCGACTTGTTTGCAGGCCAGGGTTTTAATCAAAGCTATCCCACAAAAAGCAATGCAGAAGGCCTGTCGCGGTTGTTAAGCCTGATGAGTGCAAATATCAACAAAAGCTTTACCTTTGTGAACCTGATTGATACTGATCAGATTTACGGCCACAGACAGGATCCTGAAGGATATGCAGCATGTCTTCAGGAAATTGATCGTTCTATTCCTGCGATTTACAGGAAGCTCTCTGAAGATGATCTGTTAATCATAACCGGCGATCATGGAAATGATCCGGCGGATGAAAGTACTGACCATACCAGAGAATTTGTTCCTGTATTAGTGATCCATAAAGGCTCAGAACCCGGTATAGATCTGTGTACACGGGGAACATTTTCGGATGCAGCAGCTACTGTACTGGAGGTACACGGATTCGAGAACCAACTCCCTGGAATGTCGTTTTTTGGGGAGTTGAGGAAGAGATAGCACCGATAAATAATTTTGAAGTCTGATGTATGATTTAACATCTGTCTACTTGTGCCTATGGTAAAACGTTTTACCATAGGCACAAGTGGGCAGATGTTCCATGATTTAAAAAATCTTCTGCTTCAAATTATACAAAATTAGTATTATATTGTGTAGTTTTCTTATTTGATCGGAAACAACAAAAATCAACGTAAAACGTATAGTAATAAAAGTCCTCAGACGGGCACTATTTCTAATCTAAAGTCTTTTTAAAAACGTGGCAAAAAGCTCAGGAATTTCTACACGCGAATCAGAGTCATTAGACCGTTACCTTCACGAAATTGGAAAAGAGAAACTCATCACACCTGATGATGAAGTGCGTTTAGCAAAAGAGATTCAAAAAGGTTCTCAGAGAGCACTTGAAGAATTGACAAAAGCTAATTTACGCTTCGTTGTTTCTGTTGCCAAACAGTATCAGAACCAGGGATTATCGCTTGGGGACCTTATCAACGAGGGTAACCTTGGCCTTATCAAAGCTGCAAAACGTTTTGATGAAACCAGGGGATTCAAATTTATATCCTATGCTGTATGGTGGATACGGCAATCCATTTTACAGGCGTTAGCAGAACAAAGCCGGATTGTACGCCTGCCGTTAAACCGGGTGGGTGCGCTGAATAAAATTGGTAAAGAATTATCAAAGCTTGAGCAAGAGTATGAGCGGGTGCCTTCTGCTGCTGAGCTTGCAGAGAGTCTTGAAATGACGGTGTCAGAAGTAGCTGATACACTAAAAATCTCGGGAAGGCACCTTTCCATGGATGCTCCATTTGCCCAGGGTGAAGATAACCGTCTTTTGGATGTTCTTGAAAATGAAGAAATTCCAGACCCCGACAACGAACTGATGGGGGAATCCCTGAAAGTTGAAATCGAGAGGGCTCTTTCCAAACTGACAAAAAGAGAGGCAGAAGTTATTCGACTTTATTTTGGAATTGGCCGGGAACACTCCCTTACACTTGAGGAAATCGGTGAACGATTTGATCTGACTCGTGAAAGGGTGCGTCAGATCAAGGAGAAGGCACTTCGAAAACTCCGACATCACAACAGGAGTGCTGCATTAAGAGCTTACCTGGGGTAATACCGGGATTTTAATATAATAACCATTTTTTGAGCCATCGCTAAGGGTCTCGGGATTGCACCTTGGAATGTTTACGTTTAAACATCGTATATAACTAATACTATGTGTTCTTTCCATGATTCGTGGATGAGATCACATAAATATGCGGTTTATTCGTTCTTGATTAGTTATTAGATTAATAGAATGAACCGGTTACTGAAATTTATTCTGCTTGTTCTGCTAAGCCTGGGGTTTCATTTAGCTTCTTACGCCCAACTGCTTCCGTTCAGAACGTATTCCATTGAGCTTGGACTAAGTGAATCAGTAGCTCATGCAATGGTTCAGGATAACAGAGGATATATTTGGGTTGGAACAGGATATGGGTTGAACCGTTTTGACGGGTTCAGGTTCAGGCAATTTTATGAGGATGACGGCTTGGCACACAACCGGGTTCATTCCCTTTTTCAGGACAGAGGCGGAACGATATGGATTGGTACAGAATCGGGTGTATCAGTTCTTCACCGTGATTCCCTGATCACACCGGAGAATGTGGCTGCACTAAACAATTATTCGATTCTGGATATCTTTCAGGACGTATCGGGTAATTACTGGTTTGGGACAGATGGAAACGGGGTATGGATGTTAAATACGTTAAATGAGCTAATTTCAATCGATGAGAAATTTGGTTTGCCGGTTGAAAGAGTGAGATCAATAAAACAAACATCGGATGGTATTATATGGATAGGTTCACGTGAAGGCCTGGTAAAAATTGATGGTGAAGATGCTCAATATTTTTCAGAGTATCATGGTTTGCCCGAACTTAGAATCAGAGAAATCCACATTGATGAATTTGATAGAGTCTGGATAGGTACGCTGGCAGGACTGGCTAAATATAACGATGGAACTTTTCAAACATTTAGTGAAACTCATGGTTTGAATGATATCCGTATTCAAACCATAATAACTGAGGCCTATGACCGAATCTGGGTCGGGACCGAAAGCGGCGTTTCATTTTTTGATGGATTGCAATTTCGCAATTTTACCCGTGAGGATGGTTTACCCGCAGAAATCATCTATTCATCCATTTTTGATATGGAGGGGAATCTTTGGTTTGGGACACTTGGCGGAGGAATTACCATGTATGTAGGTGATTCTTTTAAAAGTTTCAATATCGATAATGGCCTCACAAATAATGTGGTAACCGGTTTTGCTGAAGATTCTGAATCAAATATTTGGATTGCAACCTATGGTGGAGGTGTATTAAAATTTGATGGTGAATCGTTTCAGCATTACAGCGAATCGGATGGGCTTATAGATAACAAGGTTTATGCCCTGATGGAAGACAGCCAGGGACGGCTATGGGTGTCAACACGTGATGGTATAAGTATTTTTGAAAATGGTGTATTTACCAGCCTTAGCGATGATCAATATCCGTTCAGGGTAGTAAGAAGAGTATTTGAAGATACAGAGAGTGGAGACTTTTGGATTGCAACCTATAATGATGGTGTATTCCGGTTAACCCCGGAAGGTTATGTACAGCATCATACCGGTAATCGGTTTTTACATAATACGGTTATGGACATCAAGAAAGACCATGAGGGCAATTTATGGTTCGCAACGTATGGCGGTGCTACAGTATTTGACGGCCACCGGTTCCGGAATATTACCATCGCCGATGGCCTGCCGAGTAATGGTGTAATACATATTCATGTTGATCATGACGGAAACATCTGGTTTTCTACCTTTAATGGGATTGCAAGATATAATGGTGATGAGATCAGGGTTCTAAACAGTTCCGGGAGTGCAGATACGATTTCCTATTTTACTATTCAGGATCAGAACGGGCAATTCTATGTTGGCACGAACCGGGGACTGTACTTAATAAGGCCCGAGATTCTGTTTTCGACGGATAACCCAAGGGAGTTAATTAGTGCATACAGGATTTTTAATCAAAACCAGGGGTTGATCGCGAATGAATTGAATGCTGGTGGCTCTTTAATGGCAAGCGACGGGTCTCTCTGGCTGGGTACTGTAGAAGGGTTAAGCCGATTTTTTCCGGACAGGGTTAAAAAAAACCTGGCACCACCAGGCCTTGAATTTGAAGAAATTCTGGTGAGTGGCAGGGAATTGCGCCCAGACCGCACATATCAGCTGAGGCATGACCAGAATTTCGTTCAATTTACTTTTACAGGCCTTAGTTATGAAGCACCTGATCAGATTTTATTCGAATACAGAATGAGAGGGCTCGATGAGGGGTGGCAGTTTACCGGCGATCGGGTTATCCGGTATCCTTCTTTATCGCCGGGGCAATATGTATTCCAATTACGTGCATATAATGCCGATGGTGTAATGAGCTCCAATCAGCTTAACTACTCCTTTAACATATTGCCTCCGTTTTATTATCGATTGTGGTTTTTATTTTTGATACTTGCTGCAACTATTGGCCTTATTTTATTTTCTATGAGGTATTTTAAAATCAGAAAGCAGGTAGATATTGAACGGATGAGAGTTCAGATCGCGAGTGACCTGCACGATGATGTGGGCTCATCTCTAACTGAACTTGCGCTTCAAACCGATTTCCTTCAGGCTGGAAATGTGAGTAATGAGATCAGGCAAACACTTCAGCAACTGGGTGAACACAGCAGAAAAATTGTGAGCAGCCTCGACGACATTGTTTGGTCGATTGATGCAAGAAATGACACAGCCGGAGATCTCACAGACCGAATGCAGGACTATGTAAATCAGGTATTCATAAATGGTGAAATTGAGGTTCACTATCATTTTGATCAACTCAGAATGCACGAAAAGTTACCTGTTGACGTAAAAGAGAATGTATATCTGATATTTAAAGAGGCAATGAATAATATCCTCAAGCATTCGAATGCGAACAAGGTGGATATTGTGTTTTCATTTTCCGGTAAAAAATATAAGCTGCTTATACACGATAATGGTACACAAATCAAAAAAGAGCGGAAAAGCGGCCAGGGTTTGAGGAATATAAAAATGAGAGCAGAAAGAATTGGTTCTGAAGTTCAAATAAATACTAACGGAGGATTTACGGTTCAGGCAACCGGGTCCATTAAATAGGAGAACGATGATTGAAGTGGGTATTGTTGAGGATAATGTAAAGATAAGAAACCTGATTCAGCGCTATCTGGATATGCAGGATAATATGAGTTGTAAAATAGCAATGGATTCTGTTGAGGAGATGCTGGAATACCTTAAAGTTCACAAACCCCCCAATGTGATGTTAATGGATATACAACTTCCGGGAATGTCGGGGATAAAGGGTATTGAAATAATCAAAAAAGAGTATCCGTCTGTCGAGATCATGATGTTGACGATCTACCATGATTCGCACAAAATCTTTGATTCGCTGGTAGCCGGGGCTTCCGGTTATCTGCTAAAGCATACATCACTGCCCGAAATAAAGGAATCAATCGAAAACCTTGTTCAGGGCGGCGCGCCAATGTCACCTCAGATAGCACGGAAAGTAATACAGCATTTTAATCAGCCAAAACCGGAACATAAACCGGAAAGCGACCTCACAGCCAGAGAACAGGATATTGTAAACGGTTTGGTGGATGGATTGAGCTATAAATTAATTGCAGACCGTTTTGATATATCAATTGACACCGTTCGCGCACATATTCGGAACATTTATAAGAAATTGCACGTAAACTCTAAAGCAGAAGTGATTGCAAAATCTCTGCGAGGCGAAATTTAATATTCATTCACGATGCAAAGCACTACAAGACATAGACATACTTTGGCAGTAAAAAATTCAGATAACAAATGCTATGTTTTTAATGTTATTAACATATCACATGGACATGTGATGTTTCAAAGTGATATTTTATAATAAATTAATAGTGGATAAAGACACTTAAAGTTACCGTAAAACGGAGGCAGTTATGAAATTCTCAGCTAAATACCACCTCACAACACTGATCATCCTGACAGTATTTATGTCAGGTTGCTACACCCAGCTTCGAACAGTTGAAACTCAGCGTTATCCCGGAACTGCAGAGCGGATTGCTTCCGACAGGGCGCAATCAGGGCAGGTTGCTATTCAGGAACGATCCGGTCAAATTGTGAACGAGGAGGATTATGCCCTTGGTTATGAGGATGGCTGGGAAGATGCCGAGGTTTATTATTTTGTTGATTATGAAACACGGGACTGGTATGCTGCTTATGGTGCATCACTGGTTCAGAACCGGCATTATCAGCGGGTAGTGGTTCATAATTATTATGGCAGCGGTTTTTATTATGATCCGTTTTTCTCCAGTTATTACTATCGGCCGTTCCCGATTTACAGGTATCCAAGATGGCATTTTCATCTTGGCTTCCATTATGGCTGGGGATATTATGATCCGTTCTTCGCATGGCACAGGCC
This sequence comes from Balneolaceae bacterium, assembly GCA_003559375.1. Lineage (GTDB taxonomy): Bacteria > Bacteroidota > Rhodothermia > Balneolales > Balneolaceae > Rhodohalobacter. The sequence continues at coordinate 3,214 of PWLN01000204.1, read as the reverse complement.
TTACTACGGTTACTATTCATACTACAGATATCCGCCTTACTTCCCACATCATGGTTATTGGGGATTCAGGTACACAAGGCCCTATTACGGATATACCTTCTTCACAGGTACAAGATCAACACGTCCGGTGAGGCATTATGGACCGCGTTCAACCGGGCTTGCATCAAGAGGCGTTCAAACTGTTAACCGTACAACCCGTGCTGATGCAAGAGTACGGCCGGCAACGAACGTTACAACGAGGACGGATGCTCGATCATCCGCACGAACACAGCAGGTAAATCGTAACACGAATACGAATACCTCACGTGGAACAACGACCGTTAATCGTGGAACGAGTACAAATACAAACAGAGGAACTGTTAACCGTGGATCTGGTTCAACCCAAACAAGAGGAACAGTGAACCGTGGCAGCAGCAGTACCCCGAGAAGCAGCGGTACTGTGAACCGTGGCAGCAGTAATTCAGGTAGCAGCGGAAACGTTAATCGCGGAAGCAATTCCTCTAATACGAACAGAGGAACTGTAAATCGTAATACTCAATCATCGAACAACAGAAGTAATGTTAACAGAAGCAATCAAACTTCTACTAACAGATCCAGCAGTGTGATTAACCGCAATAACCAGTCTTCGCTGAATCGCGGAACTGTTAACCGGAATAGTTCGACATCCGGAAATACTGGTGCAGTTACCCGATCTGCTACAACAAATAATCGCCAGACTTCAGCTGTAAATAACCGGCAGCAGAATAATCAACGATCTGCTGTTCAGGCACCAGTAAATAATACTCAAAGAAATACATCGGTAAACAACAACAGATCTGCAGCTGAAAGAGGATCGATTTCTGTTGGATCTTCTGCCCCCCGATCAACGGTAGTTCAGCGTCCGGCAACCGCCCAGCAGCAAGCAGTACAAAATATCCGGAACAGGGTTACAACTGACCGCAGTACAAATGTAGCCCCGACTGGCAGATTAAGCGGCAGCAGTTCAACACGTAATAATTCCAGGAGTGCAACTATAGGAAGGATACTGAACAGTGCAGTTAACAGCGCAGTGAACCAGTCTCGCTCTACCACGGTAAACCGCTCATCAGGAACAACAAACCGAAATACATCAACAGTAAACCGCTCTTCAACAACAACGAGATCATCTGTTGGAACATCTAATTCAGGTTCCAGCTCAAGGCCTGCTGTAAGAAGCAGTGGAAGTTCCTCTAATAGCAGAGCTGCAAGTTCTTCAAGAAGCAGGTCTTCAGGCAGCCGGAATTAATTCCGGCTTTTGCCTGCCTGAATAGTAAGATTAATTGAATATCATCATTAACCGTTTTTTGAAACCATAGGAAGCGTATGCTCAGAATTATCAAATTTTTCCTGTTTACGGCCATCATCATTTTGGTTGCAGGGCGTGCGTCAGCCCAAAATCCAAATAATGCATTGTTATACAGCAACCAGGCAACGCTATTTGGCGCACAGGGTTCTGCCTCCGATCCTGTGTCGATCATTATGCCGGGTACAGCCTTTAAATCTGGTTTTGGAGCATTCATCGATAATCCGGCGAGCATGGCGCTACATAAAAGAAGTTTTGGTGAGGCAGGGTTTTCATATCGCATGGTAGAAGAAGATGCGATTTATCTTGGGCAACAGAGATTATTGGATGACAGCCAAAGAGGATTTTCAAATTTTGGTTTTTTATACTCACTTCCAACTGTACAAGGTAGTTTCGTATTTGGTGCCGGTTATACTCAACATTCGATTTATAACAGGGCATTTGGATTCAGGGCAAGAAATGAAAACAGCACAATAACCGATAAGTTCAAATTTGATGGTTCGCCATATCAGGATATAGCGTTTAATACATTTGCAACGGATTTCGGGGATGATTTTGAGGATTGGGACGAATCAATTTTCAGAATCGGATTTGACAGGTACGGGGATTTTTTGGGCATCCGGCAGCATGGTGAAATAATCCAGCAAGGATACAGCGGAGAGTATTCCATGTTTTTTGCAACCGAATTTCAGGAAAATCTGATGATAGGGGCAAGTATTGGTTTATTATCAGGACGCTTTAGGTACAACCGTGTTTTTCAGAAAGTTGATGAGTTTAATGATTATAACAGCACCATTATCGACAGTAATGACGATGGAATCGGGGATACAGATATCGATAATATTCTACTGGACGACCGCCTTCGCAGCAGTTTTGCTGGTTTCAGGGCGAGAGCCGGTTTGCTTTACAAAGTTTCAGATCATCTACAAATCGGGGCAAGTTACACTTTCCCGACTACGATTGAAGTCGATGAAATTTTTGATGCCAATCTTAGGACAACTTTTAATAACGGAGTGGAGTTTTCCGACTTTACAGACAGTGAATTTTCCTACAAAGTCAAGTATCCATCAAGAACTTCACTTGGCCTTGGAATTGTTAATCTGACCGGGTTTTCAGCTTCATTATCTACTGAGTATGTGGATTATTCCAAAACCAGGGTTGACTATGGCAGCAGCGAATTTTTTGAAGACGAACTGACAGAAAATGATTTTATTCAAAGTGAATTCAGATCTGTTTGGAGTTTTAGAGGTGGTGTATCCTACGATTTCAGTCCTGATTTCACACTCCGCGCCGGTTATGGCTATCTGCCAAGCCGATTTTTGAATGGTGATGATGACCGTTCCATATATACCATTGGGGCAGGATTTTCTCTTACCAGAAATATGCGGCTCGAAATTGCTGCTCAATATACTGAGTGGGATGAGCAATCTGCTGTGTACGAGTATGTGCACTACGACTATTCTCCACTTCCGGATAATTTACCCGGAATCTCTTTCAGGTCGGAAGATGCAGTACGTTCCGTCGAAAAATGGCAGATTGTGGGAAGCCTGAAGATTAATTTTTGACAGAAATAAAGGTCATCATATCTCCCGCACCCTATATCCGGGTCTCTTATCCGGCCTTGCAAACTCTGAGCCATAACAGATACTGGATGCTGGTGGTTCGACGGCAACACCCAGACACCTTGTGCCATCTGGAAAAAGTACCCGGGACTTATCTCAGGTATTCCTGCGTGGCTGAGCTGGGGAGAAAGCCTTATAGCATGCACCGTTCCCGGTTTCATTATAACCGATTGGCAAGTCATCAGACGAGTTGTTCTGAGATCGGTTGTAATTTTTTATGATTTCGTTTTTCCGGGAGATTCGTCAGATGACTTTAGCTTGGTTTTCTTGG
>PWLN01000186.1 GCA_003559375.1 Balneolaceae bacterium | reverse complement strand
TCCACCACGCCACCCGGTCCATGATGTCAGGGACATCAGGGATATCAGGGATATCAGGGACATCTGCATTTAGTATCCCCACAAGTTCTCCATTCCAATTGCAAAAGCGTTCATCATACGAACCAGCGTTAGGAGCATACCCGCGCCCAAACTCATAAAACCACCTGTCAAATAAGGTTGATACCCTTTGCGTGCCTCGTATCATCCATGATTGAACCCAGTATTCCTGAAAGATGGTATTCACAACTATATCAGCAATACCCCCGGTTAGGCTTCCGCGTTGCCAAAGTTCTGTTTTAAGATTTTGCCCGTATTCTGTATTTATTAGAAATGATGTTGCATGAAGATTTGTTGGTCCGTCTCCATGATTTAAGTCATATTGAATTTCATCTGCGTACGTGTCTACATCCCGCTCCCCGAAAAACAAAGAATCTTCTGTCTCCTCTTCCCCCTCAGGGTAGTACAATGCCTTAACCGACAGTACAACGACTTGGATTTGAAAAGCATCTCCAGGATTATACGGACGAAATATAGTGACTTGGATAGAACCGGGCCCAGGAATCGGTCCCGTAAAAATCCGGACATCTCGAATAGAGCCAATATTACCAAAAGAGGGGTTGACGAATGGTTGCGCCACATCTTCCAAAATAATATTCGTCGGCTCCGTCGTCCATTGCCCTTCATCATCTAAATAGTAATCTCCTATTTTAAATTGAATCGGAATCTCCCCCTGTATATCGGAACTACCACCCAAAAAGCCCATAGCATATCGAAATTCAAAACTAAGCTGATCGGTATCTCCCGGATCAAAAAATCTGGTGTGAGCCCGTAAAAATGCCCCAGGCTCAATAAAAGTACTGCGCAACCACAAAGCATTCTGCCCATCAACATCTCCGGGAGTGGGGGCACGTCGCAATCCAGTCAAAGGCCCCGGACTCCCATCCGGTTCAATATAAAAATCATGTAAATCACTCAATACCCAATCATCTGGAGAGGTTAATAAATTTGTCACTTCTGGATGGAATGTAATTCGATCAAAATTACCATTTGGAATCAGATTACCCAGTTTACCATGCTCATAAACACTTTCAACATCTCGTATAATAGGCAAAAACTCTAACTGCTGATCCTGATTCAGCCAGTTAAATTCATTATCTAACGGATCAAATTGAAAGGTATCCAAATGAACCCCGTTGTAATCAAAACGTCTTACGGTTCTCTCTCTTGCCCTTAACTCAATAGGTATAATAACCCACCTTCCATAATCCTGAAAAAAGTTAACAACAAAAGGTTTTAAAACCCTCTCCAAAACTTGCGCGCATGTTTGAGCTTTAATCCTTCCGCGTTCTTCAAAGATAAAAGCAGCCTGATCTATTTTTATTTCTGTGAGTGCAGATAAATCACCATACTGTATTCGCTGTTCTATTGTATTAATGGAATCCCAAATATCCAGATTGAACCCTAATTTATTTAGGCACCGGGTAATAATATCCATAATCGGGGCTATTCCCGTTATAAACTCCCCGTATTCATCGGTTACATAGCGGATGTTATTCAACACTCCCAAAGATGTTGCTCTAAGGTTGACTGCATACGGTTCAATAATATAAGGCTCTGAATATATTTCAGGAATGACATATCCGACATGCTTTAGAATGTATCCATAATCCCCGGCATCTTCCCACACCTCGATTTTAAAATCTCTATCGCCAGCCTCTGAAATTTCCTGAAACTCAAAATTATCAGAATAAAGTTTCAAATCAATCAAAGTAGACTTGAGCGTTTCAAACTTCTGATCTCCCTGATTTTGCATTGAAATAGTAAGCGGAGAAAATGAAGCACCTACCCGTTCATTGATAACATCTCCGAAATAATCTTTTTGTAAAACATCAACGCGCTTCCATCTGTCAAGCTCATCCTTAAACTCAAGACGATGCTTTACGTTGTATTGTCCCTCCGGGTACGGGCTTTCTGTATATGGACTTTCACTCATTGCAACCTTACGTTTCTGCCGGATCTTCCGCTAACCTTACTACTCTGCTGAAGAACACCGATGAGTTCATTATTGCCAATCCTAAAAACAACCTCTGCCGATTCTGAACGAAGCGAAGGTTCAAATCCTACAGATCCGGTTGACACACTCCCACCCGGCCCTTTTGATACCAGAGCCCTCAAAGCACCACCAAGAGCTACCAAAGCGCCCCCGGCTACAATGGCTCCAATGGGATTTGTGAAAATACTTTCTGGTCTAATAGCTAACATCGCCACTCCGATACCAACAATAATTCTACCCATCTGGCTTGCAAAATCAGCCAGAGAAGATAACAGGGTATTTAAGAACCCCTTAAACCCGCCTCCAGTGGCAATGAGCCTGCCTATTCCATCCGCAAAGCTATTTATAGCAGAACCCAGGGCGCTTTCTATGCCAAACGCTAACTGGTCAAGCTGCCATTGAGCGTCAAACCTGACTTTCTCGAACGCTTCGGGTAATTTTTGTGCTTCCGTCTGTATGCTTTGAACAGTTGACCTGAATTTTTCATTTAACCGAGTTAACCTATCTTCAAGCCCAAAATCAAAACGATCACCTTTAAAAAGAGATTCAAGCTCATCACTTAATTTTTCTAATGATCCCGCACCGGAACCACCCTCGAACAGCGCAAAAAACCTGTCTAACGCATCCCCCGCCCCGGTTACATCCAGTGCAAAGTCTTTCAACTGCATAGCAAGGTCTTTTGCTACCTGACCGAATGAAATCATTTCAATTTGTGGCTTCTCAAGCCCCTGAGCCATTTTCAGCGCTTCATTATTTGCCCTTCCAAACGCCCCCGCCATGCCCGGAGCAAATTGAGCTATGAACGTAACTGCCTTTTCAGCCAGTGATTTTGCACCACCATCAAAAGCCACTACCCACGAATCTATTTCTCTTTTTATTCGTTCTCCTATAGCTTCCCAATTCTCTGCCAGCCAAAAACCGGCAACCACAATCGCACCAATAGCAGCCGTTATCAGAGCAAATTTTGTCATAACAAGAGAAGCCAGTCCTGCAACCACTTTCCCAACCTTAGCAAATGCAATCAAGAGCGGCCCGCTTGCTCCCAATAATACAGCAATACCTATAACCTTAGCCCTTGTTTCTGCCTCCATCTCTGATATAACATCAATCATCTTTGATACAAAATTGATGATCTTCTCAATAACAGGGATAAGGGCATCACCTAAACGGATACCCTCAATTTTAAGCCGGTTGAATGCCTGACTAAGACGAAATGCCGGGCCTTGTGCGGCTTCGAAAGCTTGTTCATTCAGCCCCGTGGTGTCTTTCATTCTGTCGAATATCGCAATGTTATCCTCTGCATTTGCCCCCATGATATCCAGCGCTCCTGACAACGCTCTAATATTTGGGAATACTCGTGACATTGCTTCCTCGTTATTCTCCATCTGATCACGGAGAAACCCAAGCACTGATACAAGCCCTTCTTCTCTTAATTGTTTTCTTAGCTGCTGGGAGCTTGTTCCCATTTCTCCGAGTGCTTTTGCTGCATCAGCAGAAGGTTTTAACAGAGAGGACATAATCGCTCGTAACTGGGTAGCTGCTGTTGCAGCGTTCGTTCCTGTCCGAGTCATTGCAGCAATAGCAGCGCCGACTTGATCAAATCCAACGCCAAGCTCTGAAGCAATAGGGAGAACTTGCCCCATTGAGCCTGCAAGTTCACTGGCTTCCGCTTTACCTTCTCTGACAGCACCGACTAAAACATTTGTTGCTTTTGCAGCAGAAAGATTTTCAGAGCCGTAAGCGTTCATTGCTGAAGTGACTAAATCAGCAATTGTTTTTGTTTCTCCAAGCCCTGCGGCAGCTGCTTTTGCAGAAGATTCAAGAACTTCAAGAGCTTCAGCACCACGCAAGCCAGCAGAAGTAACAAAAAACAACGCGTCTGCAAGCTCACCCGGAGCCCTTGCCGTTGAACCTGCAAGGGCAAGCACACTGCCTCGCATTTGATCGACTTCTTCACTGGCAATACCAACAAGGCCGGTAATCTTGCGCATTGATGAATCGAAATCCATTGCAAGTTTCGCCGATGCCCCACCAATCGCAAGTAGCGGAAGGGTTACGTTTCTCTGAAGCGACCTTCCAAGCCTTTCGGTACGGTCTGAAAACTGCCGGATAGTAGCCGCAGCCCTGTTAACACCAGCCTGAAGCCGGGATATGTCAGCGCCAATTCGGACAACTAAATCCTGTACAGCCATTAGTTATATACCGTTGTTTTTATTACCTTTCTATTGAAAAATTTTGTCCACTTCTGAATTTCTTCAGGATCAGGAACGTCTTTGTAATCGTTAATTGAAAGCATTTTTTCAGGTGTTAACTTTTTACGTCCCTTACTATCCAGTCCACCATAGATACTAACCAGCCACGCATGTACGCGTAGCATATGCCAGCTATCTTTACGGTTTTCCTCGAAGGCTTCTGCCATGCGGTTCAGGTCATATAAGGGTGTACGGTACAGTTCATCCGGCTTGAGTCCCATTTTGTAACCAAGCTTAACAAACTCATTCAGGGTTATTTTGACTTTTTTTTAGACGTCTCCTTTTCTCCGATGCCGTCTAAAATATCTGTCATTTCATCCAAGCCCATTTTTCCGACTTCCTGCTCTGTAACCTCACTTCCCCCGCTAATTGCCATACAGTACAAAAAATACCGTATTTTTGACGGGTGGTTGAGTGCAGACTCCCATTGTGTGAAATCAATATCATATTGATCACAAAACGAAGTGATTGCATTCAGGTCAAGTGCAAGTGTTATTTCCTTACCGTTGATTGTTACTTTTTTAGCCCGCATTAGCTTACAATCGCCATTGTTAACGGCCCTTTACCTGTCAGTGTCCCTGAAAACGGTGCGGTATCCTCAAGAGGCGCTCCGAGTGATACACTACCAAGAGACACAGTTCCGGTAACTTTAACGTACCCGGTAACTTCGGATGCAAATTCCATCGCTACGTTTGATCGGTTTGTAACCAGGTTAAAGAGAAGCCCGAAGTTCCCGCCCGCTAAACCTGAAAGACGACCGTCAACATCAATACTCCATGACCGAAGTCCGTTGATGTGATCAGCCCATCCGCCACTGAGTTTGTGTGTTGCATCAGGCAAGTCCTGCTCCAAATTAAGCGTTGCGTCTGTCTGCATAGCCAAAGGAGTACCCTCAAGACTTAGCAGGTAGATTGTTCCATTGATAGCTGCCATAATTATTAGTATTAGGTTGTTTGTTGGATTTTATGACGAAATCGAACCTCATTCCGCCAATATGTATAGGTGTCTGTGGGTTCTTTTGAAAAATTGATAATCTCTAATGTCGATGTAACAACATTCCACCCTGCCATCGTAAATACCGGCCTTCCCCGGATGATCTTTGTTATTTCTGTTGTTATCGCGTTTATTTTATCTCTGTTGCCGGCGTTGCCACTGAAACGGTCAACCACCCACAGAGTAAATGTTACTTCTTGACCGAAGTCTTGTTTGGTTACATAATCTACCGCCGTGCGAAACCCAAACTGGATAAACGGATAAACAGGGCTTACCGGCGGTTCATCATACACGGCAACCACAGCGGATGAATGAGTAATATTACCATTCAAAAGCTGAAAGTATTTCACCTGCAAATCATATCCCACGTCCTTTGCCACGTGCAACCTCCTTTATTTTTGCCCTCAGCCTTGCGATAAGTAAAGGCCGTTCCGCTTCGTGTGCTTTCACTAAAAACCCTTCACCTTTACCTCCACGTCCGCCTGTTCTGTGTATTTTTTCAGCATACTCCACGTTAGTGCCTACATACACCTCAAGGGGTTTTGGCATAACACTCAATTTACCGCTATAAGAACGCCC
>PWLN01000075.1 GCA_003559375.1 Balneolaceae bacterium | reverse complement strand
GCAAGTGAACCGGTATCACCCATAAAAACAGAAGCGGGATACGAGTTATACCATAAAAAGCCGAGGCATGAACCAACAAGCGAAGCGGCAAAAATGGTTAATTCACCTGCGCCGGGCAGATACATGATATTCAGAAATGCAGAAAAGTCGACCCTGCCGGAGACGTATGCGAAAATTCCAAGAATTACACCGGCAATTGCGGAAGTTCCCGAGAGCAGCCCATCAAGCCCGTCGGTCAGGTTGGCGGCATTGCTAACAGCAGTAATAATGAAAATTACTACAGGAATATAGATAAGCCAGCCCCACTCTTCACCAAAAAAGGCATAGTCAATGTGTACTTCTTTTAAAAATGGTACAGTCGTAATTGTATTATAATCCTGAAATGCAGGCCAGAAATAAAGGGTAACCCCGAGTACTGTACCCACCAAAACCTGTCCAATAACTTTATTCCAGCCATGCAGCCCGGCTTTATCTTTACGGACGGTTTTAATGTAATCATCCAAAAAACCTACAATACCGAGAACTACAACTACAAATATAATCATCCATGTATAGATGCTGTTCATCCTCATCCATAACAGTGCGGGTATAATAGTGGCGAGAATAATGATAACTCCGCCCATAGTAGGGGTATCGGCTTTACTGAGGTGCGATTTCAGTCCGAGGTCATCCCGGATGTTCTCCTTTAGCTGCATTTTTTTCAGCCACTTGATGATTTTTTTTCCAACAAAAAGGCTGATTAGCAAAGCAAATGCCGCAGCAAAAGCAGTTCTGGTAGTTATATAATCAAAAGCACCGAATCCAGGTGGATCAAAAACTCTGTTCAGCCAGGCAATCAATTCGTATAACATCAGCTTACCCTCGCATTCTTTAGCAATTCTCGCCTTTTCAGTGCTTCAAGGGTAACTTCACGGTCATCAAAATGGGATCTGACACCATTAACTTCCTGATAGGTTTCGTGGCCTTTTCCGGCAATTAACACTATGCAGTTATGATCAGCTTCAATAATTGTATTTGTGATTGCATCGTGCCTTGATGTGATCCGGCTAACCAGATTACTATTTCTGAAACCACGCATAATTTCATCAATGATAGCTTCGGGATCTTCTGTACGGGGATTATCGGATGTGACTACTACCTTATCGCCAAATTGTTCGGCAATTCCCGCCATAACTGGCCGTTTGGACTTATCTCTGTCACCTCCGCAACCAAAAATGATGATTAACTTCTGTTTTGGCAGTTTTAAGGCACTCAGAGTTGCAGCTACATTTTCGAGGGCATTTGGTGTGTGAGCATAATCTACAAAAACGAGAGGCTCTTTTTCTCTTTTGGCTATTGAATTTACACGCTCCATACGGCCAGGTGCACCAGTGCACTCCATAAGAGCCCGGGCTACACGCACTCCGTCAATACCTAAAGCTGTACAGGCAAGCAGTGCTTCAATAACATTGTAAGCATTGAATTTACCAACAAGAGGTGTTTTAATTTTTATGCCATCTATTGAAAGAACCGACCCTTCTGCATCAGCTGATAGAATTTCTGCTTTAAATAAACCTTTGCCGCTAAAACTAAAACTTAAAATTTTTGCAGGTGTTGAATTCGTTATCCATTTCCCGCGGCTATCATCGAGGTTTGTAATGGCCCAGCTTGTATCGTCAAGCGAATTGAAGAGTTTTTTCTTGGCAGATGCATACTCATTCATCGATTCATGATAATCCAGATGATCGTGACTGAGGTTTGTGAAAACTGCAACTTTAAAAGTTATACCTCTTACTCTTTGCTGGGATAGTGCATGTGAGGAAACTTCCATAACAAGGAATTCACTGCCGGCGTCAACCATTTGCCTCATGTCATTCGATAATTCGATGGGATCGGCAGTGGTAAGCCTGCTTTTATATTCGTCAGAGTTTACTCTTTTTTCTACTGTTCCTAATAGTGAGGCCTTATATCCAATAGTTGTTAAAATTTGCCAAATTACTGTGGAAACGGTGGTTTTTCCATTTGTTCCTGTAACACCGATTATCGTTAACTTTTCAGCCGGATTTCCGGTAATGAACTGAGCAAGTGGGCCTAAAAGTTTTCTTGTATTCTTAACCTGCAGCCAAAGCAGGGCATCATTATCATCTATCTCTTTTTCGGTTATAATAACGGAGGCCCCTCTGTCTATAGCTTCCCGGATGAAATGATGCCCATCCGACCTAAGCCCTTTTACAGCGATAAAAATATCACCCTCAGCTACTTCTCTTGAATCCTGGCACAGTTTGCCTGTTTTGTCAGGTTTTACCCCTGCAATTTTTTGAGGTTTGCAAAATTCTATGAGTTGTTCAATATTCATCAATTGTGTGCAATGGATGCAAGTTGGCTGATTGACCTTGATTTTCCGCGTACGGTAACTGGCCGCCCTGTTCGCAATAGTTCACCGGCTTGAGGAAATTGAGTGTATATGGAACCAGAGCCAATAGTTTCAATTTCCAGTCCGAGGTTTAAAAGCAGATATGACGCCTGTCTCATATTCAAATCTTTGAGATCGGGTACTCTGACGAAACCATCCGGAACGTCATCCTGACTATCTGAGGAAAACCACAATTCCAGCGGAGTGTTTCTGGAAATTTCAGTACCAGGTAAAGGATATTGTGAAGTCACATAATTGCCGGAACCTTCTGATGTAAACGGAATTCCGGAAGTTCTTAGAAATGATATTGCCCTGTTTCTCGGGAGGGCTCTCAAATCGGGTGTAACAATCTGATTAATCAGTATATGAGAATCGGATGATTCATCGTAGCGTTGAATATTGTTGGCGAGGCCGGAAATTCTGGAAGCCATTTCCCTGAAAACAGAACCTGAAGTAAAACCGCCAAATATGCTGGTTCGAGGCTCATCAAGTAAAACAAGTATGATGATCTCAGGATCTTCAACCGGGAAGAATCCAACGAATGAGGCACGATACCGTGGCTGATATCGCCCATCGATGTATTTTTGTGCAGTACCTGTTTTTCCTGCAATCCGGAGGCCGTCGACCATAGCCCAGCGGCCGGTACCGGAATCAGATACAGCTTGCTCAAACACAGGTATCAGCTTTTCTATGGTTTCATTTTTTGCAATTCTCCGAATAGCAGCAGGTTTTTGTTCATGAATTATGTTGCCAATCTCATCTGTAACCTTTTCAACAACATATGGCTTCATTAACATGCCTCCGTTTGCAAAAGCAGCATACGCTTGTATAAGCTGTATAGGCGTTACGTGAACTTCATAACCAATTGACATCCAGGGAAGTGTAACCAGGCTCCATTCAAATGGTCTCTGCAGATGACCGGTTTCTTCATTTGGCAAGTCTATCTGAGTTTGAGTGCCAAAGCCCATATTTCGGGCATATTGATAAAAAATTTCCGGTTTCAGCCGCATTGCAATTTCAGCGGTTGCAATATTTGATGATTTGGCAATCACTTCATTGAAAGTAAGTGTGCCAAGCGGATCGTGATCACGCATTAATTGTCCATGGATAAATTTTTGGCCACTTCGGGGAGTCTCAAATATTTCATCAGAATGTACCATCCTTTGTTCCACAGCAGCGATAGCAGGCACAAGTTTGAAAGTAGAACCGGGTTCAATCATGTCGGAAACTGCAAAATTTCTCCTGTTTTCCTGATCGGATGCAGCAGGGGTATTGGGATCGAATGTTGGGTAATTTGCAATGGCTTTTACTGCACCTGTTTTTGGATTCATTGCGATAGCCGTACCCTGCATAGCCATATGGCGAACCACACCTGCTTCCAGCTCTTCTTCTACAATTGCCTGTATCTGTGAGTCGATAGTAATATGAAGGGAATGCCCCTGAACAGGAAGTCTTCGGGGTGCGCCAACATAGGCAAAAATTTGGTTAAGCCTGTCTTTACGTACCTGTTGCTGGCCATCCGTACCGCGGAGAATTGCGTTATATCGGCTTTCAAGGCCCGCCATTCCATCCATATTATGATTCACATAGCCAATGATATGAGCAGCAAGTGATCCAAAACTGTAACTGCGGCGATACTCTTCTTCTAAAATCAGGCCACGGATATTTAACTCGTTGAGGTCTTCATAAGTCTGCACTGGAACACTTCTTTCCAGAACTACATATTTACTGCGAGCTGGTGCTTGCTGAATTCTGTTTCTGTAAAATTGTGGTGACCTGCCAGTATGTCTGCCAAGAATATTCAGGATATCCTGAAGGTTTGATGTATTTCCTACTGCATGAGGGTCTATTGCAACACGATAAATAACGGTATTCGTTGCGAGAAGCGATCCTCTTGAATCGTAGATATGGCCTCGCTGGGCAGGAATTGAAATATAGTCAATAGCTTGTGAGCTCCATAGTTCGCGAAAACCTTCACCTTCAACCAGATTTACCCTTAAGACCTGCACAAAAATTGCAGCCGGGAGTAATAATAATAGCCCAAACAGTACAAACATTCGGCCCATGATAGAACTTCGATCACTCATTTTACCTGAGATTGAATATAGATAATCTGGTCTGCGGGCCCTGTGTTCACAAAGCCCTGGTTACGTGCATGCTGATATATCTCTTTAGGGCCGGTTAATCTGTCGTAAATCAACCTTTGTTCATGATATAGCCTTAGAGCTTTGTTGTATTCATCTTCCAGCTGATTCACTTCCATAAGTAACTGCTGAGTACTGAACACATGGCCGATATAAATAATCCCACAAATTCCGATCAAGAAACTTGCGAGGACAACCTTCCAGGGGGTAAAAGCCGGAAGTTTGGTTTTTCTCTTCTGGTCTGTATTAAAACGTCTGCCATGGGGTTGGGCAGAGCCGTCTGTAAGTAAGGTTCTTGGAGAGAATCTTTTTTTCTTGTTGAGTGAAGGTGTTCCTTCTGAAATACCTCTGAATTTTTTTATTGCCGGTGATTCTATCTTCATTATTCCTCCCCGGCTTTTTCTGCTACCCGAAGTTTGGCACTGCGTGCAGCAGGGTTTCTTTTTATCTCTTCATCAGAAGGTGTAATGATTTGACGGGAAATTAATTTCAGAGGTTGTATAGCATTTCCGTAGAAATCTTTTTCAATATTTCCCTCAAAGTTTCCGCTCCTGAAAAAATTCTTGATTATTCGATCTTCAAGTGAGTGGTAAGAGATAGCTACAATCCGTCCACCAGGCATCAAAAGCTCCATAGACTGACTAAGTGCACTTTTCAGAACTTCCAATTCCCTGTTCACCTCAATTCGAATAGCCTGAAAAACCCGTGCAACCGATTTGATGATATAACGTCCGTATAAGACACTTTCAATTACCCTGCGCAAATCCAGAGTAGATTCAATAGGCCGGTTTTTAATAATTTCTGCTGCAATTTGCCTGCTTAAACGTTCTTCGCCGTAGTGATAGATGATGTCGCGCAGTTTTTCGTAATCATATTCATTCACCACCTCGTATGCTGACACACCGCTCAGATCGCCCATTCGCATATCAAGAGGCCCGTCATGCTGGAAACTGAATCCTCGAGCCGGATCTTTAATCTGGTGTGTGGATATCCCGAGATCAAACAGAATACCGGCAATTTTTCCATGATATTTATCTGGAATCAATGTGGAGAGATAGCCGAAATTACCCTTAACAGGTCTGAATCTTTTATCTTTTGACAGGAATTCCTGTGCGGCTTCGTGTGCTTCATAATCCTGGTCAACTCCCAGCAACAGGGCATCATCATTCAGATTTTTAAGTATTTCAGTGCTATGGCCACCACTTCCAAGAGTGGCATCGATATAGATTCCGGATCTGTTTGTAATCAAAAACTCAACAGATGCGTCAAGTAATACGGGGATATGTGGTATATAATCCGCCATAATATTATTGTTTATCATCCGGTTCTCCTCCCATTACCT
>PWLN01000281.1 GCA_003559375.1 Balneolaceae bacterium | reverse complement strand
GCTTGCTAAACATTTCGGAGCAGAGGTAACCGGAGTGTGCAGTACCACGAATATTGAGTTGGTGAAATCTATAGGCGCTCATCATGTAATTGATTACACCAAAGAAGATTTTTCGGATAATGGATTAACCTATGATATCATAGTCGAAACAGTGGGTACGGCTCCGTACAACAAAATCAAGGATTCGTTAAATGAAAAGGGGCGACTTCTCATGGTTTTAGGCGGGCTGCCAGACATGCTTCAAATCCCCTGGGTATTGATGACAAGCAATAAAAAGATCATCGCAGGCCCTGCAAGCGAGCGTGCAGAAGATTTACATTTCCTTGCGAATCTGGCGGAGAAGGGCGAATTTAAGCCGGTCATAGACAGGCGATACCCATTCGAGCAGATTGCCGAAGCTCACAGATATGTTGATACCGGCCGCAAGAAAGGAAATGTTGTTATTATTTTATATCAAAATAACAAAACATAACATCTATAGCGGGTCTATGGTAATCGTATGATGGGAATAAACGTACCGGTATCGAAAACCAACCATTTTGAAAACCATTCTTCAACATTAAAAAAATCAATCTGCAAAAAGGAAAATCACGGCAGATATAATCAAGGAATACGGATTTGTTCTGTAAAATACTATGCATAATCAGGTTATTTTTTAACTCACGGATTCCTACTGTTTTCATATACAATATAATGTAGCTACAATAGCTACTTGAGCCAAGGAATGATTTTAACCCAGATTACGCAATAGAAAAAAAGGTGTTACATTAGCCTGTGGAATTTCTAATGCGTAATCTGGGATTAAACGAATCGGTAGAAATCACAGTTTATCGTAAATTGCGTAATTTTTAAAAAAACTCGTCCGCCTGCCCCTATGGGGACGACTCTTAAAAGTTTACTTGTACCCGATAGTTCAATCACTTTTTGGAATTAAAACATCCGTTTTGGAGAAATCCACACCTGTAAATAAAAGCGGCTCATTTAGTGAAATAGCCAGTGCATAAGAGAAGCAATCTCCAAAATTTAATCCGGCAGGATGCCTTTCTTTGCCATATTTGCGATAAGCAGTACGAGCTTTTTCACCCTGAACATCTGTAACGGGAACAACAGATACACCAAGCCGGTGAATAAATTGGTCAATCTCAATTTCTCCTGCATCTCCATAACGCGATAACATCACGATACCGGCTTCAACAACCGTGGCAGCTGATATTTTGAGACTGCCTGCCTTTTCCATTTCAGATATAAGCCGGTCCGAACCGGATTCATTTTGAAGAATTGCTATAACGGCAGAAGTATCCAGTACCATAGCGTCTAACCGGGAATGCCGTGTTCATCATATCCGATCAGCTCATCATCGGTACGTTGATTTTTTCGTGGAAGCCGGGAAATTCTGTTTTGTATTCGATTTATCTCATCCCTGAAAAAATTTGTGTGTTTGCGGCCGGTTTCTTTTTCCAGCCGTTCTTCAAGTGCTTTATAAATAGCTTCAGTGATATTTTCTCCGGTCACTTCAGCCAGCTCACGTGCCAGGCGATCAACTTCCGGGTTTTTTATACTCAGTGCCATAAGGTTTTATATGATATATATATTTATATAGAATCTATATTATTAACGCCCTATTTGCAAATCTCATTGTTTTCCTTTCATCTTTTCATCAAAACGGCTAATTAAAATTCATTGTTCTTCATTTTATTGCTTTCACTGCCTCCAACAGCGCTTCGTACTCTTCCCTGCAGTCTTTACACTTGCTCAGGTGATCCTGGATCAACGGCATCGCATTTTCCAATGATTTGCCTGCAAGATGCAGTTCGGCAAATTCACCAAGCTGCTCAAAACAGTCATCACAACCGATCTCATCCGGCCGGGTAGCTGCCAGCACATTGATCATTTTTCTAAGTACTTCAGGATTCAATTTCATACGAATTTAGAGTGGTATTAGCAGTTAGATGCGATAACCTGATTAATTCTTACATCTGATGCAACATTTCTTCCGGATTAATTCCCCTGCTCTCCATTTTCGTCTTCAGGTTCAGCCGCGCATCATGAACCAGTTTATACAAAGCGTTGCGTTTCACTCCCATCTGTTCAGCTACCACTGTGATCGGCATATCATCAACCATAAGTGCCATCATAGCACTTTTTTGTTTGGGTGAAAGCTCTTCATTGATGATACTCATTACATTTTGTAACACCATTGATTCATGGGTTGCCCTGTCAGGGGCGGGCGATTCAGAGGGAAATGGCAACTCCCCGGAATTGCTGGTCCCATTTTCACCTTTACCTGTGAAAAGGTTCAGAGAAACATCATCCCATTTTTTTCTTCTCAGCTCTGATAGCCCCTCTCGTACAGCAATTTTTAAAGCCCATGTGGTAAATTTACTATCGCCACGGAATGTGCCAACCCTGTCGATAATTTTCAGCAGGGCATCCTGGGCCACATCTTCGACAAACTCTTCAAGCTCTCTGTCAACATATTTATGAAGAGCCGGTTTAAGGCCACGTACAAGTATAGATCTGAGTTCAGCTATTGCCTCTTCAGCCGGGGGATTGCTCAGGGTTTCTACCCACCAGGCGTTGTCTCTGCCGCGGTTAAGCTTCGAATTAGATTCTTTTTTGAGCCATTTTAACATAAAATCCTGATTGAATTATGTTGGATAATGGCCCTAATTAAGAAGATCTGTAGTGCAATACAAACAATTGAGTTACATGTTACAGAAACTTTATAAAGCTGGAATCAAATCACACAATTTTATCGGGATTACTGAGGTCGGGTAACGGACCACGGTACCCAAATATCCGTTTGATCCATTTTACCACTCCCGTGCTTTGGCTTTTTACGTACCACTGGTCGGCAGCCCGTCTTGCTCCAAGCCCGTAACTGGGATAGGGGTAGATCGTATCCGCCATATTTCTCAGCGTGATGCCGTTTTTCATTGCCAGTGCATAATGGCTGATTAGCTCTCCTGCATGAGCACCGAGCACATCGGCTCCTAAAATTTTGCCATTCAGTTTTTTTGCATATACGTAGATCCATCCGATGGTTTTCTCATCGGAAATGGCACGGTCTATCATCTTGTAGGGAAATTTGTAGGTCTCGTACTTAACTCCATTTTCATCAAGCTGCTTTTGTGATGCTCCCACATGCGCCATCTCCGGTTCGGTGTAGGTTACCCAGGGCACATGCTTATGATCAATCTTCATAGGAAATTTCAAAAGCGCATTACTCACAGCAACTTTTGCCATATGCTCAGACATGTGGGTAAATTGGTAACGACCGGTTACATCGCCAATAGCATAAATATTTCTGACGTTTGTGCGGCATTTATTATTTATTGTAATACCGTTCTTGCCGGTTTTTACCCCGGCTGCGTCAAGATTCAACGGTTCAAAATTGGCACGTCGGCCGGTAGCTATCAGCAACTTTTCAGCCTTTAATACTTTTGTTTCGCAATCGCGTTCAATGGTAACTTCTACTGATTTTTCATCGCCGCTCACCGATTTTACACCTGCACCCAGTTCATACTTCACTCCCTGCTTTTCCAGGCGTTCTTTCAGGATGGGGGTCAGTTCAGGATGATCGTTAGAGAGGATGGTGTCCAGCATATCCACAACAGTAATTTCGGTGCCCAGGTTTTGAAAAGCCTGTGCCATTTCCGTGCCGATCGGGCCGCCTCCAACTATGATCATGCTTTTGGGAAGCTCATCTATTTCGAACAGATTGTGGTTTGTAAGGTGTGGTGTTTTATCAATGCCAGTTATGGGTGGAACAAATGCATTAGCACCGGTAGCAATCACAAAATATTTTGCACTCATTTCACGGAGAAATCCTTTTCCATTTTTGACCTGCAGGGTGTTTCTATCAACAAATTTCGCTTCACCATCCTCTACATCAATCCCCATTTCCCTGAATTTTTCGGGGTTGTCTGCTTCTTCATAAATATCCTGGCGGATGGTATCAAGCTTTGCCCTAACCTCCTGCCAGTTAACCGGTTTTCCCGATATTGCGACTTTTTTCCCGAGGTTCAGCAGCACTTTACTGGGCACGCATCCGTACCAGGTACAGTCGCCGCCAAGCTTAGCTTTCTCGACCATCATTGTTTTAGCCCCTAAACTTACAGCTACACCGGAAGCTGTTAATCCTGCTGCGCCTCCACCAATAACGATTATATCATACTGATGCTTCATTGATCAGCTCCTCCTTTTTCTGTTTTACTTTATTTAAAGTGGAATATATTGCATACACAATAATTGCAAAAATTAGCCCGTAAACCCACGTAGGCACATTCTCACCAACAAAAATCAGGTACACATAAGCCGATATTGCACAGGAACATGCCAGTAGCACCGGCCCCGTAACCGAACGTTTCTTTTTAATATTCTGAACCAGCCAGCCTATTGCCAGCCAAAAAATTGGGATTGCACCAACGTAAATCGATCCAAAAATAATCGGATCCACTCCGTATGGCTCCCCTAAGCCCATAAACCAGTTATATATTTCAGTAAATTCCATTATAAAATTCGTTTTTTTTGCTGTTCAATGATTAGATGTTGCGACTTCGCATAATCTTACATTCCCCTTATTGAAAAAGGAGTAAATAGATGCTTAATTTCAAATAGCTTAGATAATTGAAGATACTTGTACTTTTAATAAGTAATGGTATTAACCATTTGATGGTTGGGTATCATTTCGAATAAATAAAAAAGCAGCCCTTAATCGGCTGCTTTAATTATGATATAGCTGTGTTAAGCCTGCTATATTTTAGTAGTTAATTCCAGGTTAATGGTAATGTCAACATCATCACCCACAACCAGGGTGGCAGCCCAATCACCAACACCAACGCCGAAATCAGTACGTTTGATTTTGGTACTTGCAGCAATGCCGGCAACTTGAGTGTCATCCATCATCGGGTGCTCCATAATACCAAGCAACTCGAATGGTAGTTCAACTGTTTTTGTAACATCGCGAATTGTAAGCTCACCAACAGCTACGTATTCATTGTCATCCGTTTTTTGAATATTCGTGCTCACAAAACGCATCGTTGGCCATTGCTCCGAATTAAAAAAGTCTTCTGAAGCAAGATGATTGTCTCTTCTTGCATTTTCTGTGTTGATATATGAAATCGGAATCGTTACATCTATCCTGCTGTTTTCGGGAGCATCCGGGTTAAACTGAATGTCTGCCTCGAAATCATTAAACCTTCCATTAACCGGAGTGAAAAAATGCCGTACAGGAAAATTGATAGAACTGTGATCTCTATCAACCGTCCAACTCATGGATTCGTTTTTTTCGTTATTTTCCTTTTCTGAAGAAGAAAGTGCGAACACATTACCTGAAAATAAAAGTAATGCAGTTAATATTGGTATGATTAATTTATTCATGATTTGTCTGATTAATTAATATTAGTAATAATCATTTTTTGATTATGTGCACATCAGACGGAATCATTTGAAAAGTTCTTACCTCTTCTTTTCTAACATTTTGATAACAGAATGTACGATGCCCCGCAACCATTCGAAGATACTTTTGAAGTTACCCAAACCGGGTTTTATGGATCAATTCTTTGTATGCATGAACCATAGTGTTTTGTGAAGCACCAAAAAAATACATCATAATAATCACCAGGTTTATAAAGTTTACTTTCAGGTAAGGATTGTCTTCATATTTTCTGGCAGATACAATCACATCTTTTGGCATAATTCTGAATACAAAGTTCTTTCTGAGCTGCTGAATCAGGTCAAAATCTTCCATGATTAAGTAATGATCTTTATATCCGCCCAGTTCATTAAATACCGAGCGTTTCACAAATAGTGTCTGATCACCTCCCCTGCACATCAGCCGATCAAAACGTGTACAATATGAATTGATTTTCAAAAGTGGATGGT
>PWLN01000340.1 GCA_003559375.1 Balneolaceae bacterium | reverse complement strand
GCATAGACTTGATTTTTATGTTATAAAGTGTAACATTTTGCCATCTCATGCATCCTGTTGTGTAAAGGAATATTCCATCAGTTTTTGACATTCAGGCCAGAGAGACGGAAAGAAACCGGCCTGATACGACTATCACCAGCTATTGAAACAAAACCGTACTTTCATGAAAGAGTATGATAACCAACCAACCAACCAACCAACTCTGTCAGCTTTGAGGAAGCCTGCCGGTGTTACCTGACGGATACGGAGATTCGGGTTTTGAAGCTTATTGCCAAAAGGTTTACCTGCAAAGAAATTGCCGCAAGCTTCGGGAATAAAGTTTCTACCATTCAAACGCACCGAAAAAATATCAAGCAAAAACTAAACCTGTACGGTTATCGCAGCCTCGAGCGATGGTGCCACAAGTATGCCGAAGAAATCCGGCAATATGTCATCTAAGTGTCATACCCACTTTGTGGGTATTTTTAGGGGTTGACTTGTTGGTTGTGGTATCCTATTCTTGATATGTAGAAGTATCGGATTGAATATCAAGCAGTTAAACCCAACGCATTTATTCATGTTCAGGAGTTTACTTCAAAATTCAAAAGGCCGTGCTGTTTTGGTGGCAGTGATGCTTATAGTACTGGCAGTGGTTTGGCAGCCGGTACTCAACAACGATTTCCTCACCAACTGGGACGACCAGTGGATGGTAACCGGCAACCCTCACCTGCTTGAAGTTACATACCTCAATACCATCAGCACCGATGCTATAGCCACCACCTTCTCAGAGCCGTACGGCGGGCAGTACTCCCCGGTTAACACACTTGCTTTTATGGTAATTGTTCGGGCCGGCGGGATGGAGCCGTTTGGGTTTCAGTTATTCTTTTTGATTGTTCACATACTAAATTTTCTGCTGGTGGGGCTGGTGCTTCAAAAACTGCTGGCTATGATAACCGGTTTGAAACTGGATAATCGTCATCGGTTTTTGATTGCCTGGACAACAGCATTTCTGTTTGCGATTCATCCTATGCAGGTGGAGTCAGTCGCCTGGATCAGTGCTTCTAAAATTCCGTTGTATAGTTTTTTCTACCTGCTGGGGTTGTGGGTATACCTGTTTTACAGGCAAACGGGAAAATGGTGGCATTTGGGAGTTGTTCTGCTCTGTTTTATTGCTTCATTGTTATCAAAAGAACAGGCAGTAGTATTTGTGGCTACATTGGTTGCGGTGGATCTGGTGGTTTGCAAAAACTTCAAGGAGAGGTGGATCTGGCTGGAAAAAGTTCCTTTTGTTTTGGTTGCCCTGTTTTTCGGCTGGTTCACCCTTTCCATTCAGGGATCGCCCGGTGTGGGAGGGAGTTACCCATTCGGGCAGCGGCTGTTATTTGCCAATTACAGTTTCTGGGAGTACATCATCAAACTGATGGTCCCGCACAATCTCTCGTACTTCTATTTTTTCCCGATGGATCCGGGAGAGTCCATCCCGCTTCTGTTTTGGTTCTACCCACTGGCAACTGGCGTATTTGGCTGGGTTCTGGTTGAATACCGCCACAAGATAAACGGTGTGATACTGTTTGGCGGTCTATTCTTTTTGATCAACATCGCCCTGGTGCTGCACCTGCTACCAACCCCGCGGGCGGCCATCATTGCCGACCGTTATGTGTATCTGAGCGCCATTGGGTTTTTCCTGGTGGTTATTTATGGGATGGTACAGTTCATTGGATGGTTATCAACGAATCAAACAATGATCCGTTCCGGGCTTGCCATTGCAGGATTAGTGTACCTGCTGATGGCGGGTTATACGCATCAGAGAACTCAAGACTGGAAAGACTTTGAAACCCTCTATAACGATGTGGAATCGGTATTGGAGCACCACCTGGGAATTGGGGCATCAGGGGCTGGATTTATAAATAGGCATATGCTATCAGCTTATCGTGATGAATAATTGAAAATAAATACCGTACAAAATGGTATTCCATAAATTAATTGAAAACATAAAACGGTTTTATCTGTCTTGCGATGGATAAAAAAAAGGCACAATGGCGAGATTCTTCAATGTGCCATTCTTAAAATAATAACCGTACATGGAGTGAAATGATTTCATGTATATAATTATAAATACAGAAAACGATGAAAAACATTAAGAAAAAGATCATTACAATTGTAGCAGGGTGCACATTAGCAGGATTAATGATGCTAAATATTAACACGACCATTAGTGATTCAAACTTTAGTATGAATGGCTTGATGTCTTTGGCTTACGGAACTCCACCTGGAGGAGGAGGTGGAGATTGTGATGGAGTCACTTGTCAGTGGGATCATATTGAAGGATTTCGATGTTTTTATACTGGTTCGACTACCTACACTTGTGATGATAGTGGATATCCTGATTGTTCAGATATACGCTGCGACCAATAGAAGAATCTAAGAAATTGTTGTTATAATTTTGCGGACTGATTAATTAACAAGACAACCTTAAATGGTGATTTAACTTTATAATCGTAAGCCTCAAATTTTACAAACATCTAACGATGTTTGTAAAATTGAGGTTTCGCGGATATACAGAGTACTGTTTTGATCTGACTTGTGATTTGGGGCTTTTTTCAGGTTTTGATTGAATCATAAAAGTGTATAGATAAATATTCATTATTAATTTAATATCGTGAATTTATTTTAAAAAAATGAATTTTATTAGCAATAAAATACTGTTAATAATAATTTCACTGATTAGTGTAAATATTTTGTATTTTATTTATGTTAAATATAATTTTAAATTTACTAATGAAGAGCATATTTATAACCCATCTCATAGTAAAGATTATAGTTTGGAGATAAATTTAATATACATAGGTAGCTCAAGGTGTGTATTTTCAAATAGTGAAATATTATATAAAACAATAGGTAGTACAAAATTAAAATTACAAAAATTGTCAGAATCACTAGGTATTGGATTTACCTCAATAGGAATAGCGGCTGATTGGGATCCTATTGTCGGAATCAAACATTTGGAAAATATCGGATATTTTGATGAGGTTATATCTGGAAACTTCTGGTATAATAATGGTATTATTAAATATGTTGGCGAGAGAGGCAACGAAGCATCTACCCCGCAAATTATTTTAACTTTTAGAACCTATTCTGAACAGATAAAATTTGATGTAATTGAAGAAAAGAAAATTCTAAGCTTAAATGGCGAATATCAAATTATTAATTGGTTCAATAATGGAGCACAACTTCCTAATAATTTTATCCAAGAAATTACAATGATAAAATTAAAGTAATATATATGAAAATAACTACTTTAAAACTGATGATATTTTTTATTATAGGTTGCTCAAACGGTATGAAATCAACAATTGAGCATCCAACAGAAGAAAATCTTGACTTATCAGACCAAAAACATTCTGCTATTCTACAAATTAATGAAGAAATCCCTAACGAAAACATTGATGTTGAGCAATATTCCCATTATCTAACTTTGAAAGAAATGACTGAAGTATATATGATTGGCACGTTGTATGGAAAAGAAGAAGAGATGTTTGGACGAATTGAAGATGTGGTCATTGATTCTTTTAATCGTGTCTATATTTTGGATGTTAGCAGGCAGCAGATAAGGGTTTTTAATGAGAATGGTGATTACATTTCGACTATTGGGGGCAGAGGAGAAGGGCCAGGAGAATTTCAATTTGCCAGTTCGATGGCTATCTACGGGGATGAATTGTTGATTGTGAATAACGGATATAGATTGGAAGTTTATGATATAAGCAGTAAAAAAATTGAATTTGTTGAAACGGTTCAACTTGAAAAAAGAATTCATAGTATCTGTATATCTGGAGATCAGCTATACTTGCATAGCTTTGAACCTTTATCTCCTGATGATATGTTAGAGAATGAAAATTATATTCAAACCATTCATGCTTATTCAATTCCCTCTTATGAACATCGATTTTCTTTCGGACAATCTTATATTCATGATGATTTTGCTGTAATTGGTAGGCTGACGGCGGGGAGTCTTGGGTGTAATGATTCATCGTCCACAGTTATATTTACTTTTGACAGAATGCCGGTAATACATGGTTATTCATCAGTAGATGGAGAACTTCTTTGGAAAAATAGAATTGATGGACTGAACTTTCATAGAATAATTGAAACCAGAGTAGGTGATGGAAGAAGCAATTTAAGTTATAGAATACCTGAAACTAATATTGTTGATATGTTGTCACCTTCAATAACTATAATAGATGAATATGAAATTTTTCAAGTAATTAGAACAAATTTACCTGAATTAGGAGTAGATAGAACAGTTGAAGTATTTACATTTCAGATGAATAGTTCTAACGGCCAAGCATTATATATTGGTAATGCCATACCTGAACTGGTAACCTTTTCAAATAATTTCATTGTTTCAAGAGATCTTTTAGATGGATACACTTCAATCAAAATTTACAAATCTGACATCGGTGTTATTTCGGAGTAAAATATTTAATAGTCGGTTCATCTTATTAATCTTTTTCTGAAATATTATGATCTAATTTAAGTTATTATAACAATTTTAGGGATTTTGAGATGAATACAATTACAGTAATCATTCCATGTTTCAATGAGGAGGACAATCTCTATCAGTTAATCAAAAGAATAGATGCCTCCTTTCATACGATTACAACCTCCTTCGAAATCCTCCTCATCAACGACGGCAGCACCGATGCCACCCTGCAAAAAATCAAAGAACTGGCCAATCAACATGCCTGTATAAAATACATCAGCCTTAGCCGAAACTTCGGCCACCAAATTGCGGTTTCGGCCGGGCTGGATCATTGCCGTGGGCAGGCCGTAGTAATCATGGACGGAGACCTGCAGGACCCGCCGGAACTCATTCCCGAGATGTACAAGAAGTACAAAGAAGGCTACGATGTGGTGTATGCGAAGCGCACCAGGCGGAATGGAGAGTCGTGGTTTAAAAAAGCCACAGCCAAACTATTTTACCGCATGCTGCAGCGCTTCACCTCGTTCAACATTCCCCTGGATGCGGGCGACTTTCGCCTGATCGACCGCAAGGTGGTGGAGATGCTCCGGCAGATGCCCGAGCAGAACAAATTCCTTCGGGGCCAGATCGCGTGGATGGGGTTTCGCCAAACGTACGTCGAGTTCGAACGGGACGCGAGAAGGCACGGTAAAACCGGCTATCCCTTCAAAAAATGCTGGACTTTGCCCTGGACGGCATCACCTCGCTAAGCCACCGCCCCCTGCGTCTGGTTACCCAGGCGGGGTTTATGGTCTCGTTCCTGTCGTTTCTGATCCTGCTGTACGCTCTCGGTTCTCACTTTATCCTTGATCGAACCATTACCGGGTGGACGTCTCTCATCATCACCGTAGCCTTTTTGGGCGGGGTGTAGCTGCTTGCCATCGGCATCATCGGGGAATACATCAGCCGCATCAACAAAAACATACTGAACCGGCCTCTTTACATTGTGGAAGAGAGCAATTTTTGAGAGAACCATTAGGCTTATCGGCATTAATTGAAACATCAAATGATACTATCATATGATACTATCATACAACATTTAATTCAGGACTTAACATATCGGCCCTGCCCTTTACATTGAAATACGGAATGGTTGTTTCATGCGAATCCGGAGAACGATTATAAGGATGTCAGATTCGTTTGCGAGGGAGGAATCGTAAATTTCGCTTATAAAACCGGAAAAATGAGATTAAATAGCCTGTTCACCTCCGGGTTGGAATCCATCATCAAGGATCTTCAAAAAACGTCCCGCAAGGGACAACCGACTGTAGCGCGGGCAATCATGCCCGTGGTTAAAAAACGGCCATATGATTAAAAGTCCCGTCAGGGACGGCCCGCTAAACTCATGTAATAATCACAATGAATAGTTGTTGTATAGCATAACATAGTTTACACTTTAT
>PWLN01000316.1 GCA_003559375.1 Balneolaceae bacterium | reverse complement strand
CCACCTGAACATATGGATGGACGTATAATGCATGAAATTTTGATTGATGGACCGCACCCCGATGAATTAGAGTTCGAAAAACTAACCCAATCAGTCGCCAAGGAATATCCTGATGGTTTAATTTACAAAACCGAATTAACCCGATTTCGGGTTGACTCAACTTACTACATCAGAAAAGCAGTAACTAATAGATATCATTCATTTAATAACAATTATTGATAGGATGTTTTTAATAAATTCACTGATTAGAAAATAAATAACACGGTACATCTGCCGCATAAAAGTAAATACTGTCCTCAGAGGGACAAATGGGTTATCCTTCTGAGACGCAATTTCCGAGAAGGTTAGTAATTTACTTCATCCGGACTTTGAATGGATTGACTGACAGGATAAATTGGCCAAAACACTTAACCCGGATACCCACCTGCGATATAGTTTCTGAGAGAATCGATTTCAAACTGTTGGTCATCGATTACCGCTTTTACAACATCGCCGATTGAAATGATTCCTGCAATCTCGTTTTTATCCAAAACAGGAAGATGGCGTATACGTTTTACTGTCATTAATTTCATGCATAACTGAACATCATCGTCGGGTGTAACACAAAAAACCTGGTTACTCATAATATCTTTCACAGGGGTACTTTTTGATTGACGCCCCATCAACACTACTTTATCACGGTAATCCCGTTCTGAGATAATACCCAGCAGTTTGCCATCATCAATTACAAGTAGGGCTCCGATATTAAAATCCGACATTTTTTTGATCGCTTCGAATACAGTTTTATACGAATCAATCGAATAAATGTCGTTCCCTTTTTGGTTTAAAATATCTCTAACTTTCATTTTCGGCCTCCAATTCATGTAGTTAGTAACTATTATAGTCCAATTTCTGAGAAAAGCAAATGATGAAGAAATTGGAGGGTTAATTAAGCAGGATAAATAAATATATACCGATGAGTCTGTTTGAAGAAGAAAAAAAATATGAGTTCGATAACAATCAGAGAAATATGCCGCTGGCGACCCGCATGCGCCCGGTTTCACTGCAAGAATTTACCGGTCAGGAACATCTTGTGGGTGAAGGGAAAATGCTGCAGCGTATGATTAAAAGCGGCGTTATTGGTTCACTTATACTTTATGGTCCGCCAAGTTCGGGAAAAACAACGCTCGCACATGTCATCTCACGGGAGGTTGATGCCCGGTTTGAGGTGATAAATGCAGTTCTTGATGGTATAAAGGAACTGAAAAATGTGGTGTCTAAAGCCAAATATCAAATCAAAGCAAATAATAAAAAAACCATTTTATTCATAGATGAAATCCACCGATGGAATAAAGCACAACAAGATGCACTTCTGCCACACCTGGAATCGGGGGTGATCACATTAGTGGGTGCTACAACGGAAAATCCATTTTATTCTCTTGTAAGCCCGCTGCTATCCAGATGTCAATTGTTTGAACTCTATTCACTCACTTCAGAGCATGTTGATCTGATGATAGACCGTGCTATAAAAGACGAAAACAGGGGGCTTGGTTTTATGGATCTCAATGTCTCGGATGCAGCAAAACGCCATCTGGCTGAATATGCCGGAGGTGATATACGAAATGCCCTAAATGCCCTGGAAGTTGCTGTACTTTCAACCCCAAGGCAAGCTGATGGTAAGGTGAATATTACTCTTGATATCGCGAAGGAATCGATTCAGCGAAGAAATATTAGGTACGACCGTACAGGTGATGAGCATTATCATTATGCATCGGCATTTATTAAATCGATGAGAGGCTCGGATGCTGATGCCGCACTTTACTGGATGATTGCAATGCTTGAAGGGGGTGAAGATCCCAATTTTATTTTCAGGAGAATGCTCATATTTGCCTCAGAAGACGTGGGCCTTGCTGATCCTTATGCGCTTACGGTTGTGAATGCCGCTCATGATGCATTCCATAAAAACGGAATGCCGGAAGGTTTATATTTTCTGTCTCATGCATGCATTTTTTTGTCGCTAAGCCCAAAAAGCAACAGTACAAAAGCATTGTTTGAAATTAATGATGAAATCAAAAAATCCGGAATCGGAGATGTCCCGCCTCATCTGAAAGATAAAACTGCGAATAAACTTGCGGCAAGATATCTGGATATCCATAATGCATCTGACGATTATAAATATCCTCATAACTATGAACGGAACTGGGTTGAACAGCAGTATTTGCCGGATATAGTGAAAGGCCGCAGTTGGTTTCAGGGAGGTACAGAAGGAAGGGAATCTGTATTGGTTAAAAGATTGCAGGAATTAATAAAGGTAAACAAAAAATAAATTTGGTCGGGACATATGGGATTACTCTGACCTTTTCCATAAGCAAAAAAATGCTTTCCCGGAATGTTCAATTCCGGGAAAGCCAAGTATTGGAGCTATTGCTCGATGTCTACCATAACATGAGTCCTTAAAAAATGATATGCTTGATTAAGCAACCGTGAAAATGATAAGGCAATAATTTCTATTAATCAAATTAAATTAGGGTTAAATTATTATTTACAAATAAAATTTAATTACATGATCTAAAAAAGCGCTTTTATTAAGGTAAATAATTCTTGATATAATTTAAGTCAGCCAGCCGGAATGTTTTATCATGTTAGATGAATGAAAAAAATGGCCGGGATGTTGTTCTCTACGAATTTCAATTATAGAATAATGACCAGAATACACATTTTAAGTTCAACAGACAGGCCGGGCTCGAATGCATTAGACGTTTCAGCTTATGCTTCCGGTTTATTATGCAGATATGCTGAAACAGAAGTCTTTTCCCTTGAAGATTATCCTCTTGCAGATGTAGCAGGTGGCAAATATGGAAATACTCCTCAATCTGTACAGGATTACAATTCCAGAATTTTGGATGCAGATGGTTTCCTGTTCGTAATACCTGAGTATAATGGCAGTTTCCCGGGGGTACTGAAAGTATTTATCGATTATTTACCGTTTCCAAAGGCTCTTGAGAAACGCCCTGTGAGCCTGATTGGGGAATCTTCCGGCTCTTTTGGGGCACTTCGTGCTGTGGAACAGTTTGAGCAAATTTTGAAGTACAGGAAGGCATATATCTTTCCTGAAAGAATGTTCATCCAGCGAGTAGACAAAAATTTTGATGTTCAGACCGGTTTGTCATCGGAGCTGCATCAAAAACTTTTTGAAAAACAGTTGAAAGAATTTCCTGAATTTGTTGAAAGCCTGACTAAACAGTTAGTTTAGTCGCAGCATATAGCCAACCCCATGCAGGGTAACGAGATATTTGGGATCGTCCGGGTTCATTTCAATTTTTGCCCGAAGTTTGGAGATATGAACGTCTACAGTACGTGTGTTTGTGCTATACTCATATCTCCAGACCTTTTCCAGTAACTCATCCCTGGAAATCGGTTTATTGGCATTTCGAAGCAGGAACTCAACAATTTCAACTTCTCTTGTAGAAAGTTCCTCCATAACATTGCCCGGTTTAGTTACCCTGGATTCCCGCAAATCAATTTTTACTTCGCCGAGTTTTAAAATTTCTGCAGGCCCTGATTTGGAGTAGGCATTTGCCCTGCGCAATCTTGCTGTTATCCTTGCGAGAAGCTCTTTAACACCGAAGGGTTTGGTTATGTAGTCATCAGCACCAATATTCAGCCCTGTCACCTTGTCAATTTCCTGATCACGGGCTGTAAGCATGATGATAGGGAATGTATGTTTGAGCTCGCGGATTTCTTTGCAAATATCATAACCGCTAACATTTGGCAGCATTAAATCAAGTATCATCAGATCGGGTTCACTAATTTGAACCGCCTCAATTGCTTTGGCGCCATCCGTAATTACTGATACCCTGTAATTTTCAGCTTCAAGAGTATCTTTCAATGTGAAAACAAGGCTTGGTTCGTCTTCAACAATCAGAATATGTTTTAAACTATCCGGCATAGCTTTCCTCTTCCAGTTGTTGAGACTTTAGGCGAGATGTTTTCAGGGCTGTTTCTTTCATGGCCGTTGTTTGTTTGAGAAGTGCCGGGAAAGTTACTTTAAATGTTGTGCCTTTGCCGGGTTCACTATTAAGGGAAATTTTTCCTCCGTTTATTTCAACGAGGTTTTTAACGATGGCTAATCCAAGCCCATGTCCTTTGGTTTTTGCAGTATCGGCATTTTCTACCCTGTAAAACTTATTGAATATCAATTTTTGTGCTTTTTTGGGTATGCCAATTCCCCGGTCGCTTATTGTAAATGAGACATCTGAATTATCAACAAATAGCGACATTTTTATATACTTTTCATCATGGCTGTATTTAATACTGTTTTCAATCAGATTGTTTAAGATTGTTTCAAGATGGTTTGTGTCGGCCATTATGAGCGGGCTTGCTGGTAACTGATCGAGTTTAAGTGTAAAGCCCCTGTTATTTACATACTCTTTATGGCCTTCGTAGTAACCCGACAGATATTTATCCAGGTTTACCGGCGCCTGATTTACCATTGTCTGGCCTGAATCGACCTTCGCGACATCCAGCAGTTTGTCAATCATTTTTCTGAGGCGGATGGCTTCATCATAAATATGGCTGCCATAGCTTTTCAGCCTTTCACCATCGGTTACACGGCCATCTGAAATATTTTCGCCGGCTGCCTGCATAACAGCAAGTGGTGTTTTCAGTTCATGTGTAACGTTAGCCAGAAAACCCGCCTGCCTCAATGCAAATTCTCTTTCTCTTTGAGCATTAATAAACATAAATACCAGTGCACCGAATAGAACAAATACAGCGAAACCAAGAACAACAAGATTTCGGTTTAACGATGCCTGAGTCGCGGCAACAACGGGTGATTCGAGAAAAGAAGCGTTTAAGACCCAGTTGTCAAGTAAATCAGGAAAACGCTGCCGCATATCAATTTTATCGCGGCTGAATTGATATGCCGGGTTACTGCTGATTAATACTTCATCCTGCATCCAGTCGCGCAGCCAAACCACCATTCCGGATTCCTCTGTTTTGCCAAATTTGGTTAACAGTTCGGGTTCCAGGATGTTATTTATAAGGTAATTCCTGTCAATCAGAAGAGTGACATGGCCAATGATCGTTTTTTGTTCCAGGTTGATGAGTGCAAGAGTCATACTGCGATGCGCGTCAAAAACCACCTTATTGTTCCAGCGATATTCATCAAGAGATACTGTATTCATTCTTGATTTGGATATACCTATACCGTCGCAAACTTCTTTGGGTATATCATTGGCTACCCGAAAGTAAGCAGATTGTTTGTCAAAATGGTATAGAGGATGTTCAGGTTTGTGACAGCCATTGTGTTCCTCATGAGAGAAGTAGATGTCAGAAAACAGGGAATCACTAATGGTATTTAAAAGTACTTTACGAAAATGATGGGGAAAGTTTTGAGAATTGTTCCAGCTTTCTTCGAGATCCCTCATTTCAAGGTCTCTCATGCCCCTGAATGGTTCGCGGAAACGGTATACAATTTTATTGGTATATTCTTCAAGTTGAATTTTGCGGTTTTCTTTTGCAGCCTCAATAGTAGACTCTCTTAGAGCATATAATGAGTAGACATTCATTCCCGTAAGTGCTACAACGGCAAGTATTCCACAGCCTAAAAAGAACCATCGCAGGGTATTTGACTGCTTAACTTTTTGGTAGATTTTCATTCGAAAGCGGGTATTTTTTTATGCAGTTTTTCTTAATACAAATCAATGGTAAAAAATATTTTTCTCTGTGTGTCTGATAATTTGCAAAATTTTACGAGTATTAGCTATTTATTGCCATCAATTTATCATTAGCGTTCCCAAGTGTTATTTGAATAATCCACATCAGGTAATATTCTGTCCGGGTCGATCTGTACCCGTTTAATTTTTTTATCTGTTTCCAGTACA
>PWLN01000020.1 GCA_003559375.1 Balneolaceae bacterium | reverse complement strand
TAACCGGCGGCAGCGGCATTATTCAGTATGATTACTCCGATATCAACAACCTCAAAAAACTGAGCACAATACCGGTAATCAAACCGCTCCCCTGAAAGCCGGTTTTATGACAACCAGAACAACATTATTTGGTTTGATTCTTTTCTTGTTGATGGCTCACCTGCCTGTATCGATTTCTGCACAGGATGGGCGGACGGGGTACATCAACCATACCGGGATCGATTTGCTGGCAGGCAGAAGCGAAAACAGCATCAGGCTGCAGATGACACACGGTTACCAGATAACCGAACGATTTTCGGCCGGCATCGGGGCGGGTTATGTGTTTTATAGCGACCCGCTGGATCTGGTGCCGGTCTATATCGACTTCATCTATCAGCTAAGCGGCGGACAGGTTGCTCCGTTCCTTCAATTTAAACTCGGCTCCAGTATCAGTATCCTGCGTGACCATAATTCTGAACCTGACCGGCACAAAGGCGGCGCCATGTTGAACCCGGCTCTTGGTTTGCAAATTACAAACGGAACCGGATCCGGGATCTATTTCTCGGCAGGTTTCAACCTGGACAACTCCGCAATTGAGCAGGATGCTTTCGGCGGCCGAATCATCAAAGAGGCCATATCCTACCGGAGGATTTCCCTGGGTTTTGGGTTGATATTGCGCTAACTGGTGGTGATCTGTGGGATAGAAACCGGGGTCCTTCTTCAACCATCGTCTGTTTTGGAAAGAAGATCGGCATCACGTACATCTTGCGGGCGGCCGGAAGCCCGTTTTGTGATGATTAAATCGGATTTGGAAATAAAAAAGACTGGCAAACCATCAAATTTAATTTCAATCCGCCTTTGCCAGGCATCTTCAAACGCTAAACCTGAAATTCCCATCAGAATATCTACACGTACAGGAGGTACACCCATCTGATAAAAAAATCCCTCCTCGGCAAAATCATTTTCTGTCAGTCCGGTCAGGGGCGCTCCAAATTCGCTTAAAGCACAATATACTGCCTGAGCATTCGCTGTATCTGTGCTGATCCACAGATCGAGATCTTTGGTATATCGTGGTTCAGCATATTGGATAAAAGCATATCCACCAATAACCAAATATCTAACGTTGTTGTCGTTGAAAATTTTCAACAGTTCGCTGAAGTCGGAGTTGACGAACATCGGTTCCTTTAATTTTCCCGGCATGTACAATGAGATCCCACGTTGCCTGGAATCTGGCAGCAGGTGGTTGAGCCTGCCAGAAAATGAGATCAAACGACCTGTCAAGATCTTCAATTCTTCCGCGGCGTTCCATAAATCCTTTTCTCATCGTACTCTGTATGATGTTGTATGAACCTTTATTTTAAATTATAAAGGAATTTGCAATGATAGATTCTTCAATATAATGAAAAACATAGCATTCTTTATGTTATTACTATAACAATCTTTTCAGTATCAAACGATGTGCTGCTATTTCATTTTATAAAACTCCGTTGGCGGCCGAATCATCAAAGAGGCCATATCCTACCGGAGGATTTCCCTGGGTTTTGGGTTGATATTGCGATAGTCGAAGCAGAGCATAAATAGTAAGGTTATTTACAGTTCACGGTAACAACCAAAACGTTCATTCTTGGGACCTATACGCCTTGTACGAATAGCTCTCATCATACTCTATGGTACCGAATAGTTCCGTAATTTTCTTTTGTACGCGTCTCGCAATGTATTCAATTAAAGCCTGGGTAACCGTTTCTTTCTTGGCTTTATGTTTCCCGACTTTTTTTGCTTTCACAATAAGGGAGTCATCAATATCTAAATTTGTAGCCATAATGGGTATCTCGCACAATGTATTACACATTAATATGTGTGAAGAATATGACAGAATGAATTCTCAATTTTTGTGGTTGTATTGACTGTTGTGATAAATATATTAATGATAATGGATCAATCCGTGACGGTTTTGTAAAATATTCATCTCAGTACCTGAATAGAGCAAAAAATGAATTCTCTTCGCAACCATTCAATTACCGGCCTTGTCTTAGTTATTTTGACGGCAGCATTTGCCGCAATTGCTTGTTCAGGTACCGGAAATGTAAATATTGAGAGGGCAACAGAATTTAATGAGTCATATAACAGAACAGAAGACGGTCATCCGGATTTACGTTTAATGGCAATGGGGTTTCTGAATGAATACGATTCAGGGATCATAAGCGTAACAGCCGATATTGAAAACAGGAGCCTGGTATTCCGCCATCTTGAGGGAGTGACTACCGCAGATATTGAAATAGTCATAACCATTGTTGGCACAGAAGGTGACCGATATCTGGATTCATATTCATCAACCAAAACGATCGAAAATGACATTTATGGCCATCTCATCAGTGCCAATATTACGCGATATGAAAGAAATTTTGAGGTACCTCCGGGCAGTTATAAAATATTTTTCTCGGTAACTGACAAAGCTTCCGGCAGTGAAACGATACGGGAGGTATTTACTACTGTGCCGGATCCGGGCAATGAAATTGT
Organism: Balneolaceae bacterium; assembly: GCA_003559375.1. Taxonomy (GTDB): domain Bacteria; phylum Bacteroidota; class Rhodothermia; order Balneolales; family Balneolaceae; genus Rhodohalobacter. Next base: position 3,436 of record PWLN01000020.1, on the reverse strand, counting down.
GAGCATGACTTCCGTTCAGCTATTCGGTATTTATTCCGATGAATATGAACAAAAATTTGAACCGGTAACATCCTATAATATTTCAACAAAAAAAGACAGCATCCGTTTTGTAGTGCAGATAACCAATAACCTACCGGATCAATCTCTTACTATTCGGTCTAATCTGATACGATTTGAATCCGATACGACTGCAGCAAGGCTGGCCAGTTTTCCTAACTATTCGTCTTCCAGTTTACCATACAGAGGCATAGATTACAGAAACGAAAAGAGCCTGGATGAAACCCGCCGGATACTCGATCAGGCCGGAGTTGTCATGATCGAATTTTTTCATAAAACCCCGGAGCCAGGAAATTATCGTTTTGTAGTTGCAATAGATGGTACTGACGAAGAGGTGGAGCTTCTAAGAGGCCGTGATTTTAGTGTGAAGGGTGAAAATTTCCCCCGAATCGGATCTTCACGAGAACTGGCCGAGCCACTTGTTTACCTGATGAGGGAACGGGAGCATGAGAAACTGATGTCTATTGAGGATCCAGAAAAGCTTAAAGAAGCGATAGACCGATTTTGGCTCGAAAATGTTGGCAGTGTAAACCGGGCAAAACAGGTTATATCATTGTACTATGAGCGTGTTGAAGAAGCCAATATGCAGTTCACCGGATTTAAAGAAGGCTGGAAAACCGACCGGGGTATGATTTATATTTTATTTGGCCCGCCCACACACATAAATCGGGGACTGAGAGCACAACAATGGATCGGATCTGATGTATCGAGGGATCCCCGGTATAATTTCCTTTTCATGCAAACCAGAATTCGAAGCAGCCATTTTCCGTTTGACAACTACATACTGCAGAGACATCAGGGTTATCATGCATATCAATACCAGCAGATTCAGCTTTGGTTGTCGGGCCGAATACTGGATGTTCATTTGTAGCAGTGGTTAAGGCTCGTTAAATAGGGTCACTTCACATCCACAAGCTCACCTTCACTAAAGCCCGGTTCCCTGCCCCATTTGGCGATTGTATCCAGCACCGGCACCAGCGGAAGCGGATCTGAGGAGGTATTAAATACCACCGGGAAAGAGAAGCTGAATGGAAAAATTATTCTGGATATCGCCAATCCCCTGGATTTTTCAAAAGGTATACCGCCTTCGTTATTTAGCTGTAATACGAATTCACTGGGTAAAATAATTCATGCTATACGGGTAATTATTAAGAATGATTAGAATGAAAACTTTTGCGACTTTATAAAAAAAATATTGTAACATCCGAAACAGATATTCGTGCAAAACGGATTATTAAAATTATGTATCATAACTGAAGCAAAGATCGCTTTCGGTCAATTGTAGTCTCACCATGAAAATTTACCTTTACATCATTCCCTGTGCCATAACAGGCAGCTGAATCTCAACGAATGACAATTGCATAGTTCAGTATGGTTTGCTGCACTATTACCTGATTCGCAGGATATCACATGAAAAACCTGTGATCAGAAATCAACCAACCAAAGGTAATATCCACTCTTTTTTTGACACTAACCGTTCATGCAACAATCTGATTTAAACCATTCAGCCAATGAGGCACCCGCAGGGTCTCTCTGGCAGGACCTGAAAAATGCCCTTCGCGGAACCGAAGCCGATTACACGAGAATCAGCCTGAAAAAAGCCATCCTGCTTCTCGCAGTTCCCATGATCCTGGAACTGGTGATGGAATCGACTTTTGCCGTGGTTGATATCTTTTTTGTAGGTAAACTTGGCGCATCGGCTGTTGCTACCGTTGGGCTGACTGAAACCTACCTGTTTCTGCTCTATTCCATCGCAATGGGTGTGGCCACAGCCGTTACCGCCATCATTGCGCGCCGGATCGGTGAAAAGAAAAAGGGTGAGGCAAGTGTTACCGCAGTGCAGGCCATTTTTCTAGGTATTCTCATCTCCATGCCATTTGCATTTGCCGGGATATTTTATGCTAAAGAACTTCTGGCCCTTATGGGCGCCGATGAATGGAGCATCGAACACGGCTACCGTTACACACAATGGATGCTTGGCGGGAACTCCGTTATTGTTCTTCTGTTTGTGATTAACGCGATCTACAGGGGTGCCGGAGATGCTGCCATTGCCATGCGGGTTCTCTGGTTTGCCAACGGACTGAACATCATATTAGACCCGATCCTCATTTTCGGATTCGGTCCCATTCCGGCTATGGGAATCGAAGGAGCGGCCATCGCCACCACCATCGGGCGGGGCGCCGGTGTTGCCATGCAGCTTTGGGTGCTTTTCAGGGGTGGTAAACATATCCGGGTAACCCCGTCCCAGGTAAGATGGAGCGGAAAAATCGTGCTCAACATCCTGCGTACTTCTCTGGGGGGAGTGGGACAGATGATCGTCGCCATGACCTCATGGATTTTCCTGATGCGCATTCTTGCAGATATCGGAAGTGATGCCGTTGCCGGAGCCACTATTGCACTAAGAATATTACTTTTTACATTGATGCCGGCATGGGGAATGGCGAATGCGGCTGCTACACTTGTCGGCCAGAACCTCGGGGCATATCAGCCCGAACGTGCAGAGTCGGCCGTTTGGAAAATTGGCTTTTATAATATGATGTTTATGCTTGGTGTTTCAGTGATCTATTTTATGTTCAATGAAGCACTGATAAGTATTTTTTCTGATGATGAGAGGGTGATCATGATAGGCGGGGAGTGGCTACGGATCCTCTCCTACTCCTATTTTGTCTATGGCTGGTGGATGGTAGCCGTGCAGGCTTTTAACGGTGCAGGAGATACCATGACCCCCACAAAGATCAACCTGGTTTTCTTCTGGCTGATTCAGATACCGCTTGCTTACTTTTTGGCCATATCCCTGGACTGGCAGCACTCCGGTGTTTTCTGGGGTGTGTTTTATTCCGAAACCGCTGTCGGACTGTTCACAATTTGGCTCTTTACACGGGGGAAATGGAAGAGTAAGAGGGTGTGATCTTTATTCAAGTAATGCGAGGTAAATCTTGGTGAATGCCTTTGACACCCAGATGCGTACTTCCGTCTGTATCTTATATAAAGCCGGATTGCGCCCACTTTGGGGCTTACAACTACTTGTCACACAAAACAGGGGTTTTTTATCAATACCCAACTGTGGCCACAACCCATTTTTTCATCAATCTCTCGACTGGAATAACGGCGCTGATCCAGTTCATCACTGGGGATCTGTTTAACTGGACACCTTTACCAGGGGCGAGTGCACCTGACTTTGTTATTTCACCCTTTCAGGTTGTTTTTTGGGGGAGTTAATACGATGATAAAATAAGGTCTTCAGGAAATATTGAGAGCGATTCTGATAAAATGCTAATCAAATTACCCGCACAATGATAACTCCGACAATGGTTCAAATTCTGGATTTTATTAAAAATCGATTCTGTAACTCAAATTCGGAATCAAAATCATCTCCCGT
>PWLN01000398.1 GCA_003559375.1 Balneolaceae bacterium | reverse complement strand
TTCCTGGGATCGGTGATTTTGAATGCCTCTTTTACATGGCGGATCACCGGTGAGTGGTACATCGAAGGAATATCAAAAGTTTTACGAGCCATATTAAATAACGAATATCGAACACCGAATGATGAATATTAAATTTTTTATCAGGATTCAGGATTCAGAAATTTTTTAGTTACAACTGGAAATTAAGATACGAAGATATGATCATAAACCTGTAAGATTGGAAAATGGTTCGGCGCCAGAAAAGCAGAACATTATTACGTTGATAAATTTATAAAACCGGCACTTTGGCCAATCATCAGCTTTATGACGATTATTTTGCCATTTCAGAAGAATATATTACCATGTTAAAGGAAACTGCAATGAAAAATCTGAGGCTATTGACATTCATGAAAGAGTACGCCTGTTCATGGGAATGTAATTCTGTACAAGGGTATGAATCTGTATAACATCATTACTCAAAATCTATCCTGTTCCATGTTTTGGGGTGAAGGCACACTGATTAGAGATAATGTACCAGCCGTTTTAAACTGGCAGCCACTACAGGAAACTTCTGGCGGATTTTGGATCCCTCCGGAGTTTATGAAAGAAAGATTTTGGAAACACTACCGGCCTGATAGCATGCAGCCTCTGTTCTTTGTTGAAGAAGGCACACAATACGATCAACGGATTTGGGTGGATGAGTACGATATCCGGGCCTATTTGATGGGTTGGAAAAATGTTCCGGTTTTCAGAATAAAACGCATTGAATTTATTACCCGAAACGCCACTGAATTTAAAAAAATCGATTACAAGGATGTGGATTGCTGGTATCTTATTCCCGGTTCACTAACAGGAGAAACTGAAAAAACTGACCAAATTTCAATTGAACTGAAAATACCGGTGTTCACTGAAGCATTTACTACTGATATATTACTCCTTCGGGAAAACCTGGAAGAAATGGTAGTTTCAATTTATACAGGTTTTTTTGAGCTTTCTCCGTTTACTGCTATTCAAATTTCAGAATATCAGCAGCTTCAGTCCGAACGTACGAAAGATTATCAAAGTGCCTTCAATATGGGTTATTCCGTGCTTTCAGATTTGTTGATGCTATTAACCAGGCAAAACCTGAACCCGGTGTGGCAGGTAATTCGTCATTTTCCTGATAAACCGGATTCCTGGCAGGATTATTATTTTTTTAATGAACAACTTAACCGACGGAATCTTATTCAACAGGAAACCTCTTTATTTTGGCGTAAAAAATCATTTACGGAATTATATGCAAAATTCATGAACCGAAAATTGCCACTATTCCGACATACATTAAGAGACACAGGCAGGTTTTCTGATCTTCTTCAGATCGAAGACATGATCGACCGAATCCGGCTTGGAATCGGTGTGGTGAACAGGATGATTGGCTGGAATGGAGAAGATATTGATCGCTGGCCAATACTCCTGAAAGAAACGCTTGAGAGGTATCATACCGAAGTGATCGAAAGGTTTATTATTGATAAACATTTGGAACAGTCCGTACAAATAAATAACTGGAATATACTGGCCTGGGAGCTTGAGTCTCTATACAGTTTAGTGGATGGTAGCACTCCAGCAGGCTCTTGGTATAAAGGAAAAGAAATAAAACAAAGGCATGATCTGCTTCTGGAACTGATTGCCGAACTCATTCTTGGAAAACATTTTTCCGAAAACTGATTGCTCGCTTCTGCTACATACGGAATACAAGCGTTACCGGTATTCATAAAATACTCCATTCGATAAATCAGCATTCCAACATTTAAGCTGATTTTATTAGATTGTGCCCATACAGTTTTTCCATGACGATGAATAACCAAACCGATTAATCAAATATTGATGCAAACCCTCCTCCACGAACTAACCACCACCCTCGAAAAAGACGACCGACTGCTTATCGACGGCAAGCTGGCCAAAAATAAAGTGGTGGAGCTGGCGCTGAAGATGGACAAAGGCCTGCTGAAGCTCCTGCTGGGAAATGAAAAACTGAAGGATCGATTTTTTGCCGATGTGGACGGCACACTGGTATTCGACAAACAGCTCTTCCAGCGATTTGTAGCCAACAAACAGTTCCTGCCCGACAGTTACACCGCTTACAAAAACAAGATCGGGCTGAGCGACAATGGGGACGAGTACATTTCAGAAAAAAATGAGGTAACGCTGATCTGGCCCTACAAAGACTGCGTCCTCGAAGGGGGGCAGACCCGGGAAGACGCCAAACGGAACGAAATTTTCTGGAACGAAACCCTGGCGCCCGACCGGATCGACCGCCTTCTGGATGCCAAAGTACTCACCGGATTCAAAAAGTTTGATAAGGAGGGGCATCACCCCGTAACGGAATTTTCAGACAAGGACAATTACATCTTCAAAGGCAATAACCTGCTGGCACTGCACTCGCTCAAAAAGAAATTCGCCGGAAAGGTGAAGCTGATCTATATCGATCCTCCGTACAATACAGGGAACGATGATTTCGGTTATAACGACCGCTTCAATCATTCCGCCTGGCTCACGTTTATGAAAAACCGGCTGGAAATAGCCTATCAGTTGCTTTCGAAAGATGGATCAATGTGGATAAATATTGATGATGATGAGGGACATTATTTGAAAGTGCTGGCTGATGAAGTTTTTGGACGGGACAACTTCCTTAGAAATATTGTTTGGCAGAAGAAATATGCAGCTGCAAATGATGCAAAAGGTATTGTAGATATGCATGATCATATTTTAGTCTATCAAAAGACCAAGGCATTTGAGAGAAATCTTTTACCACGAACGGAGAAGCAAAACAAGTTATATAAGAATGATGATGGAGATGGAAGAGGAAGATGGAGAACTGATAATTTACTTGTTCGAAGTTTTTCTGAGAAGTATGTTTTTCCAATAATTAATCCAAATACATACGAAGAATTTTACCCAAAAGAAGGAAGTTGCTGGAGAGCAAATAGAGAAACAATTAATAAATGGATTATAGAAAACAGGATCTTCTTTGGCAAAGACGGAAAAGGAGCACCTCAATTAAAACGATATCTCAGTGAAGTACAGCAAGGAATCGTTCCAACTTCTTGGTGGAGTTTTAAAGATGCAGATCATAATGATGCAGCAAAAAAAGAAATAGAAAGAATTTTGGGCAATAGAGCATTTATGACCCCAAAACCAGAGAAATTTCTTGAAAGAATCATTCACATAGGCTCAAAAGAAGGCGACCTCGTCCTCGACTTCTTCGCTGGCAGCGGCACCACCGGGGCGGTAGCCCTCAAAATGGGTCGGCAGTACATTTTGTGCGAGCAGATGGATTATGTGGAGCCGGTTACCGTTAAACGGCTTCAGAAAGTGGTGGAGGGTGAACAGGGCGGCATCAGCAAAGAGGTGGAGTGGAAAGGCGGCGGGTCGTTTATCTATGCCGAACTGATGGAGTACAACGCGGTATTCGTCAATCAAATAGAAAAAGCAGATTCTGTCGCAACTTTGCAGGATATCTGGGAGCTTATGCAGAAAAATGCATTTCTGAGCTGCCGGGTAGATCCCAAAACGATAAATAATGAGAAAGAATCGTTTGAAGAATTATCCCTGGAAGAGCAAAAGCAGTTCCTCATCGAAGTGCTGGATAAAAACCAGTTGTACATAAACCTGTCGGAACTTGAAGATGAGGAGTTCGGGGTGAGTGAGGAGGATAAGAAGCTGAATCGGGCATTTTATTCAGAAAAATAGGAAGGCTGTATGGCATCGGGAAAATCAAAAGAATTTGAGATACTTATTTATTCAACACCGGAAAGTGAAAAAAAGGTGGAAGTCTATTTTGAAGATGAGACATTATGGGCTACACAAAAAAAAATGTCAGAGTTATTTGGGGTTGAAGTCAACACCATAAATTACCATTTGAAAGAGATTTTCAAATCGGATGAGTTGCAGGAATCGGCAACTATTCGAAAATTTCGAATAGTTCAAAAAGAAGGTGGACGGGATGTATCCAGGGAAATCGATTTTTATAATCTGGATGCAACCATTGCTGTAGGTTACAGGGTAAATTCGTACGAGGCAACTCAGTTTCGTATTTGGGCAACAAACATTTTAAAAGAGTATATAACAAAAGGGTTTGTTCTGGATGACAGCCGGCTGAAACAAGGGAAGCACTGGGGTAAAGATTATTTTGATGAGTTACTTGAACGAATCCGTGAAATTCGTGCGTCCGAGCGAAGATTTTATCAAAAAATTACCGATATCTATGCAGAATGCAGTGTTGACTACGATTCAAATTCACAAATTACAAAAGAGTTTTTTGCAACCGTACAAAATAAATTACATTGGGCTATTACAGGCCAAACCGCTGCAGAACTGGTTAAAAATCGAGCGGATGCAAAAAAGGAAAATATGGGGCTTCAAACCTGGAAGAATTCTCCAAAAGGCAAAGTATTGAAAAGCGATGTATCTATTGCCAAAAACTACCTTCAAAAAAAAGAACTTGATGAATTAAATCAGATTGTTACTATGTATCTTGATTTTGCCGAACTGCAGGCTAAGAGGCAAAAAGCGATGAAGATGAATGACTGGATTAAAAAACTGGACAGTTTTTTATCGTTCAATGAATATGAAATTCTGCAAAACCCGGGAAAAGTTTCACAAAAAGTGGCAAAAAAACTGGCAGAGTCAGAATATGAAAAATTCAGGATCGTGCAAGACCAGAATTATGAATCAGATTTTGATGAAGTGGTAAAAAAGTTGGAAAAGAAAAATAAACCGGACAAGTAACAGATGCCTGTTAACTTATTGCACGAAAACCTTTCCACACTTAAAAATATCTACGGATCATCTTTTTTCCGTGAAAAAGCTCCTGAGATTATCAAAGAAAATCTTCGTCAGGATTTTGATATGCGTCCCTATCAACAAGAGGCGTTTGGGCGATTTCAATTTTACTGGGATGAGTTTCCCAACCGCCCAAAAGGTGTGCCCGTTCAGTTGCTCTACCATATGGCCACCGGCAGCGGTAAAACCCTGATCATGGCCGGTTTAATGATTTATCTCTACACAAAAGGATACCGCAATTTTCTTTTCTTCGTGGACAGCACCAATATCATCGAAAAAACAAGGGAAAATTTTCTGAACCCGGTATCATCCAAATATCTGTTTGCTGACCGCATCCAGGTGGAAGACCGACGGATACGAGTGAATGAAGTAGACAACTTTTCTGCCGCAAACCCTGATGATATCAACATCATATTCACAACCATTCAGGGGCTTCATTCCCGCCTGAACACCCCCAGGGAAAATTCAATCACGTTTGAGGATTTTCAAAACGGGAAAGTTGTACTCATTTCGGATGAAGCCCATCATATTAATGCCGAAACCAAATCGAGGTCGCAGAGAAATCAAACCGAACTGGAAAATCTCGACACATGGGAAGGAACGGTAAACCGTATTGCTGAAGCAAACCCTGAAAATGTAATGCTGGAATTTACAGCAACAATTGATTTGGGGCATCCGGATATTCTCAACAAATACAAAGATCGTATCATCTTCGATTACCCCCTGAAAGAATTCCGTATTGACGGTTATTCAAAAGAGGTAAAGGTGCTTCAGGCTGATATGGACCCGATCGATCGCGCCTTGCAGTCCGTTATCTTAAGCCAGTACCGGTTAAAAAAGTTTTCGGAATACAGGCTTGCCGTCAAACCGGTTATTATGTTCAAGGCAAATTATGTGAATCCGCCGGCAAAACGGGACAAAAACAAAAAGGTGGTGTCATCGGAATTCAGGGAGGAATTTCAACAGAAAATCAAAAACCTGGCTGTTTCAGACCTTGACGTTATAAGAAGCAGGGCGAATAATGATAGTGTAGTGGCCGAAGCCTTTCGTTACTTTGAACGACACGACATCACACTGGAAAACCTTGCACTGGAGCTAAAGGAAGATTTTTCAGATGAAAAATGTATATCGGTCGACAGTATCAACGACAAGGAAATAAATCAGATCCTTGTAAACTCTCTGGAAGATGTGGGAAACCCGATCCGGGTGGTTTTTGCCGTGGATGCCCTGAATGAAGGCTGGGATGTGCTGAACCTGTTCGATATTGTGCGATTATATGATACCCGTGATGCCAAAAAAGGCAAACCCGGAAAAACCACGATGGCAGAAGCTCAGTTAATCGGGCGAGGTGCCCGGTATTGCCCGTTCCGCATTGAAGATGATCAGCCGCTCTATCAGCGAAAATTTGATGTTGTTGGAAACGAGGAAGAGCATGAATTAAAAATTTGTGAAGAGCTTTACTACCACAGTGCTCATAACCCGCGCTATATTGATGAGCTTCATACGGCCATGGAAGAAATTGGTATTAAACCGAAACGAAGTTATCAGATTAGCCTGAATCTGAAGGATACATTCCTGGAAACAGATACTTATAAAGAGGGAAAAATCTTTACGAATGAGCGCATCAAATATAACCGTGAGGATATCACCAAACTGGATGATTCAGCCCGGAATCATCTCTACAAATTGAGATTGCGTACAGGCTATATGGTAACCACTACCATCTATTCGGGAGAAACCGGGCTGGATTTAAAAACCTCCCGAAAAGACTATAAACTTTCAGAGTTTCATCCGAATGTGATTCGAAAAGCACTGCATCGGTTGCCTTTTTTTCATTTTTCATCGTTGAAAAAATACTTCCCTCATCTGAAATCCCACACGGAATTTATTACATCCGGAGATTATCTGGCTCAGATTTCGGTGGAAGTTACCGGTCATGGGGATCGAATTCTAAACCTGTCGCATGCCGATCAGCTTGATATCACTGTTCAGGTACTGGAACAGCTCTCTGCCAAAATGAAGAATGAATTTGTAGAGTATAAAGGAACGAAGAAATTCAAACCCTATTCAATCAAAGATACCATCAGTAATAAAACCATCAATAAACGATTAAAAGATGAATTTGAACTGGATCATATTTGGAAGGGAGAAGATTATATAATTTGGGGCTTGCCATTCTTTAACGAACAGAAAAGACGCGTGGAATTTGAAGAAGCTTTTCAATTCATTCTTCAATAGAGCTATTCGCTGGATACGGAATTATTCGTTCAAATTTGCCAGAGTGGTAACATCACTTTAATTATGGAGAAAAAAAACCAAAATTCTCATATTTCAGGAATGATTTGGAAATGAAACTATGTTGTTATCATATTTAGAGGCTTAAATACAGCGAAGCTGTTGCGTCGGGATTAAAAAAGACGGGACCATAACCAATTATTTGTATTGCAATTACACACCAACCTTATGAAAAATTTTCAGGAATTCTTAAAATCATGCAGCAAAGACGAAGAGTCTTATAAAAAGCTGATTAAATTTACAGAGGAGCTTGTTGAGGAAAGAGATGAAGCTCTAAGACACCTGAATCTCCTCGAACGGGCAATCAAAAGTGATTACGATTCAATTGTAATCACCACACTGGAACTTGAAGAACCCGGGCCAAGAATTGTTTATGTGAATGATGGTTTTACACGCATGACCGGATATTCACGTGAAGAAGCTATCGGTAAAACTCCAAGAATTCTCCAGGGGCCAAAAACAGACCGTGCTGTTTTAGATACACTAAAAAGGAGGTTGCAGGAAGGCCAGTCTTTCTTTGGCCATACCGTCAATTACAGGAAAGATGGATCTGAATTTATCAACCAGTGGGATATTCATCCGTTAACGAACAATGAAGGTGAAATAACGCACTGGGTATCCTATCAGCATGACATTACCGAGAGAAAACGCTCCGAGAAAAAGATTGTAGATGCTGAAATAGAATTTGACCGGCTTACTGAAGAGTCGAAAAAAACATTGGTTGACCTGGATGTACAGGGCAATATCATTACTTCAAATAAAGCATTTCGTGATCTCATCGGGTATGACGATGAGGAACTGAAAAAGAAAAAAATCTGGGATCTCCTTGATGACAAACATGTAGAAAATTTCAGGTTCAAGTTCCAAAAATTTAAGCCAAGCGATTTCCAGAATACTTCTTTTGAGCTGGTACTCATTAACAAGATTGGCAATCCGGTTGAAGTTAAGGCAGAAACCCGGCTCCTGCATATCGATGAACAAAATGTTGTACGTGCTTCTTTCCAGAATAAATCTCTTCAGAAAAGAATAATGGCAATGCTGAAACAACGCGGTGGCAGCCTTGACAAAATGTTCGATATATCAAAAGATTTCAGATATAGGCTGGTAAAAAGTGAAGCAGGAGAATTTCTGTTAAGTAATTACTCAAATTCATTCACAACAATAACAGGCATGTCGGATAAAGAGGCTGATAACATGCCGTGGAGAAGCCTTGTGCATGGCGATGATATGCTGAAAGTAGAGAAACATTTTAAACGCGTTCTTGATGGTCTGCCAAACACCGAACAATATCGGATCAAAAGCGCAGATGGTGGATTTGTGACAGTGATTGATTACGCCAAACCGGTATGGAATAGTGAAAAAACTTCCGTTGATGAGATAAAAGGTTCCATTTCAATGGAAATTTCTTCTGAAAGCAAAACAAATAGGGTTCAGGTTTAGTCATCTGGTAGTATGACAATACAAGAAAAACAGGAACGAATAATCAGACAATTTGAATTGCTTGGCGATTGGACAGAGAGATATAAATACATTATCAAACTGGGACAAAAACTCGATCCCATTGATGAAAAATTCAAGATTGATGAAAACCTGGTTAGAGGCTGTCAATCCCAGGTTTGGTTGATTACTGATTTAGAGAACGACAGAATTATTTTTAAAGCAGATAGTGACGCCGCTATTACAAAGGGGCTTGTTGCATTAATGGTAAATTTTTATTCCGGAGAAACCCCGGATGCCATTTTGCAAACCAATCCGGATTTTATTCAAAAAATTGGGATGCAGGAACACTTGTCGCCAACCCGTTCCAATGGCCTTGCATCAATGGTAAAACAAATGAAAATATATGCTATGGCCTATAAGAGTAAAATGAACCAAACTGTTAAGTGACAGGAAACTGCACAAAAATTTGATCCTGGATTCTTATATAGAGTTATTCTTCGTAAAAAAGTATCTTTATATTCTATGAACAAATTTCTACATCTATGAATAAATTATCCATCCAGATCATCGCTTTCATCGGATTCATTGCAGTTGCAGCAGCTGCACTTTATTACGGAGGTGTTTTTGATAATTCCACTAACGACACTTCATCTGCTGCTGTGGAACGAACAGCGAGAAATGTACATATACTGAAATACAGTGATTACTCATGTCCGGCCTGTAAAGTCTTTATTGCTGCACAAGAACAGTTAAAAGCCGATTTTGGTGATCTTGTTACAATTGAATATCGTTACTTCCCTCTTGAATCTTTTCCGCACAGCAGACTGGTAACTCATGCTGTTGAAGCGGCAAACAGGCAGGGTAAATTTCAGGAAATGCACGATCTCATTTTTGAGTATCAGGCTGAGTGGAGCCCAAGGCAGGCTGATGCCATGGGATATATTACCCGATTCGCCGAACAAATTGGCCTTGACATGGATCAATTTCTGGAGGATCTCGATTCCGATGAGGTAAGAACTGTTATAGATAGTCAGCGCCAGGAAGGTATCAGACGAACTGTTAACGCAACTCCAACCTTTTTTATAGACGGGCATAAGATCAGGCAAAATCCACAATCATACGAACAGTTCAGAGCTATAGTAGAACTTTATATGTACCGTTCGAATTAAACAGTTTTTTCTATTCAATTAACGAACCATGGTTTACGAATTCCTGGATCACTCTCCTCAATTTGATGAAACTGTTTTCATTGCTCCAAGTGCGGATATAATTGGTGATGTGGTAATAGGCAGTGAAAGTTCGATATGGTTTCATGTAACTGTCAGAGGTGATGTAAACTGGATAGAAATTGGCGAACGGACAAAAATTCAGGATAATGCCTGTCTACACGTAACCAATCAAACGGGGCCGACAAAAATTGGCAATGATGTAACCATTGCACATAACGCAACCATTCACGGATGTACGATTCACGACCGGGTTTTGGTGGGTATACAGGCCACGATTCTTGATGGTGCCATTATTATGCCAGACGTAATTATCGCCGCCGGAAGCCTTGTTCCGCCGGGAAAAACCATTGAGTCGGGATGGCTATATATGGGTGTGCCTGTAAAACCTGTTAGAAAATTAAGTGACGAGGAAATTGCCTCCATAAAAAGGAATGCAGATAATTATGTGAAATATCAGCGTACTTATCGCAGAGCTGATGTATACAAAAGAAATCCATTTTATACTCCCAGGGCTTGACTTAAAATTTTTAAATATGAATGTTGATATCATTACCTATTTCCATTCAACATTTATGGCTTATTCACTGAATGGCAGGCATCTATATTCACATCCCTTTTTGTAAACAGGCATGCAGTTATTGTGATTTTTATTTTGTTACCCGAAAGCAACTGATCCCGGCTTTCACAGACGCGCTTGTTGACGAAATAAACTACTATAAGAATACTCCTTATACAGCTGAAACTATTAAAACAATCTATATTGGAGGTGGAACACCATCACTGATACCTGCCGCTCAGCTTGAAACCCTTTTTGCAACACTCTATGATACATTCAGGGTAGAGCCGTCTGAAGTTACCATGGAACTTAATCCGGATGATGTAACAACTGATTACCTGAGAAGTATCAAAAGTCTGGGTATTACCCGGGCAAGTATAGGCATACAATCATTCCAGCCTGAAATTCTTCAGTTCATGCATCGCGCACATACTCGTGATGAAGCAATTCATTCTCTTGAAGCACTTCAAAAAACCTCATTTCCGGATTTTACGGCAGACCTGATCTATGGTAATCCAGGCCAAAGTGAAGAATTATTGCAGGAAGATATCGAACAACTCCTTCTTTTTGATCCACCGCATATTTCAGCATACTCCCTCACCATCGAACCAAAAACACGGCTTGGAAAACAGGTTGAGCTTGGCCGCATTACCCCCCCTGATGATGAACAGGTATCAGGGCATTTTGATCATGTGCGAGACTTACTGGCACAGGCCGGTCTCAGACAATATGAGGTAAGTAATTTCAGCAAGCCAGGAAGGGAAGCTGTTCACAACAGCAATTACTGGAACCATCAGAATTATTTTGGTTTAGGCCCTTCAGCTCATTCATTCTGGAGACAGGGACAAAATGCAGTGCGCTGGATAAACAAAGCCGAAATAAAAACCTATCTAAAAGGGCCCCCGAATGAATACCGGACTGAAGTGGAAACTTTAGGCCCTGAAACTCTGGCAGAAGAAAGCCTGATGCTTGGCCTGCGAACCCGAAAAGGTGTGGATACAACTGAATTATCGGATCGCTACAACTACTTTTTTTCTGAATCACAAAAAAACTGGATCCTGAGTCAGGTGAATTGTGGAACAATGGTGCTGGAAAATGGTGTTTTAAAACTCACTCAAGGCGGACTGAAAATCTGTGATCTGCTTGTTGTAGACTTACTATCAAAAAGATGAATTCACACGTAAAACCTTTTTAAATCACTGGATTCCGTTATGCTCAGACTTGTGTATGACGCAACGAATTCTGTAACATATCCAGTTTAATGATCCAAAGCTGAAAAATCTTACTCCATGAAAAAATTACTGCTACCTTTACTATTCATCTTTGCATATCCCTCTTTACTGTTTTCTCAGGTTGATCTCAGCTACTATTTGCCTTCAGATGTAACTTACAATCCAGACATTCCAACTCCTGCAGCTATTATTGGCCATGATGTTGGAGAGTGGCATGTAACACACGATAAGCTTGTTTTTTACCTGTATGCTCTTGCTGAAGCATCCGAACGTGTTACCATTACCGAGTATGCACGTAGCTACGAAAACAGACCACTATTGCTGCTCACAATTACTTCTCCAGGTAATCACGCAACTCTGAATCAGATCATGGATAATCATCATGCACTCACTGATCCGGAAAAATCTGCTGATCTCGATCTGAATACCATGCCGGTAATCGTAAACCTCGGGTACAGTGTTCACGGAAATGAACCGAGCGGATCAAATGCCTCCATGATTTCGGCTTATTATTATGCAGCCGCACAAGGTGAAGAAATTGACCACCTGCTCGATAATGCAATTATTCTGATTGACCCATCCCTTAATCCTGACGGACTGAATCGTTTTGCTACATGGGCCAACATGCACAAAAGTGCTACAACGGTTACCGACCCTGCCTCACGGGAGTTTCATGAGGTTTGGCCGAATGGGCGCACCAATCACTACTGGTTCGACCTGAACCGTGACTGGATGCCTGTTGTACATCCGGAAAGCCGTGGGCGTATCAACCAATTTCACGAATGGCGGCCCAATGTTCTAACCGATCATCACGAAATGGGAACCAACGCGACCTATTTTTTTCAGCCGGGCATTCCTGAAAGAACCCATCCGCTTACCCCTCAAATCAACCAGGATTTAACCGCAGCCATTGCCGAATATCATGCCGACATATTGGATGAAGCACAGGTTCTCTACTATACAAAAGAGGTATTTGATGATTTTTACTACGGAAAAGGTTCTACCTATCCGGATATATTCGGATCAATCGGTATTCTGTTTGAACAGGCAAGTTCTCGCGGCCATGCACAGGAAAGCATCCACGGTGTTGTCGAGTTTCCTTTTACGATCCGCAACCAGTTCTTAACATCTCTTTCAACAGTTGATGCCTCCCTTGCTTTGCGAACCGAGCTTCACCAATACAGGCGTAACTACTATCGTGATATGCAGCGCGAAGCAGCAAATTCACCGGTCAGGGCGATTGTTGTGGGAGACGCATTCGACAGAGGCCGAAATTACCATTTGGCCGATCTGCTGGTTCACCACAATGTAGAAATGTATGAACTTGCACGCGATATCGAAATTAACGGTCAGGAGTACAGGCAAGGCCGCGCTATTGTGATTCCAATGGAACAGACCGAATATAAATTTATCGAAGCAATGTTTGAGCGGCGCACAGAATTTCCTGACAGCCTCTTTTATGATATTTCCACTTGGACACTTCCTTTTGCGTTTAACTTGCCTTTTGCTGAATTGGGGCAACGTCAATTCAATCAAAATTTGTTGGGCAACAGAATCTCCAATCCCGAACTGCACACAGGATCTGTGATTGGAGGTAAAAGCAATTATGCTTATATGTTCGAATGGGATGAATATTATGCGCCACGAACCCTTTATCGCCTGCAGAGCATGGGAGTCCGGACTAAGGTGGCTACACGGCCGCTAACTGCTGTTACAGCAGAGGGAACAAAGAATTTCAGTTATGGATCTATACTCATTGCACTGGGAACTCAGAATGTAAATGAAGAACACATTTATGAAATACTGGTAAGAGCCGCTGAGGAGGACGGAGTTGATATTTATAACATAAGCAGAGGCCTTTCGGTGTCAGGAATTGACCTGGGCAGCCCCAACATGAATAACCTGGAAAGGCCCAGTGTTGCAATTATTGCGGGCCCCGGGGTAAGTAATCTTGAAGTGGGTGAAATCTGGCACCAGCTCGATCAGCGTTACCGCATCCCTTTAACAATTCTTGACAAGCACCGTTTTGGCAACACAGACCTAAGCCGGTACAACCGCATCATTATGACGCAAGGTAATTATGATGACCTCGGCGAAGGTGCAGTGGATAACCTGAAGCACTGGTTACGCAATGGTGGTGTACTCATTCTGCAAAAAAATGCCGTGAATTGGGCACGCAGCCGGGATATCATACAATTAAACCGAAAGGAGGGTGAAGAATTACGTCACGACCGCAATACGCCTTATGCAGACTTGCAGGCGGCAAGAGGAGCCCAGGTTATTGGCGGATCCATTTTTAACGGCCGTCTTGATACTACCCATCCTATTGGTTACGGTTACAGAAGCAGGGATATCCATGTATTCCGAAATAGTACACTCTTTTTCGATGCACCCGATAATCCTTTCGCCACTCCATTATCCCTGACTGATGATCCGCTTGCAAGCGGCTACATATCTGAGCACAATCTTGAAATGGTTGCTAACACTGCTTCTATAATAATCAGTAGTATGGGCAGCGGGCGTGTAATCAGTTTTATTGATAATCCTAACTTTCGTGCTTTCTGGTACGGGAAGAATAAGCTGTTTGCCAACGCACTCTTTTTCGGACATACCATTAACTGGGCATCAACCGGAGAATAACTTAGCGACGGATGGTTTCCATTAACCCATCACTAATGGATCTCCACCAATAGTTGAACATGGAGCGTTGTTTATCTCTTTCATATTCAATTGTTGCATGACGGGGATCCTCAGCCCGGTTATTGGACCTCACCACAAAACGGTTTGCAATAAATGATCGGAAACGGTCGCGGCGGCGTTCACGTAGAGTTTCTTCTTCAAGAAATCGTACTTCAAGATCATCATAAATAAATGTGAGCATCCCATGAGAAATATCATCATCCGCAACAAAAACAAAATCAAGACTCCTGGCAATGCCGTTTCTCACCCTCATGGCCAAAAATCCTTCAATTGTCGGATTCATGACGGAAAGGTCCAGCTCACCGAGACGTCCTTTCACACGGTGAGTTCCCTTCTCATCCAGTGCAAAAGCAGCTTCCAACATAAGTGGCGACAGATCCATAAACCGGGTATTGATGTGAACTCTGATTGAATCATCAGGCAGCCGGTTATTCAGTTTACTTACGGCCATTTCAACACCATAAAATGACAATATTCCTTGCCGGTCTTCTTCCATGTACTCCTCACCATAACTGATGTAGCCGTCAGTCACAAAGAATGAATCAACATTAACAGGTAATGGAAGGTTTTTGAACTGTACGGCAGGCAGAATACGATCATCCCTTTCAGGCCGGGAAAAGGTGCGGTCGCGGCGAATAGCAAGCCCTGGTTTGGTAAGACGGATTTTTTTTGAATAAAAATCTTCTCGTGACAGGAGATCTTCAATCAGGATCCCTTCCGCCAGAAATTCATCAAAAGAAACCATGAATTTGTCTATGGGCCTGCCGGCTTCCAGTGCCATTTCAGCAGCTGTTTTCAAAGGATTCGATTTTCCGCCAACAATCTGAATAATTCCATCCCTGCTATTCATGACAAAGGATTCCGCTTCCAAATCATAATCTCCATTGTCGGTTCTGTATTTTATAGATGAGGTTTCCAGGATAATATCGTCAAAAAAAGCATGCACAGGTGCGCCTGCGTCTGGTACGATAAATCTGTCTACCTCAATATTTATATTATTGATGTATGCTGCAGCATCCTGAGCGAGACGTTCACGAAAATAGTGTATGTTGCTGTTATTAAATAGAATTTGATTGATTCGAATATCCGGCCTTGGGATCGTTATACCGGATTCCTTCGATTCCTTTTCAGGCACGGGCGTTAGTTCTACATTCAATCCGATTACTTCAACCCGGTCGATGCGCCATCTGTTGCCAAAGAGGAAACGAAAGATTTTTATATCTGAAATGCTGATCTCATCTATCTCCAATTTCCGTATGGCATCAGCATTTCTCTCATGTTCAATTTCATCAAATGGAATTCGATGAACGAGACGTATTCCGCGCAATGCCGCACCAAGCGGATAATAATCGATCTTGAACTCACTGATTTCTATTTCAGCATTAGGCGCAAGTTTTTCATTAATCAGATCGGTAAGCCTCGTCTTGGTAATCTCTTCGATATGTAAATAAAAGTATATTCCCAAGACAGCAGCCAACAGAATAAACAGGAGAGATACAAGCAGTAAAATCCGTTTAATTGTAAATCCTGATTTTGCTTTTGATTTTTGTTTATTCATTATGCGGCCAAACTTAACTGCACATTACGAAATTTTAATCTGATGTTCTATACACCAGGGCTTTAAAGAAATTGTGGTAAGTCTGTTTAGATTTGTGCAGAATGAGAGTACAGGATGCGGGATCAAAACTCGTCACTCGTCACTCGTCCGGCTCAGGGAAGTCGTCAGACGAGTCTTAACTTCGTTCATCACAAGAACAATCAATTTTAGACTGTTTTTTAGGTAACTCGTCAGACGTCTATTAGCAGGGAATTCGTCGGACGAGTCCTTCTGAGTTCATCACTAGAACAATCAATTGAACTTTTTTAAAGATAACTCGTCCGACGACAACTATTTCATGCCGCTGCACACCGGCAGGTATTCGCTTTTATTGCAAATGATTAGTTTCGCGCTGGTACCGGGGCATCCCAGTTTGGCAGTTCAGCATTACGATCACCGGTCATAAGGTATGTGTCGAACCATTGCAACATCCTGTAATTGTAATCAAATTTTGATGCCGCACGGGTATTGCCATGGCCTTCTCCGGGATACCAAACCAATCTTACTGGAACCTCCGGTTTACGCACTTTCAGGTGGCGATACAATTCGAGAGACTGCGCCGGATGTACTCTGGTATCATTGGAACCATGCATAATAAGAATCGGCGTTTCGGCACGGTCTACCCAGTAAATCGGGCTTCGTTTCAGATAATCCATCCACTTGGCATCCGATTCCCACATTCTTTCCCTTGAATGTACAAGATAGAGCTCTTCAGGGATATCGCTGGTTCCCCACTTTGAAAGATTGTTGCTGATTCCGACAAACATCACTGCGGCTGCGAAACGATCGGAGTAGTAGGTACTCATCCAGGCGGATGCATAACCACCATAAGAACCACCGGTTACCCCGATTCTGTCCGGATCGGCGATGCCCTGGCTAATCAGATAATCAACACCATCTACAATATCATCAAACTCCTTACCAGACAAATCACCCTGGCTGCTGAAGATAAACTCAATTCCTCTCCCTGTGCTGCCCCTGTAGTTTGGATAAAATACGGCATATCCTTTCGCTGCAGCCATTTGTCCGGGCATCGAATAAGCAGTGAGCCATCCATTACTGTAGTGCGCTTCAGGCCCGCCGTGCACTACTGTTATTACCGGCACTCTTGTACCCTCGGTATAATTCAGAGGATAAATCAGCATACCGTCAATCACAAATTCACCATCGCGGGCTTCATAAGAAACCACTTCCTGCCTTCCCAGTTCAACCTGGCTTAGCCATGGGTTATTGAAAGTTTTTCGCTGCGGAGCCGTTCCCGCATTTTCATCCAGTAAAAAGACTTCCGTTGGATGTGAAGGTGAACTGGCAGTAAATGAAATAAGTCCTGTGCCGGATTTTGAGAAAGAACCAATCGCATGTTCCCCGGACAGGAAAAGGGTTTCTTTTCCTGTACCATCAGGCCTTATGGTCCCAATTTTTGAAGCCGTACTTACACTTGCATAGAAATGTATTGTGTTAGTGCCGGTCCAGGAGATTTGTTCATACTTACCTTCAAAATCCCTGTCAATCAGTGCAGGTGTCCCTCCACGAGCTGAAACGATAAGAATTCGCCCGTCAATCGGGTCGTTAATATTAGCGGCAGCCCTGAGTGCAAGCCGCTGGCTGTCGGGGCTCCAGACTATCTGGCCAAGCTTTCCTTCATTATTTACTTCCGAAATAATTTGGCGTGTGTTTCGGTCAACCACAAAAATCTGCTGTGCCATAAAAGAATCATCCACTGAAGGGGTTGGTGCGGCTGATACTGCAAGTTTCTCGCCATCCGGACTCCATACTACCTGATAAATTGAACCATCAACAAGTATTCTTTCAGGAACAATATTCACATCAGATACACTGGCGATGTAAGCACGGTGTTGCGGCTGGTTCTCTTCAAATACGTCTGCAAGATATGGTAAAGGGGAAGAACTGCTCTCAGGTGCATCTGTTGCCCTGAACGCTATCCGGTTTCCGTCCGGGTGCCAGGTGTAGGAAAGAATGTTTCGTTGAAAACTGAATATTTTTACTGCTTCACCCCCATCTACAGGTATTTCATACAGTGAGCGGAAGGAATCGCCAGAGCGCTGTGTAAGAAAAGTAATTGTTCCGGTTCCTGGCCTGAATTGCACCGATCCAACAGAACCCTGTGTGTAATATGGACGTGAGATCCCGTTTTCGGTATCAAGAACAAACAGATGATTCTGATTGGGTGAGTTCTCAACATATGGGTCGGCGGGAATACTTATTGTGTGTGCAATAAAGCGGCCATCATCGGAAATGACTGATCCGGTCACGATTTCCATTTTGGCAATATGCTCCGGTGTAACCCCGGTTTGGCCAATAGCATCGATCGATACTCCCAGAATTAAAAGAAGAATAGATAGGGGTATCATTATTAGCCGGTTATGAAAATAGTTGATACGATTTTTAATCATCTTAATCGAATTATATGGTTTGCGTTATGTTATTGAAATTTATCTTTTAAAGATAAGAATTAAAGGTTAATTCGGTCGAAAAAAGTAACAATGAAAATGGTATTAATTACTGTTACTTTATGATTCCTTAACCTGAATTTTTTACACTTAAAAAATTCAATTGAACACACATCCTTATTGAACAGAATAGTCAGATGAACAACAAATTATTTTCCAGACGCGATTTCTTAAAAACCGGAACTCTTAGTGGATTGGCAGCAGGAACCGGATTTCTTGGCAGTTCTGCAAAAAGAACATCTAAAACATTTCAATCCGGAGATGCTAAAAATGTTATTTTTCTGGTTTCCGATGGAATGAGTTCCGGCACACTTGCCCTTGCCGACCTTGTGAAGCAGGATCAATATGGCGAAAAAACGAATTGGATCAAGCTATATGAATCAGACCGTGATTTTCATCGTGGACTAATGGACATGGCGCCATTGAATTCAAATGTAACCGATTCCGCTTCTGCCGCTTCATCATGGGGTTGCGGGCATCGCATCAACAATGGCGGATTGAACTGGGGCCCGGATGGAGAGCAGTACAAAACTATTTGTGAAATATTCCGTGATGCAGGAAAAGGAACCGGACTGGTTACAACAACAAGAATTACACATGCAACCCCTGCCGGTTTTTCCATCAATATGCCGTCAAGGAATATGGAAGATGAAATCGCGCTTCAATATTCTGAAAGAGATTATGATGTGCTGATGGGAGGCGGAAATAACCATTTTGCATCTGATAAGAGAAGGGACGGAAAAGATCTCTACACAGTTTTCAAAAATCAGGGTTATACCATAGTTCGGGATAAGGTTGAGCTTGCAAATGCCGGCAATAATGAAAAAATGCTCGGTGTTTTTTTCGATTCTCACCTACCCTACACGGTGGATCATAAAACTCTTCCTGAATTGCAAAACTCTGTTCCTACCCTTGCAGAGATGTCGAAAGCTGCGCTCGACAGGCTGAGCCATAATTCGAATGGATTTATACTACAGATTGAAGGCGGCCGGGTTGACCATGCTGCTCACGGTAACGATGCAGCCGGACTTGTCTACGATCAAATTGCGTTCGATGATGCCGTGAAGGTGGTTATGGATTTTACCGAAAACCGGGACGATACACTTGTCATTTTAACCACCGACCATGGGAATGCAAACCCTGGCCTTGGAGCTTACGGATCTGGATATGAGGATTCACCAAAACGCCTCAGGACACTACACGATTACAGGCACAGCCTGGAATGGGTGTATGATGGGCTTGGCTTTCACTGGTCTCATGATTCAGTGGGTGACCATGTATCAGTAAACCGGGTGAGGGAACTGATCGAATATGCAACTGCCACAAAAATTACAGAATCTGAAGCCATCATGGCATTTCAGGCATTCAATGGCGAATTCCGTGCACCTTTCAGAGACAGGCAGGGACCGGCAGGAGTATTGGCTGGTATTCTGGCAAATTATAACGGGGTTTATTTTATTACCACCACTCATACTTCAGATTACGTGGAAATCGCTGCCTGGGGCCCGGGCAGCGAACGTATTCCTGCCTTTGTGCGCAACACATACCTTTTCGACCTGATGGTAGATATGGCCGGAGTGCGTGACTATGCTGTGAGATAAGAGAGAAACATGGTATTTCTATTCGAGTCAAATTATGGATCTACTTCGTAAGTGGATTTGATGATGAACCGGGTGCTGGGGAACGATAGAAATACCATGTTTGGGGCGATGGGGGTATGTATCAGGGGAAACATGGTATGTTTATACGCACCCAGAACATAGCTCAACACCGAAGAACAGATAAGGGTTGAACCGTTGCATGGCTTTGAATAAACATACCATGTTTGGGGGCGTGGGGGCGTGTCAAGAAAAACATGGTATGTTTATACGTATCCAGAACATAGCTCAACATCGAAAAACAGATAAGGAGTGAACCGTTGCATGACATCGGATAAACATACCATGTTTAAGGCGTGGGGTCGTGAGAAGAGAAACATGGTATGTTTATGCGTACTCAGCCTATGGCTCGACATCGAAGAACAGGTAAGGGTTGAACCGCTGAATATCATCGAATAAACATACCATGTTTTTTTCGAATCAGATATGTAGTTTTTGTTCTCAGTCATTTTTAAAAAACAAAATCAATAATTAATCCCAGACCGCATTACATTGTCCGATTACCCAAAATATGGTGCACCATTTGAACAGGGAGAGTTCTATCATATTTATAATTGTGCTGTTGGAAAGGAAATAATGTTTATCAATGATGACAATTATCACTTCTTTCTGGACAGATTCTACTATTATACAAGAGATTATTTATGCATACTGCTTACTCAGAAACCATTTCCATTTTTTAGTTAGGATACTCGATGGAGCAGATCATCTGAAAATTTCAGAACAATTGAGAATATTATTTATTTCATATTCAAAAGCATTTAACAAGCAGCAAAAAAGAACTGGCTCTCTATTCGAAAAGCATTTGAAAAGGATAAAAATTGTATCTGACAATCAGCTATTGTGGACCATTTATTATATTCATAGAAATCCAGTACATCATCGAATTTCATCTGACTTTGAAAGATTTACATGGAGTTCCTATCGGGTAATAATCTCGGATAAGAATACTAAATTAAAAAGAGAAGAAGTATTAGGGATATACTCAGGTAAAAAAAGTTTTATGGAATTTCATCAGAGAAATATTGAAAACGATCTGCTTCAGGAGAAAATTAATTTCACTGAGTGATAAAAACGACCGTTTCGTATCGGAAAAAACATGGTATTTCTATACGGATCAAATCACAGCGCCACCTCGTAAACGGGTTCGATGTTGAGCCAGGTGATGGGGAATGATAGAAATACCATGTTTGGGGCG
>PWLN01000375.1 GCA_003559375.1 Balneolaceae bacterium | reverse complement strand
ACTTCCTCTTCCCGTTTTTTGTAGGCTTCATCTGTAACATCACTCAGCATATCCATATTGGCAACATCCACAAAATCAAGAGCTGCAACTTTGGGATCAATATTTCTGGGTACGGACAAATCAAGCATCACCTTAAACTTTGGCTTCTCAATAGATGGCAGCATATGTTCAGGCCTGATTACCGGCTCACTTGCACTAGTAGCAACGATCACAAGATCAGCATCAGCAATTTTATTTGGGAGTTCATCCATGTCGGCAACCTGCAGATTGAACTTGCCTGCAACAAACTCGGCACGGTCGCGCGATCGGTTGATCAGAGTAAGTTTACTTGCCCCAAGATTTACCAGGTTTTTACAGGTAACTTTACCGATTTTACCAGTTCCAACCAGCAAAATGTTTTTGTTGATAAGATTTTCGAATGTGCGCAATGCAAATTTAACAGCGGCGTAGGCAACTGTTGCTGCTCCCTGGCCGAGGGAGGTTTCATTTCTTGAACGCTTGTGTGCCCGGAATACATGCTGAATGAGACGGTGCAATTCACCGGATATCATATCATTACATGCGGAGAGTTCATACCCTTCTTTTACCTGCTTTACAATCTGAAGGTCGCCCAGTATTTGTGAGTCTAACCCGGTAGCTACATGAAATAGGTGTTGAATGGCTCTCTGGCCTTCAAGTTCAAAGCCGAAGTTATGGAAATCATCAAGTGAGCCGTTACTATAATTTGTAAGCAAACGGATAAGTTCACTTGTTGATGCTCCTTGTGCAAACAACTCTGTGCGGTTGCATGTTGATACCACAAACAGGCTGTTGATCCCTTCTCTTCGGGCACCCTCAAGCATACGTTTTTTGTTTTCAGCGTTAAGGCTGAATTTTTCACGTACCTCTACCGGGGCATCCCAATGATTGATGCCGATTGTTGTAAAATCCTGAATTGTCGGATTAACCATCCCTAAACGGTTACTGCTTTTTCAGTTGTAATATGTTCCCATTGTACAGATTCAGACGGAATTTCATGATTCAGGCAATGAAGGGTTTCTTCTGCAAGAGCCTTGATAAAATCTGGATGATCATTCAATCCTTCCATCACCTTATAATTTTCAAACTCGAACCCTTCCTCATGCATATCCTCCACCAGTTCAACTCCGAGTTCATAAAGTGTTTCAATATGGTCTGTCACGAAAGCAATAGGTACCATCAAAAAGTTTTTGATTCCATACTCTAAATGGCGTTTAACCAGTTCTTCTGTATTTGGCTGGGTCCATTTCTGCGGACCAACCCTTGATTGAAAACTGAGCCAGTATGAATTTTTTTCAGTACGCCTTGCCATTACCGCTTCCATTGTTTCTTTAATCTCCACGGTATAGGGGTCACCGCTGCGAACTTCCAACAACGGTGTGCCATGAGCGCTGAAAATAAAATGGGTTTTACGCCTGGTATCTTCGTCCATCTCCGAAAGTGCCTGATCAATCCTGTCATTAATCGAACTCAGATAACTCTCATTAAGATAATAGTTTTTTACATGAAACTCCTTCCAGGGCTTTTTGCCATCGGGAAATTTTTGAATTATAGCGTTTTCCCAGTCACGGAAACTGCTTCCGGTGGTTGTCCACGAAAACTGGGGATAGAGTGGCATAAGCACAGCATGGGTTACGCCATCTTCAACCATATCATCCATTACCTGGCTGGCGAACGGAAGCCAATAGCGCATGCATGTATAGACATTTACTTCATGCTGAGGCAAAATTTTCCTGAAGTATTTTTCCAAAGAGCGTCGCTGAGTCTCTGTAAGGCCATTTATCGGTGAGCAGCAATCGGAAACAACTTTATTTTGCCTGTTAAAACAATGCTTGCTGCCGGTGCACCCTTTTGGGCAGCCATTAATCTCTTTATAGTCTTTTGCAACATTAGGAGCGCGGAATTTGGATATAACATTTGCGAAGAGGTTTTGAACTGAACCACCACCCAATTTTATAATATCTTCATCACTGAAGAGGTTTTTGAGGAAGATTCTCACATTATCTTCGTGGGTTGGCCCTCCCAGGTTCATTAAAACTACTCCAATTCGCATATATTCAATGATAAAATCTTTTCGCCATGGGTTTTACAAACGTTAAAACAACAATTTTTATATGAAGTAAACGTGAAGAGAACTAACTTAGACTCTGTCTAATTAAGAAGGGCATGTCTGAAATAGAAACCTTCATTGTGCGACGGGCAAACTGAACCAAAACCTGCTGCCAACTCCTGGTTCACTCTCTACATAAATCTGTGAATTGTGAGCTTCAAGAATGCTCTTTACCACAGAAAGCCCCAGGCCTGTACCGCCTTTATCACGTGACCTCGCTTTATCTGTTCGGTAAAAACGGTCGAAGAGCCTGTCGAGGTGCTCTCCAGAGATACCGATACCGGTATCTTTCACTTCCACAACGGCATTTCCTCCTTCCTGATGTACGTTGATCGTAATACTGCCCTCTGCAGTAAATTTTATCGCATTCGTAACAAGATTTTCCAATACCTGCTCTATCTTATCCGGATCAGCGGTTACATGACATGATTCCCCCGCTGTAATCAGGCTAAGGCCTTTTTCGACAGCTTCCGGTTCCAGAGTTTCAACAATGATGTTTATGATTTTCAGAACATCAAACGATTGAACCTGAATGAATTGATCGTCTGAATCGTATCGCTGCAGGGTAACCAGGTCTTTAAAAAGGCGGTTAATCCGCTGTGTTTGCCTTTCAGCTGTTAGGATATATTTTTCTCTCTGTGCATCATCGAGTGTGTTCATTTTCAGCATTTCCAATGCGCCTGCGATGGTATGTAGCGGATTTCGAATTTCATGAGTGATATCTGCAAAGAACTGGTTTTGTTTCTGATAAAGGCGTTTAAGTTCAATATTATCGGATCTGAGGCGATCGGCCATTCTATTCAGAGACTTTGCCAGGGTACCGATTTCATCAGACCTTTCCAGGTTCAGGCTTTGGGTCGTGTTGCCATCCGATATTTCTCGTGCGGCTTTTTCGAGTTGCAGAATGGGCAATGTGATACTCCTTGAAAATGTGATACTTACAAGAAGCACAAGGCCGATCGAAATAAACATTCCTGTATAAATGATCCATCTGATTGTTTTAATAGGTTCATAAATGCGTTCTTTGTGGATCGTAACTTTGAGATAGGCTGCCTCATTGTGTAAGGGCTGGAGCAGTGCATAGGCAATGAGGAGATCAACATCGGCTTGGTCTTCCACAATCATCGCACCGTCCCGGATAAAATTGTCTCTGAGTACACTGTCTAACTGCTGTGTAGCTCTGGCAGTTTCGTGAAAGGGCACTTCAGCATAAAGAATCCCCATCTCATCATAAATTGCAAGCCGATATCCTGATGCATAGGCAATTTCATTAAGATTGGTCTCAAAATCCTCATCGCTTCGCAAATTCTGAATGGCTATGGCCAGCCAGCGGGTATCATTGATAATTTGCCGTTCTCCCTCACTGAGCAGGTAGTTCCGTATAAAAACGATTGAGTAACTGCTTATGGCGGTGATGCCAAAAATAAGCAGAAGGATAAAAGTCCAGGCCAGTTTTGCACGTATGCTCATACGGGAAGGGAGTCACGGTTCATCCCGTACCCTATGCCGCGATAAGTTCGGATCATGTCAGCGGCATCTCCAAGTTTTAACCTGAGATTTTTTATATGCACATCAACAGTTCGGTCAAAAACAAACCGGTCGTCACCACCGATATGTTCGAGTATTTCCTGACGGCTGAATACTCGTTTAGGATTCTGGAAAAACAATTCCATTAATGAATATTCAGTTGATGTGAGATCGATTCGGGAATTTTTATAAAAGAGGTCTTTGCCATTTATATCCAGCAGTAAATCACCATGGTGGATCCATTTGCTGTTTTGGGGCTGCTGGCGCCTCAACAGCGATTCTATTCTGGCTTTAACGAGCTTCAGGCTTGCCGGCTTTGAGATATAATCGTCGGCTCCCAGTTCCAGTCCTTCAATTTCGTCTTTCTCTTTATCTTTGGCGGTAAGAAATATGACCGGGATACTACTCAAAACAGGATGTCGCCTTATGACTCTGCAAATTTCTTTTCCATCAACATATGGCACCATGATATCCAGCACTGCAAGATGAATATTTCCTGTCTGTTTTTCGATGAGTTCGAGTGCCTTTTTCCCGTCATGAGCCAGAAGTACATTGAATTCATTCATTTCAAGAAAATTTGCAAGCATTTCTGCCGGCTCTACTTCATCTTCAACCAGTAATATGGTATGTTTAGGTTTCATAAATTCTTACTTTCTGTTGGGCAGGTAAATCATTATTGGCGTAAAATAAACATTTGAATTAAAGAATCTTCGGAAAAGAGTAAATCCTGCTGAGCTGTTTACTCTTCAAGGCTATCAATTTTTTTATTTTATTGGACGAACCATGGAATTTCCAAAAAATGTAGTTTGGATAACAGGTGCATCTTCAGGGATTGGAGAAGCCCTTGCCTATGAATTTAACAAAAAAGGTACAAACTTGATTCTATCATCACGTCGCACGGATGAACTTATGCGCGTGAAAGAGGCTTGCTATAATCATGAAGATACCGTCAAAATTCTTCCGCTTGATCTTTCTGCGACCGATAAATTGCCCGATAAAGTTCAGAAAGCGGTATCTCTTTTTGGAAGTGTGGATATGCTGATCAATAATGGCGGCATCAGCCAGAGGGCATATGCTTCAGAGTCGAGCATGGAAACGATTCGTAATTTAATGGAAGTCAATTTTTTTGGAACCATTGCACTCACAAAAGCCGTACTTCCATTCATGATTGATCAGAAATCCGGGCATATTGTTGTGATATCCAGCGTAATGGGTAAACTGGGCACAAGGCACCGTTCAGCATATGCGGCATCCAAACATGCACTTCATGGATGGTTCGACTGCCTGAGGCAGGAAATGTATGAGTACAATATTGATGTGAGCCTTGTTTGCCCAGGTTTTGTTAAAACCAACATCACAGTAAATGCCTTAACTGCTGATGGCGAAAAGTATGCAAGAATGGAAGATGCCCAAAGGAAAGCAATGAGTGCTGAGGATTTTGCCCGCAAGTTGATTCCAAAACTGGCAAAAAGGAAGGAAGAAATTTATATTGGAGGATATGAGATTATGGCTGTTTACATGAAGCGATTTTTCCCGGGTACCCTCAATAAAATTCTCAGACGGGCCAAGGTAACCTGATTAAAAAGGGATATTTAGTGTGAGTGCTGTACCACTGAACTGAATCTGGTTTAACGATTCAATCAGACGGCTGCTCTCTCTGTTGCTTAGAAAATAGAGTACTGCATCAAAAACAAAAAGAAAGCCACCCTGTAAAATCATAGACTGTCCATAACCAATCATACGGTTGCTATCCTTCCGAATCCCACGCTCCCACAAATATGCGCCGATTGCCATATAACCGATATCAAGGCCGGCATTGAATAGCAGAATTTTTTCAAAATTGTGAAATTCGGTGATGGTTTCAGAAAGCCCGATTCCTGCTGATTGGTTCCTGATTCCATAATAGCCAAAGCCGGCAATGGACAGGTTAACCACGTTCCATGCGGCATTCATCTGGTGTAAATATTTTGTAGTGCCGCCTGTCTGGGCCATTCCTAAGGTGCCAATCGCGAGATTTGTGACAGCCCAGCCACCCAAAACAAGCATTGCATTACTGTTCAGGGAGATTCTTTTTTCATTGATTGCTTCAAGGCTGGCAGGATCGGGCTGAGCGTAGAGGAAACTGCAAAACAGTATTTGAATGAGGATGAATAATGTCAGTTTCTTTTTCATAGATTTTTTATTGACGATTTAGCTCAATTACAGAATGATCAACCACAACATACACGCGATCCGTTTCCAAAGGTTTAATGGAATGCATTCCGGTAAAATCCCCAAATGCTGGTAATAATATCCGGGTTTCTGAAAACAGAAAACATGGGAGCCGCAGGGATTGACGGCCTTT
>PWLN01000008.1 GCA_003559375.1 Balneolaceae bacterium | reverse complement strand
GTCTATCCATTCTGTATGCTGTCTAATTCGCCGGCCGAGCAAAAAGTAAATCACGAAAATTACAGCCGCCATAAGTGCCAGGATATTGCCAAGAAGTGCATTGGGAAACTGACCAGCCTGCGTGTCATCTGCAATCCCAAGCAAAACTGAGCCACTGAAAGCCACAAATACACCAGCCCAAACGATCGGCCTGAAATTCTTTTTAAATATGAGGCTTTCTGCTACAATCAGCATAACAGGATGAATGGTTACCAGAACAGATGCAGATGCTACAGAAGTGTAATGCAGGGAAGCTATCCAGAAGGTAAAATGGAGTCCAAGAGAAACGCCAGCGGCCATCATAAGTAAAGGTGTGGCACCGTTCGTTTTTAACTGCTTCAGTGAAACTCTTTTTGGAAACCAGAATGGCAACAGGATCAACACTGCAAAAAGTGTTCTCAAGGCTGCCAGAGTGAGTGCTTCAACATCAGTAGCATAACGCACAAGTATTGGTGCAAAAGCAAAAGTTAACAACCCTGCCGTGAGCAATAGTGCAACTTTAAGTAGCGGGACTTCCTTTTCTGCCGTTGTATTCAATGTACCGAGATTTACCGGATTCGATCCATTGATTTAACAAGCTCATCATCTTTTTTTATTCCTCTGCCTGCAAGCCAAAACATTACAAGCGAAATAATTATAAGCAGTACTCCAAGTGCGTCATAAGCTAACTGAGGCCTGAGTGCCCCAAGAGAAAAAAGGACCCCAAACGCCGCACCTAACCCAATTATCTGAAGATATGTCCCAAATTTTACTACTTTTAACTGAAAAATTCTGTTTTTGTATAGGAAAATGGCTATAAAGGAGAAGACCATGGCCAAAGTTAATGAGCCTGCAAGCCCTAAACCAATCCACATTACAGGGTCAAGCACTGCACGGCTGTAGAGGGGAGTAAAGAAAACAGAAAGATTAATAACTGTTGCCAAAAAAAGGTAGATAGTCTGTGGTCGTTGTATCACGTGATTTTACCGAAGTTTTTGTGTGTCACATTTCTAAACAATGATAAGAAAATTTGGACAGAACTCATCTGTAATGAGGCTGTCCAAATTTCATTGTCTGCATTCAGTTTTTCGCGGAAACAAAAACATGGTTGAACTACACCATTTTTGCGAGCCTTTTTGAAACAGAGTCGTATGCAGAATAAAGAACCGGAACTACAACAAGGGTAAGAAATGTAGCGAAAGTCAAGCCGCTAATAATAGCAATTCCCATCGGCCCCCAGAAAGCGGTATTTTCACTACCGAACTGGAAACGCGGATCGAAGCTTCTGAATAATTCAACAAAATCAATGTTAATGCCAAAAGTAAGTGGCACCAGACCAAGAATAGTGGTTAATGCTGTGAGCAGTACCGGCCGGAATCGGATCAATCCTGCTTCGATAATTGCATTCTTCTTACTGAGCCCCTGTTCGGTAAGCTGTTTCACATAATCCATCAATACGATATTATTCACGCAAACAATTCCTGCAAGGGAGATTACACCAATAAATGTCATCAATCCAAAAGGAGTCCGGGTTAAAATAAGCCCCAGCAATACACCGATCAGGCTAAGCCCAACAGCTGTCAATATGATTAATGGTGAAACGATGCTGTTAAATTTTGCAAGCATTACAAGGAATATGAGGGCAAAACCGACAAGCAGTGCAGTGGTTAGAAATCCAAATGCCTCATCCTGATCTTCACTCTCACCGGTATATGCCATACTATAACCGGCTGGGAGGCTCTGCTGATATTCTGCCAGAACCTCCTGCGCTCCGACCAGTACCTCGGGGCCACTAAAACCGGGAGCAGCTTGTCCAACCACTGTTGCCGTTCTGCGAAGGTTTAGTCTCGTAATGTTGCCAAGTCCCGAGCCTTCCTCAAAAGTGGCCACTGAAACCAAAGGAACACTTGCACCCATCTGTGTACGTATATTTAGGTTACGCAGACTTTCAAGGTCTTGTCTGTCATCCGGGTGAAGCCTTACAACGATATCATATTCATCCTCACCATCGCGCCATTTACTGGCTTCCAGGCCATTATTGGCGATCCGGATGGTTTGAGCAATATCTGCCATACTCAATCCGAACCGGCTTGCACTTTCGTAATCAACAAGAATTCTATATTCCGGTAAACCACCGCTTACATTGTTCCGAACATCCACCAGGCCGGGCACTGTTTGAGTAACTGAGGCTTCTACAAGTATCTGCGTGATTTCCTGAGTAATTCGTACAATCTCATCAAAATCCTCCCCTGATACTTCAATATTTACGGGGGCACCCGTAGGTGGGCCAATCTGTTCACCATCAATATTGATGATCACATCAGGTATATCGCGAATCACTTCACGGATTTTGGTTAGTGTAACTCCGGACGGCTCAACCCTGTCACCAAAATCAACAAGGTTCAGAGTAAGCCGTGCCAGCTCTGGACTTTGACCTCCTCCTCCAAAAAATGGGTCGCCAGATACCCCAACATTTGTTTGAACACTTTCGATATTAGCCCTCACATTTTCATCGCGGTCAATCAGATCATAAATTCGCTGTTGTGCAAATTGAGCAATTTCATTTGTGGCATCCACATTCATTCCAATGGGGCCTTCCAGTTCTACGATAATCCGGTTTGGATCTGTTTCAGGGAAAAATTCTACTCCTGTGGGTGCAAAGCTGAACATCGCAAATATTGCAAACAGCGAAGCCAATACAGAGTTGAGTAAGAGTGCCCGGTTATCAGTGAGAATAAGCGGCTTCGATGACTTTCTGAACATACCTAAAGCACCAATAATAACCAGTAAGGCCGGAATTGAAAGAAGTACTATCCAGATTGGCATCGTTACAGTTTTGGTTAATGAGACCACGAACAATATCACTGCATTGAATAGTCCAAGAAAGATCCCGGTAACTAAAGATACTTTGCCACCCCGGAATATGGCTTCCAGAAAGTGAATGCTCACCATGATAAACCCAACCACTGCCAGTATACCAGCTGCTGCAAAAAGGATTCCGGATGCTGGTGAAAAAATTCCAATGATTCCGCCTAATACTGCCAAAATAAGAGCCAGTGTTAGGCTGCCCAATGCAAGAGTATTTCTCAGCATAGCATATTTTGGGCGATAGTCTCTTTGAAGGAACGTACGCAGCATTACCTTATAGTATTGCAGTACTCGTGGAAGTGTACGCGATGTGAATATATCAGACAAGGGCTTGATAATAAACCGATACGACAGATAGAAGAAAAGAATGGCAAGAATGGTAACAAACAATGTCGTAAGATTTGCCATGCCAATTGCGATCGCCAGAAACACTGCCAGCCCGAGGCCAAGCCCTTTAAAAAAAGTAGATCTCTTTTCGGTCTTCTCATGATCCAGTTTCACCAGATAAGCCGTTAATACAGGATAAAGCACGAGTGCTACAAACAGGGAACAGAGAAGTACTATAATCAGTGTCATCGGCAGATAACCCATAAACTGGCCAATAATTCCCGGCCAGAATGTCATCGGAATAAATGCGGCCAGCAGAGTAGATGTGGCTGCAATTAGCGCATAACCAACTTCATCGGTTGCAAGTTTGGCTGCCTCGAATCGCTCGTAACCCATCTCCCGGTATCGGTAGATATTTTCCACAACAACAATGGAATTGTCGACCAGCAATCCAAGGGCAATAATCAAACTGAATAGAATAATAAAGTTGACGGTCTGTCCGGTTGCTGATAGTACGATAAACCCAACAAGTATGGATAACGGCACTGCTGTTCCAACCAGAATTGCATTTCTTACACCAAGAAAAAATACAAGTACAAGCACCACAAACAGCATACCGCTGATAATGCTGTTTTCAAGATCAGAGATTAGTTGAGTGATGTCTTCACTGAAATCTCCGGTAATCATTACTGTAGTGCCAGGCGGCAAAGGAAAATCATCGACAATTTGTTTTACTTCTTGTGCTGTATCCAGAATATTGACTCCCGGCCTTTTTTTGATATTCAGGCTAATCACCAGATTATCCTGAATCTGATCGGCGGGAACATCAATTTTTGTTCCGTCTTCATCAATTTTATAGGAACGAAGGCGTGCATAACTTTCCCGCTCTTTGAAACCGAAAACGACTTCAGCAACATCTCTCATGTATACGAGTCCCGGGCCCCGTGGCCCTTCACCCATCGGCCGTGCTACCACAAGGTTTTCGATCTCCAGCGGATCCTGAAACTCACCACTAACCCGGATCAGATAACTCATTATATCAACATCAACAGTACCTCCCGGAATCGTTAAATTTTGGCCTTGAATGGCGTTAATCAGCTGACCGAAACTAAGTCCGTATCCATTCAGGGCAGCAAGGCCTACATTCACCTGAACCTCCCTTTCAGTGCTACCCACCACTTCCACATCACGAATTCCTGACACTGTTTCTATTGCATCTTCCAGGCGTTCAGCTACTTCTGTTAGGCGTGAGAGAGGATAATCTGCCGATAGGTTAATCGTCATGATAGGAAAATCATCAAGATCGATCTCAATAATAAACGGTTCTTCAGCATCTGGCGGAAGTTCTGTGCGGGCAAGATCAACCCTCTCACGCACACGTTGTGATGCTTCTACCATTGGCACATCCAGATCGAATTCTACAATAACGCTGCTAAAGCTTTCTGTTGTGGTAGACCTGATATCTTTTACACCGCTAATACCCTGAAGCTGTCTTTCGATAGGCTGTGTTACGAGCGACTCCATGTCGGATGGAGATATACCGGGGTATATGGTATTGACAATAAATATAGGTATCTCGATAGATGGATTCGACTCTTTCGGAATAGAGCTGTAACTATATGCTCCGGCAATTATAAGTATTGCCGTGAGTATAATGATAGCTGTACGATTCTTAAGAGTAATTTCAGTTAGTTTCATATATATGCCTCATCAACGATTTTTACAGTCTCTTGAATGATTATCATTAAAATGAAACAACAGGACGGTCTGCACTCTGTAATCTGTTAGCCCTTTCGAGGCTCGATTCGTTTTGCAATACATTCAATTGATCACCTGAACTGAGTGTCCTCATTCCCGAGACCACGATTTCATCTCCCTCTTGCAAACCGTCGAGTACCTGTACTAATGAGCCGGATGCCATACCGGTTCTAACCTGAACCAATTCTGCATATTTATCTCCATTCTGTTCAAGAGCACGGAAAATGAATATACCGTCTTCATCCCGTAATACTGCTGTTCTCGGAACTATAATGACGTTCTCAAGTGTGCTTCGCTTCACATGCAAATCAACAACCATATCAGGTTTAATTCTTTCACCCGGATTTTGAAGTTCAATTTCTACAGTGAAGGTGCGGGTATCGGGATCGATAACATTTCCGGCATAAGTGATATTCCCGTCTCTTGATTCACCGCCTAAAGCCCTGAAATAGATCATAACTTCGGTACCTTCGGCGATTTCACCAGAAAAACGTTCCGGAATACCAGCTGAAATTTTAACTCGTGCTGTATTCACAAGTCTTACAACAGGCTGGCCCGGATTCACAAGCTCTCCTGTCCTTAGCATTCGTTCCTCGATTCTGCCACTAAATGGAGCTGAGATTTTTGAATCCTGAAGCTGTTTTTCAGCCTGGTTATACTGTGCTAAAGCCTGGTCGCGTTGAGCTCTTGCACTTCTGAAATCCTGGGTGCTAATAATTGAATCGGCATACAAGGCTTCCAGCCTGTTAAATGTGTCTTCTGCAAGTTCATAACCCGTTTTAGCCGCCTCATACTGAGCTCTTATCATTCGGTCATCAAGCTGGGCAATCTGATTACCCCTCTGTACCCTATCACCTCTATCACGGATAGATAGTATTCTCCCCGGCACTTCGGCTGATATAATAGCATCTTCAAGAGCTTCCACAACTCCGGTTAATCGGATAAAATCATCAAATGCATCTGATACAATGGTCACCGTTTCAACCGGCATCAATCGGGCAGAGTTACCATTATCTGCATTTTCTACTTCTTCATTGCAGGCAGAAAATGATAATAATATCAATGTACCCAGTATTAGATATTTCCCTTTACGTAACATAGTTTAGATATTTGTTAATTTAATTTTGGTCTTGAAATATGGGCTGGCCTATAGCCCTGTTATAGCTGCTCAGTGCAATGAGGTAATCATATACTGCTGATAGATAATTAAGCCTGCTTTGATCAAGAAGCGATGAAGCCTGACGCTCCTGAAGAGGTGTACCCAGGCCTTCCTGAAGCCTTCTCAGAGAAAAATCATAATTTAACTCCGCCTGTTCAATGTTTCTCTGCTGACTATAAATACGCTTAAGAGCTGTTTCCAGGTTTCTGACAGACTGTTCAATCTCAAGGTATATGGCATTCTTTTGAAATTCCCGATCGATTTCAGCCTGCCGAATTGAAATCTTATTTTGTTCTGCCCTCATTCTTGTTTGAAAGCCTCCGAATAAGTTCCAGTTAAAATTCAGGCCAACAGCAACTGCCGGGTTCCAATATGAACTATCGAAAAAGCTTCTGGATTCTGATGTGTATGTAAACTCTTCTCCTTCCACTTGCATGATTCGCACTCGGTTCGACGGTACCTGCCCTATGTACGCTGCATTTGCGAAAGCATTCACCACCGGAAGATAGCCTGAACGGGTAATTTCGCCTTCAACTTCAAGCAGGTTAATCAGGCTTTCTGACTGCCGCAGATCCGGTCTTTGCTGAACTGCAAGCTCGTATGATAGTCCTGGATCAAAGAATTCTGGTTTAAGTTCTTCACTGTAGGTTAGCTGCCCCCTCAGATTCACTTTTGTGTTCGTAGGGATGCCAAGCTGAAGGGCGAGGTTTTTTACGGCAAGCTCAGCCTGATTCTCCACTGCTATCAGATTTGTTTCAAGGTTCACCAATTCAACTTCTGCACTGATTCTGTCGAACCTTGACAGGATACCGGCTTCAACCGATTTATTTGTCTCCTCTACTGTTTGCCTGAGGCGATCAACACTTGAGCGAAGAACCTCAAGCTGTTCCTTGGCGAGCAGTGCCGTGTAGAAAGAAGTCTTGATTTGATCGGCAACGATCTGCCGGTCGAGTTCCATTTGATCTTCATTCAATTCACGCACCTGCCTTGCACCCCTGATTGCTGCAAATGCCGCACCGTTGTAAATAGTTTGCGACAAAGTCAATCCAAATTGAAACTGATTTTCAACAGCAAAAGGATTACCTCCATCGAAACCTGGCATGGCCAATCCGGCATCCTGGAAACCCTGACGCTGACGGTCAAGAAATTCATCGAACGGGATAGGCTCGGTATTCGGATCACCATCAGTTCTTGCAAACTCGTTGTAAGCCAGCCACTCAATTGCGCCAAGTGTTTCAAACAGACCACCCGCATCGGAACCCGCAAAAGGGTTCGGTGTTAGGATGTTTCTGGTATAAGACCCGCTTGCGTTAAGCTGGGGGTACACAGATCCCCATGCTTCCCTTATCTGAGCTTCCGCCTTATCCACATCCAGTAATCCTTTTCGAATCATGTAATTATTGATGAGAGCAATTTGAATGGCTTCATCAACAGTAATAGTTATCTCGTTTACAGTGTTAAAATCCGGGGCTCTGTTTTGTGAAAACCCGTCTGTTATCTGAAACAGGACGATAATTGTAAGAAGCATTATGCTCTTCATAATCCTGATAAACATAAGGTGACTTTTATTTTAGAAATTATTCTCAAGCAGCCATGTGTTACGGACTGCAAATACCTTTGTTGCACACTTTTTTGACGTTCGGTCATTTTTTCATTCCGGTTCTGAGCAGGTTAATAAATCCTGTAACAAGGGTATTCAGATCGTATTCAACATCATCAAGCAGTTGCAGGTGACTATTTTGTTGTTTTAAAAATGCCATGTGCATTACACCTCTGGATGCACCCCAGATAATAATACCAAGCATACGCGGGTCAATAGTGCTTTTAATTGAGCCGTCCTGCATGCCAATCTGCAATGCCCTAACAATGTAAGCCATGGCCTCTCTTGCATGTGTATTGCAGTCATCAATAAGCGAAGTACCTGCCATTTTACCTTCATTTACTACATGCTCAAAATAATTGAATGCAGTAAAGAAAAGAGGATTATCCCTGATAAAATCAAGATAAACAAACCCGATCTTTTCTATTAGTTCAAGGCCTGTTGCTTCCTGAACCAATATCCTGGCTATTTGTTGATTCAACAAACGTGCGCCACGTTCTGAAATGGCCAGGTAGAGAGCTGTTTTACTTTCAAAATATAGATAAAGAGTTCCCTTACCCATCTCAGCCGCTTCTGCGATTTCGTCCATGGTGGCATTTTCAAAACCTTTTTCCTTCATTACCTGCAATGCAGAGTCAATGATCAGATCCCGCCGTGCCTTTTTTTCTTTTTCCTTGCGTGATTTTTTTATCATAAAAACTGACTGATGGTCAAAATATGAATGATAGTCATAAACTAACCTTTTCCACATTGCGTTCCTACGTTATGCAACATTTTTTGTGTCAGTTTTTTGGGAAATTTGAGTAATCTCTGTTCAGCTTTTCTTGTCCGGCAGCAATACTTTTAATGCTTCAACTTCTGATCGGATGGATTTACATTCATCAATCAGTTCGTTTAAAGTTTGTTGAAGATCCAATACGTTGTGCTCTCGCTTTACTGCTGTTTTTCCGACAGAAAAAACCTGCCAGGCAATGACAGATAGCAAGATACCAAGCATGATAATGAGCGTAATAAGTGTTAATTCAGTCATGAGTTTTAATTAAGGTTAATGGTTCATTTCATCAGAAAACTTTTTGGCTAATTCACGCAACCAGGCCTCGTTCCAGTGAATTTCACCTGTTTCCAAATCGTTAATCAGCCCTTCGACCCAAATTTTTTCTGCTGCCGTTTTGGCCAGAACAAATTCTGTTTCAAGCAAAAATAGCCGCAATATTTTATCTTGAGCTTCTCCTAAAATCTCATTCATACGGGATATTTCAGAACTGAGTTTTTTTACTCTTGTTTTTAAAAGTGTGATTACCTCGTCCACTGGCAACATAGGCAGGAATGCAAGAGCTACGGGAAGTTCCGGATATTCCTCAGCCGGTTCGGCAATCATTTCCCTAAGCCAATATTTTGCCGTTTTTCTACCAATTACTGTGAGTTCATAGATAATTTGTTCCGGACGATTTTCTTCCTGTCGCACTTCTTTTTCTATGATCAGCCCATCCCGAAGTAGCCGGTCAATTGTCTGATAAAGTGTATTCCTGTAGCGAACATTGATTACTTCATCTTTTGCGCGCTCTTTTATGAGCTGCCACATTTTATAAGTATGCATCGGCTCTTCATATAGTAGTGCCAGAACAGCTAATGCAACAGGTGATTTTTTTGATTGAGTTTTCATAGTCATAAAGTTAATAGTTATATAATGACTAATGCAAATATTTTTTAATCTTCTCTATATTTGTACATAATCACTTGCAGATAACTTTTATGCCATTAAGTCAAAACCTGAAGACAGACCTTTCTCTGTTCTTTATTACTGTAATCTGGGCATTAAATTTTACGGTTGTAAAAGCCAGTTTATCAGAAATTGATCCTTACAGTTTTAACGCTATCCGGTTTTTACTGGCAGCTTTATTCATTTGGGTAATCATTTTTTTTCAAAATGAAACATTCAGAATCCGGAAAAAAGACTGGCTTCCCCTCATTGGAATGGGTGTTGCCGGCAACCTTCTGTATCAGGTTTTGTTCATTTTTGGGATCAATCTAAGCCTTGCGGCAAATGCTGCAATCTTGCTTGGAACGATCCCTATATGGGTAGCTGTAACGTCTCATTTTTTTTCAATTGAGTTTATGAATCGACTCACAGCAATTGGAGTAGTGCTCGGTTTTGCCGGCCTTATATTGATTATCATGTCAGGTGTTGAACCGATCAAATTTGGTTCAGATTCTTTCAGAGGGGATGTTTTTTTAATCATTGCCGCTTTGGTTTGGGCACTCTTTACTATTTTTTCAAAACCGTTTCTGTCGCATTATTCGCCCCTTCACTTCTCCGCAATCATGACTTCTATGGGTGCTTTTTTTCTCATATTGTTGGCACTACCACATTTTAAGACCACTGAATGGGGTAGTGTATCAGCTCTTGCATATGGTGGTACAATATACAGCGGCCTTTTATCAATAGGCTTAGCTTATATCGTCTGGAACCGTGGCCTTAAACACGTGGGTACGTTACGCACTTCAATGTACCAGAATATTGTTCCTGTAATGGGGCTCTTCTTTGGTATTATTCTACTGGGTGAGAGCCTGGAATTTTGGCAGTATATTGGCTCTGCAATTGTATTTATTGGTATAATTTTATCCCGTTATCAGGGTAAAACCTATACCCGGATCCCTCCGCTAAGCAAATAAAGCACAGCCATCCTGACGGCAAGCCCGTTTGTTACCTGATTCAGGATCACTGCGCGGTCGCTATCGGCAACTTCGCTCTCCAGCTCTACCCCGCGGTTAATTGGGCCGGGATGCATCACTATGAAATCCGGATATTTCTCCAAATGGGTCCTTTTAATTCCGAATAACTCATGGTATTCCCGCAGACTTGGAAACAGGTCGGTTACTGCCCCCATCCTTTCCATCTGTATTCGCAGTGCCATGGCCACATCACACCATGCCAGTGTTTCCTCAAGATTGTAACTCACATGAGCACCAAGTGCATTAACAAATGCCGGCATTAATGGCTTCGGGCCACAGATGGTCACTTCAGCCCCGAGTTTTTTTAAACCTGTGATATTGGATCGGACAACACGGCTATGGCTGATATCGCCAATGATGGCAATTTTTTTTCCGTACAAGTCAGAATGGTGCTGCAAAATAGTGAACATATCGAGCAGTGCCTGCGTAGGATGCTCATGTGCGCCATCGCCACCATTAATAATGGATGCATCCACACACCTTGTAAGAAAATAGGGTACACCGGGACTTTCATGCCTCACAACCACCATATCGATTTTCATCGAACTGATATTCCGGATTGTATCTTTCAGTGATTCACCTTTTCGGGTGCTGGATTGGCTTGCAGAAAAATTGACCACATCGGCGCCCATTCTTCTTTGCGCCAATTCAAACGAAAGGCGGGTTCTGGTACTGCTTTCATAAAACAGGTTGACTATGGTTTTATCACGCAGTGTTGGAACTTTTGGCACCGGTCGCTCAAGTACTTCCCGAAAATTTTTAGCCTGTTCAAGAATATAACGGATATCATCAGCCGAACAATGATACAAACCAAGCAGGTGCTTTTG
Source organism: Balneolaceae bacterium (assembly GCA_003559375.1). Classification (GTDB taxonomy): domain Bacteria; phylum Bacteroidota; class Rhodothermia; order Balneolales; family Balneolaceae; genus Rhodohalobacter. Next base: position 10,099 of record PWLN01000008.1, on the reverse strand, counting down.
GCTGAAAACGTAGTTATTCTGAATTGACTCAGCCATACTTTCCACCTCCCTTTAATACATAAACAGAATCCTCACCATCCAGCTCTTTAACTTTTACAAGAACCTCTTCATCTGCATGCGTGGGTATCTGCAGCCCAACATAATCTGCACTTATGGGCAGTTCCCTGTGTCCGCGGTCAATCATACAGCAAAACCTGATACTCCTGGGCCTGCCATACGCCATTAGTGCATCCATAGCAGAGCGAACAGTACGCCCTGTATAGAGTACATCGTCCACAAGAATTACATCACGGTTGTACAGGTCGAAAGGTATTTCTGTAATTTTGACCTCGGGCATCTTCAGTTTGGTGCGAAAATCGTCCCTGAAAAAAGTAACATCCAGCACACCAAAATCGGGTTTGGCATCAAATTTATGCTCAATTATACTGATAATTCTTCTGCCCATATAAACTCCCCTGGTTTGCATTCCGATAATGGCAGGCTGCGCAGGATTATCATACGGCTCAAGAAACTGATGGGCAAACCGCAAATAGGTGCGATTCAGATCCTCTTCCGTCATTATTTTGGCTTGTTCCAAATGTACCTCGGAGTATTTTTTATTATGAAAATTAGGCATTGAAACCCTTCAAAACAATTCAAATGAATCTGTAAAATAATCCTACTCATAAACTACTCAATATCAAAAAGGGTTTGCCCAAACTTTGTACCTTTACTATACTATTAAACTGCCTTGATGACTTCTGAAAAGCAACGAAAACTCCTTCTGTTAATTGTTATCATCATTATTTCACTCAATCTGAGGCCGGCTATTACTTCCGTTGGCCCCTTAATCGGTGAGATCAGGCTGGATACAGGCTTATCGAATTCCCTGCTTGGCCTGCTCACGACACTCCCTGTTCTGGCATTTGGATTATTTTCGGTTATGACTCCTCTTTTAACCCGAAAAATTGGCACAGAAGGCACCATGGCTGTGGCTCTTTTACTGCTTACTGGTGGAATTTTATTACGCGTGATTCCTGTACATACAGCACTTTTTGCTGGAACATTGATTCTTGGAATCGGTATCGCCCTCGGAAATGTGCTGCTGCCAGGTATTATCAAAAAACAGTTTCCGAAACGGACAGGGGTACTCACGGGTACATATTCCGCCATGTTTGGCCTGGGTGCAGCCATTGCCTCTGGTATAAGTGTACCTCTATCTGTGGGCGCGGGATTTGGATGGAGATGGGCATTGGGGCTTTGGGCAATTGCATCATTCATTGCCCTCGCAGTATGGCTCCCACAAATGAAGGTGAATCTGCCTGTAGTAAACCGTAAAAGTTTTCGTGAGTCATTACAACACCTTGGACAATCTAAACTCGCATGGATGGTTGCCGTTTTTGTAGGGCTTCAGTCACTTACCTATTATACACTCATAACCTGGCTTCCTGAAATATTGATTGAAAGAAGTATGAGTCCTGCAGATGCCGGTTGGATACTTGCTCTGATGCAGGGTGTTGGCGTTTTAAGTACGTTTGCAATACCGGCATGGGCATCGGGCAGAAAAAGGCAGCGATTACCTGTTCTCGTTATTGTGATCCCGGAGTTGATTGCCCTTATCGGGCTTATGGCAGGCCCACTAAGTTTTGCATGGTTTTGGGTTTCCATTATCGGTTTTTGCCTGGGTGGAAGTTTTGGCCTTGCACTGCTTTTTATTGTTTTACGAAGCCGCGATTCCAATTCAGCAAATGAACTTTCAGGTATGTCTCAATCTGTTGGATATACAATTGCTGCAACAGGTCCGGTGATTTTTGGCAGCCTGTTCGACCTTGCCGGCAACTGGCTTGTACCCCTCGGATTTCTATTCCTGATAGCTTTATTGAAAATATGGTCGGGCTGGACGGCGGGGGATGATGAGTTTGTGTGATGGCACACGGAGACGCTGAGACACAGAGAGTATTGTTTTTTCAATTCTTTGCAAATAAATTACTTTTTAACCTTTTTGCCTCCAAATCTCTGTGACTCCGTACCTCAGTGTGACTAATAACCATTTACAACTCTTCGAATTCCGTCTTTTAACAATACCTCATTAAAATTAATTAATAACCCCAGCCGCATCTTCATCAGTTTAAGATAAGTCAATATCTGCTTGTAGTGCACTGGAGCCAACTTATCAATGGATTTTAATTCTACAATCAGCTTATCCTCGAGAATCAGATCAGCTCTATATCCAATATTCATTTTTACATCCTTCCAAATAACAGGAATAGGAACCTGCTGTTTACAGGAAATTCCAACTCTCTTTAGTTCATAAATCAAAATTTCCTCATACACAGATTCAAATAATCCGGGACCAAGGTCTTTATGGATATGAATGCATTTATCAACAACTACTCCGGTTAACTCATTATCTCTCATCATTATTTTGCTTAAACTTATTTTTTACTTTAAAATAAAACAACACTAATCGTTGCGCCCTCGCGTACTGAACCCAACACCTCACACTATTCCTTTGCGGCGTTGCGCCTTCGCGTGCTTCCTGCAACCCCTCAACTCCATGGATCAGTCGCCTCAACAATCCATCCTTCCAGCGGATTCCGGGGATGCGCGCTGCAATTGAGGTAATGATCAGCTCTCGCAGCAAGCCCAAGATTTACGGCCCTGTTTTTAATTCGCTCCGAACACTCATCAATCTCATCCTGCTTGAATAAAATTTGCATAAATAACTCACTCTCCCAGATATGTATTCCTTCTGGCCTGTCACGCGGCCCGAATTCCTGAAACACGGTCAGCATCCATGAAGTTTGCAGATTTGCTTTTCCTTTTCTCAGAATCAACATAACCGCTTTTGATGTAAAAGATTTGTAAGATTCGAGTACCTCGGAAGCACTCCCCCATGCTGTATTTACAATCATGATAATCCGGTCGGGCAAGATTGAATAATCATATATTCGAAGCCCACGATTTTCACAACACCATTGCAAGCCATTCAACATTTTTTGAATGAATATGGGCGTCACCAATAAAGGCACGCCACCGGCAAGCCTTAGTTCAACATAATACAGTTCTTTCGATTTCCTTGTTTTTTTTGCCATAACTCTCTTGTTTATTATGCTTTTATTCCGGATGAAGTATAAGATATTATTGTATTGAACATATTGTTGTTTGATTAAAATGCATTGGGCATGGCGTTTGGTGCATAGCGCTTTGCATCATAATTAAATATTCAATTAATCAAAGACTCAAATATCCACTTATGAATATGGGTTTATAGTATGAACCAAAAATGGACAATTCCTTACAGTACTCATGCACATAACTTTTTTTTACCTTCCATTTTGGGTATTATTGAACCGAAATCAAGTAAAACATTAATCCGACTGACTAACGCTGCCATAAATGAAAATTCACGAGTATCAAGCAAAAGATCTATTTAAACAATATGGAATTGCCGTTCCTGATGGTGTACCTGCCAATTCTGTTGAAGATGCTGTAAAAGCTGCAGAAGAAATGAAATCCAGTGGTACCAGCCTGTTTGTGGTAAAGGCGCAGATTCATGCGGGCGGAAGAGGTAAGGGCCGGACTAAAAAAAATAATGCCAAAGGTGTAATCCTCTGTAAGACCATTGAAGAAGTTCAGGAGTCCGCCAAAGCACTATTGGGCGACACACTCGTAACCATACAGACCGGAGAAGAAGGCCAGGAGATTAAAACCATTTATGTAACCGATGGAGTGGATATCGAAAATGAATATTATGTTGGTATTCTGCTCGACCGTGCAAAGAGCAAAAATGTGATTATGGTGTCAACCGAAGGAGGTGTTGAAATTGAAAAGGTTGCCGAAGAAACACCTGAAAAAATTGTGAAAGAATGGGTGGAAGCGGGAATGGATCTTCAGCCAAACCAGGCGCGAAGACTTGCATTTGCACTTGGATTTGAAGGCGATGCCTTTAAAAAAGCAGTGAAATTTATTACCGCCCTCTACAACTTTTATGTTGAAAAAGATGCGGATATGGTTGAAATCAATCCACTTGTTCTTACACCGGAAGGTGATGTTCTTGCACTTGATGCAAAAGTGACATTCGATGCCAACTCCACCTACCGTCATAAAGATATTCAGGCTTTAAGAGACACTTCCGAGGAAAATCCGATTGAATTGGAAGCTTCCAAGTACGATCTCAATTACATCAAATTGGATGGAAATGTTGGATGCATGGTAAACGGTGCCGGATTAGCCATGGCAACAATGGATATCATCAAGCTCTCAGGTGGTGAACCGGCCAACTTTCTTGATGTGGGTGGTGGTGCCAATGTTGAAACCGTGAAAAACGGATTCCGGATCATCCTCGAAGACCCAAGTGTGAAGGCGATCCTGATCAATATTTTCGGCGGAATTGTTCGATGCGACCGTGTAGCAAATGGCATCATTGAAGCTATTAAAGACCCGGAAATTGCCAAAAAAGTAGAAGATGTTCCGATTATTGTACGCCTTCAGGGAACCAATGCCGAAGAAGCCAAGGTCATCATCGACAATAGCGATTTGAATGTCATTTCAGCTGTACTGCTCAAAGAAGCCGCTGAACAAGTTTCAAAGGTACTGGCTGCATAGCGACTAACACTCATAATTCTTCTCTATCTTTGAAAAGCTCCCACACAGGGAGCTTTTTTTTGCTCAATATTCCAGCATTTGACGGGTAATCATTCATAATCTGCCCTCTGCCCTCTGCCCTCTGCCCTCTGCCCTCTGCCCTCTGCCCTCTAACTTTTCACTTTTCACTTTTTAATCCAAAAAGTTTGTGCCAGAACCGTATTTTAAAAAATGGCTCAATTTAAACTACACTCACCCTGGGAACCGGCTGGCGATCAGCCGAATGCTATTCGTGAACTGACCGAAGGGATTCATAATCAGGATAAATTTCAAACCCTGCTTGGCATCACAGGGTCCGGCAAAACAAGAACCATTGCCGGAGTAATTGAAAATGTACAGAAACCCACCCTTGTAATGAGCCACAATAAAACACTTGCCGCACAACTTTATCGCGAATTAAGTGATTTTTTTCCGGAAAACCGGGTAGAGTTCTTTATCTCTTATTACGACTATTATCAACCTGAAGCCTATATCGCTGCCCAGGATAAATACATTGAAAAAGATCTCTCCATCAATGAAGAAATTCAGCGGTTGCGACTGAGGGCAACCAGCTCGCTTTTATCAGGGCGAAGGGATGTCATAATCGTATCATCCGTTAGTTGTATCTACGGTATCGGCTCACCATCAGAATATGAACAGCTTATTATCAGGCTTCAAACCGGGATGGAAATTCCCCGAAATACATTACTTTATGATCTTGTTGATCTCCATTACAGCCGAAATGACCTCGATTTCAGGAGAGGAACTTTCCGTGTAAGAGGTGATGTCGTGGATGTGTATCCGGCATATTCGGAGGAAGGGCTGCGCATATCATTCTGGGGTGACGAAATCGAAAAGCTGGAAATTTTTGATGTGAACACAGGCAATATCATCGATGACATTGAAGAATTCCGGATCTATCCGGCATCTCACTATGTAACCACTAAAGGACGCCTCGATGAATCTATTGAACAGATTCGTGATGAGCTATATTGGCGTATAGAAGTGATGAAAAACGAAGAAAAATTTCTTGAAGCCAAGCGTCTTGAGCAGCGCACCCTTTTTGACATTGAGATGATGCAGGAAATAGGATACTGTTCCGGAATCGAAAATTATTCCCGATACCTGAGTGCACGTAAACCAGGGGAAAGGCCCTACTGCCTCATGGATTATTTTCCTGATGATTATCTTTTGGTGGTGGATGAAAGCCACCAGACTGTACCTCAAATAGGGGCAATGTATGGTGGAGACCGTTCACGGAAAATCGAACTTGTAGAACATGGATTTCGCCTTCCCTCGGCACTGGACAACCGCCCTCTTACCTTCGAAGAGTGGGAAAGCATGATTCAACAGGTAATATTCGTAAGTGCCACACCCAGTGATTATGAACTGGAAAAATCGGGTGGCGTGTATGTGGAACAGATTATTCGGCCTACCGGCCTTATGGAACCGGAAATTGAGGTACGTCCGTTAGATAACCAGGTGGACGACCTTCTTGAAGAAATCCGGATCCGAGCCAAGAATAACCAGCGGGTACTTTGCATTACATTAACCAAGCGTCTCAGTGAAGAACTTAGTGAATACCTGAAAAATCTGGGCATCAGGGCAGCCTACATGCACAGTGAACTCGATGCAATGCAGCGTATAGAAGTGCTTTATAAATTCCGCAGGGGAGATTTCAGTGTTCTGGTCGGTATTAATCTGCTGAGGGAAGGCATCGACATACCAGAACTGAGCCTTGTTGCGATAATGGATGCTGACAAGGAAGGATTCCTGAGATCTGAAACTTCACTCTTTCAAATTGTTGGCCGTGCCGCCAGAAATATCGAGGGAAAAGCTATTTTATATGCCAATAAAATCACTGGTAGTATGAAGCGGGTTATCGATGAAACCAATCGCCGCCGCAAGATGCAGGAAGATTATAACCGCGAGCATGGAATCACGCCGAAAACGATTCAAAAAGAACTGAAACCGCTGGTTGACCCGTCACTAATCTCTACACAAGATTTCACACTTGATGTAAAACCGGAAGCAGAAGTTGATTATCTTGAAGTAGTAAAAGTTGCTGAGGATGGCATCCAATACAAAGCCAGCCCGGCAATGAATGAAGTGACCTTTGAAAGCAAGGAGAAATTCATGGAATATCTGCGTGACTCAATGTACCAGGCAGCCAGGAATATGGAATTCGAAGAAGCCGCGCGAATCAGGGATCAAATTGCTAAATTGGAGAAAGAACTATAACGAGTAGTAATCTATGAGTAAAATTGACTTTCTGAAAACATTCATCAAGGACCGTGATGTGGCATCAATTACCCCCACATCCATGCATTGTGTTAAAAAGATCTGCACCAATATCGATTTCAGCAAGGATTTTACCCTTGTCGAATTTGGCCCGGGTGACGGTGTATTTTCAAAGTACATCTTAAAAAAAATGACTCCGGGATCACGGCTTATCCTGATCGAGGCAAATGAGAATTTTGTGGATCATTTGCGCAAAACCTTAAATGATCCACGGGTAACTATTCATGAAAATGTTGCTGCAAATGTTGAGCAAGTGCTTGATGAAAAAGATATTGGCCATATTGATTATGTTCTTTCAGGAATACCGTTCTCATTTCTGAAAAAAAACCGAAAATACATTGTACTGGAAGCCACCAAAGCTATACTGAAGCCCGGAGGGCTGTTTCTTGCTTACCAAACGAGCGGACACCTGAAAAAGCCGGTACTGGAAGTATTCGGAAATCTCGAAACCGAACGTGAAATGCTGAACCTGCCGCCTTACCTGGTATATAAAGTAGTGAAGAATTAGTCTTGAGTCTTAAGAATAAAGATTTGAATAATAGTTGTTAGTTCTATGTATAATGCCACTTTTGAGTGTCCTGTTTCTAATAGTCGATTTCTACTTATGATTGATCTTTGCAGGCCTATATACCCCTGATTATTCAAGCGGAGCACCTCAAGACTCAAGACGCAGGACTAACAATAATGAAATCATCCGGGCAAAAAATTATACCACCTGAAATTCTGCTGAATGCCTATAGCCAGGGGATTTTTCCAATGAGTGAATCCAGGGATGATACGGGTGTGGGCTGGTATTCTTCACGGGTTCGCGGCATCATCCCGATGGATTCATTCAGGGTTTCGTCGAATATAAAGCGGATTATCAGGCAGGGCCGCTTTGAATGCAGGGTCAATACCTGTTTCCGCCGGGTTGTTGAGGAGTGTGCAGACCGGAATTCCACATGGATTTCGGAACTGATCATCAATTCGTACGAAGTGCTCCATCTTGCAAGGCATGCCCATTCTGTTGAAATGTTCGACCGGGAAGGAAACCTCGCCGGAGGGCTTTACGGTGTTACCCTGGGCGCGGCGTTTTTCGGGGAATCGATGTTCAGGCATCAGAAAGAGGCCGATAAAGCAGCCCTGTGGCATTGCAATGAGATCCTGCAAAAAAATGGTTTCATTCTTTGGGATACCCAGTTCTATACCGAACACCTTGCTCAGTTTGGGTGTGTGAGAATCTCTCGGGATGAATATTCGCGATTATTAAAAAATGCTTTAATGAAAGAAGTTAGTTTTAAATTCTAATTGTTCGGTTAACTGTTCTTTTGAATTAGATACTATTTTCAGTAAATAATCTTTCCAAAACCCTTTTTCTCTCTGAATAAATAGAAATCATAGAATCCGGATTAGATTTATTTTGGATTACACCGTAAATATTTGAATAACATGAAGGTGTTTCACAGTGATTTAATTCAATCGGTATATCCTGATCACAATTAATACAAGTCCAATATTTCTTCACTTTACCAATGAGATTTTTCGTGACTTTTTCAGCAGGGTACTTACCTTTCAATGAATTGAGCAATTGAAAAAGTTTATCAAAATTTTGTAAATCATATTTTGTATAATTTTCAGGTTCTAATAACAATAAATACAATCCTTTTGAGACAGGTTGAATTGATCTTTCATTTAGAAGGCCTATAATAATAGGCATATCAAACCATTGTAAATCTTTAAGTATCTTTAATATTATTTCAAATTTATTATTTTTGATATTGATGACATTTCTCGTCAATAAAAATTTGTTGATTTGATCTCTTGAAGATGTTGCAAAATAAGAATATAAAATACTGAAATTATGATCGTTATGATAGTAATGTTTATCAATAAAATTTGATATTATGCTATAATTATAAATGTTATAATACTCCAGTTTTTTTATTGAATCAATTGATTCTATTACAATAGATCTGTTTTTTAAACTTGCAATATATCTTTCTTTTAGTATTTCATAATTTAATTTATTTGAATTGACATCCAAATGCCCAACTTCAGACGTATTTATAACTGCAGATAATGGTTTAGCTGAAACAGCCGTACCAGTAGCTGTAATCATAAACATGGACTTTCCTCCTCCGGATACATCTTCATAATCTAATTTCAAAGCGATGATCATATTCGCTCCCATATTCGATGCTTTTTCTTTTAACTGCTGAAGTAAAACTGCTTGCATACTGTCAAGATCTTTTTGATAACCACGTACTGCTCCGCCAAAAATATCCCTGAAGGATGCAAATACATCCCGAAAAATATTGGCACCAATTACAATTTGATGTGTAACGACCCCATAATATTTGACAATTTCCCAACCCTCTACCGTATTTGTAGTTGTGACTAACTGAATTTTATTTTGCATTATTTCTGGTTTAAATAGTTTAGTGCCAAAACCTTCCACCTCAATAAAACAAAATCTGATTTCAAAAAAAAAGCCGCATCTGATACTATCTCAGATACGGCTTTTTATGATGATATTATTCTGAGAAGTTGCCCCGAAATTTAGACTTTTAATTCCACAAAGTAATAAAAATTAATATCTAAAGAATTACTTGTAAGTGGAAAAGATAAAAACGTTGAAAATTCCCGGCCTTGAATCAATTGGCGGAAACAGGGCGTTTTCAGACACGCTTTGGCAGCATTTGATACCGGCTGACTCTTTGATTACTGACAATAATCGTGATGGACCATTCAAATGGTGCCGCGTGGCTGAAAAGCCCGCCGACAAGTGATTCACAGCCTTGAATTTTTGTTTCTTTTGTTTCAAGACAAAAGAAAAAAGATTCCTTCAAGGGAAATGCTTAAAAAAATAGGTAAATCCTGATATTATTCAGGTTGAATCAGGCATAAATCACCATTAGATTATTGTATTGCTGAATAACCTGTTCGGCCTGCCCTAACTAACAAATGGATAAACATGAAACACACCGCCATATACCCCGGCTCTTTCGATCCGCTTACCAACGGCCACATGGATATTCTTGAAAGGGCAGCTCAAATGTTTGAGAAAATCATCGTAACCGTTGCCGTTAATAATAAAAAAACAGCTGTGTTTAGTGGTGATGAACGGGTGGAATTGATCCGCCAGGCAATAAAGGGCAAAGAGTGGGAGCATAAAATTGAAATTGAGCAATTTACCGGCCTGCTGATAAACTTT
>PWLN01000157.1 GCA_003559375.1 Balneolaceae bacterium | reverse complement strand
CGTTTTCATCTTGCTGAAGCCAGCCATGTCCGCTTGGATATTTATGATTTAGTTGGTACCCGAATCGTGACTCTTGTAGATGAACCCAAAGATAGGGGAAGTTTTGATGTAACATTTAATGCAGATAATCTTGCAAGCGGTATTTATCTGTACCGGATATCTACCAATCAATATGTTCAAACCAGGAAAATGGTGCTTATAAAGTAAGAGAGCCGCTCTTATTCATACCTTAAAGATTCAACCGGATCTACCCTTGATGCTTTCAATGCAGGAAAAATTCCTGCAATAAATCCGATAAGAACCAAAACGGATATAGTCACTGATACTGCAAGTAGCGATAGTTCAGGTTTACCCAAAAATTCACCGGGGCCTTCAGTCATATTCATCGCCAATACTCCCTGCACTATTGCTGAAGAAATACCCAGGCCTATAAAGCCTCCAAGCAATGAAATAAACAGTGATTCGAACATAAATTGGCTGATAATGTGAATTTTTCGCGCGCCAACCGCCAGTTTAATACCTATTTCCCGTGTGCGTTCTTTTACAATTACAAACATGATATTTGCAACACCTACTCCTGCAATCATGAGGGTAAAGAAGCCAACGGTAAAAAGGAATATTTCCAATCCGGTAGCAACTTTTTGATTCATTTCCTCCATCTCGATAAAATCCCACATTGGCATCGCTTGTTCATCTTCAGGATTAAACCGATATTTGGAAGCCATAAGGCTGCGGATACCACTAATAATATCCTGCTGTAGAGCTGCATCAGAAGGACGAACAAGAATTGAGCCTACATTTCTGTGGCCATATATATTGCGGAATGTGGTATAAGGGATAATAGCCCGGTTCGAATCCGGGCCATAATTCATTGATGTCTGCATTTTGGAAACCATAACTCCAACTACTGTGAAGGGCATGTTATCCAGTTTCACCTCTTTACCGATTGGATCTTCATCACCGAAAAGCCGTTCAGCAATTTCATCTCCCAAAAAAAGTACCCTTCGCATTTCCTCCACATCACGCTGATTGATAAATCGTCCGCCTGCAGCGGGATACATTGTCCGCATAATTTCAAAATCAGGATTTACCCCTTCCATATATGTCGTTGTAGTGGCCAGATCAGTTTGCAGCCTTGCTCCACCACGCCCATATTGAGGGCTTGAATAAGCAATTCCTGGTATCGCACGTTCGATAAGCCGTACATCATCTTCAGTAAAACGGATTAATCTCCCCTCTGGATGGCCTTCATAAGCCATGCTTGTTTGGCCGCCATAAATCATGATGACCTGATTTCCGGCACCGAGCATTCCTTCCATAAGTGCGGTACCCAGGCCGCGGCCAAAAGCGAGAAGCAGAACTACAGAAAGCGTACCCCACGCTATCGCGATCAGGGTAAGTGACGAACGCAATTTCTGTTTACTGAGGTCAACAAAAAATTCTCTGAAAATGATGAACCACATGATTTATCTCCGTAAGCATTCAACAACATCAAGCCTGGATGCACGCCAGGCTGGCAGCAGGCCGGAAGCAAATCCAACAATGGCAAGTACTACAAACGCCACCATGCCAACTTCCGGTGAAAAATAGGGTGAACCCACAAATTCCTGTATTGGCAGATTTTGGGTAATCCTTATCATGAACCAACCGGTTGCGTAACCGGCAGCAGCACCAATACCAACGATCATAAATGTTTCCATAAAAAACTGTGTCATGATATGATGCCTTTTTGCACCAGCAGACCGCCTTATTCCTATCTCTTTCATTCTTTCCTGAACAACTACGAACATAATATTCGCTACACCTATACCACCTACAGCAAGGGTAAAAAATCCTATCAACGCCAGAAATGCGTTAATACCGTAAAATAATAGATTGATAAAAGCCCAGAATTCGTTTGTATCCCAAATCATTAGCGCATCCCGGTCTGATGGATCAAAACGGTGTTTTCTGGCCATCACTTCATAAACCTGATCCCGAATTGCAGCAGAAAGCACAGGATCGGATGGGGTGTATAACATGGCGCTTATATAGTCTGAACCAAGCATGGTCGACATCGTTGTTGCCGGGATAAAAGCCCTGTCATAGTCACGCTGGGAATAGGAAGAATTTTGAATCTTTTCCTGCATTATCCCGATTACCGTAAAAGGTGTTTGGCCAACCATCACCTGCCTGCCAACAGGGTCTTCCTCACCAAAAAGATTCTCTGCAAGCCTGTTCCCGAGAAAAATGACACGCCGACGTTCTTCAATGTCCATATCATTCAGCCAGCGTCCTCCTTCTTGTTCAAATACATTCCTGATGGATGAGTAAACCGGATATACACCGCCGATGTTCGAGTTTCTCCTACGTTCTCCAAACGATACCTGATATGTTCGCATGTATTCAGGTGTTACCACGTCAATGTCGGGGATCTGGTCTCTGAGAAGCTGCACATCTGCCTCTCTCATGCGGATTGGGCGACCAATCCCGTATCCTTCATAAGCTTTGGTGGTTTGCCCGTTGAACATAATAGCAAGCTGATCGCCCATGCCCCGCATGTTCAAAACCGTCTGGTCCCGAAAACCAACACCAAATGCAAGTAATAAAATAAGCGTGGCAGTTCCCCACATTATTCCAAATATGGTAAGGAAACTGCGGAGCTTCTGGCTGCTGAGGTTGCGGTACAGATCTGATATCAGGCTGCTAAATGACATGTATTGGATCTATTCTTGTTATCTACTTTATCGGGAAAATTTTTTATACCGGTTTATTCAACTTTTATACAAAAAAATCTTTATCTGACCGTTAATTGTCGTACCGGTTTTTCTAGTACTTTTTCACCTTCTTCGAGGCCATCGGTTACAGCTACGGTAATAGCATCGCTTAACCCAATCTCTACTTCTTTTTCAGTTCTTTTTTGAGGGACATCCCCCGGAACTTCAACAAATGCCCTGCCATCACGCATGGTTATTACCCTTTCAGGTATGGTAATTGCATTATCCATCCGCTCAATAATTATATCTGCGTTAGCCGAATACCCGGCACGCAAAACAGCACCGTTTGCATCTGTTATCGTAATTTCAATTGGAAATACTGTTGCGTTGTCCTGCATTTTCGCTTTAAGTGAAATTCTTGATACTTCGCCTCTAACAGTAACATTGGGTAATGCACCGATTTTTATTTCTGCGGGCATTCCTTCTTCAATTTTTCCTACATCAATTTCATCAACATTACCCTTGAAAAGTAAACGCTCCATCCCGGCGATGCTCATAAGCGGTGTTCCGGCCTGGTATGATGTGAGCGGAACAACAGGTTCACCAATATCAACCATTTTTTCGAGAATGAAACCACTGATAGGTGATCGGATAACCGATTCGATAATTGTGTTTCCAATTGCTACCCTGCCGGATTCCAGCAGGTCGAGCCGTTCCTGGTTGATCTGAACGCGGACTTCAGCATCATGAAAACGCAATTCAAGTTGATCGTATTCCTGCTGTGAAACAAGGTTGCGTTCGCGCAATACCTTCATGCGTTCCAATTCCCTTCTCAGATTCTCTTTTTCTATTTCCGTACGCTCAAGATTGCGCTTTGCCTCTGCAAGTTCGAGCGGAGTGGGATCCGGACGCACCTCAATCAAAGGCTGACCTTCGGTAACATAATCACCTGGCTCAGCAAATATTTTGCTTACAACACCAGAAATTTTCGATTTGATTTCAATCTCGTTTTCCGGTTCAATGGTTCCAACCGCAAGAGCCTTTTCAATAACCGTTCCCCTTTCCGCCACAACAAATGGGTCGGTTTTATCGTGTTCCGAAGCTGAATTACTTTGCAGATAAATAAATGCACCGCTGCCTAAAATAATCACTGCAACGAGGATGATCCATTTCTTTTTCTTTTTCATTTTTTTCCGGTTTTGATTCTGAAATTCCTATTCTGGTATCCGTTCAATACGGAAGTTATTTTAGGATGTTACCCTTGCTACACAAAAATTTCATAAAAGTTGGTACGCATCTTTTGGAAATTCGCAAATACCCTCCGTGTTAATCGGCGTACCCTGTGGCATCATAAATCTAACCCCCTGCGATTCTGAATTTTTGAAAAATTATAACCGATTTTGACCTCTTCTCACTTTCGTTAAATTGAGGTCCTTCTTCTCATTTTTTCATTATTTTAAGGCTTAAATTATAATTCTAAAATCTGAAGAAAAGATCAGCCTTTTTCCTTAAAACCGTTTTCATCATGTTAAAAAAACCGCGTTTATCGATACTATTCTTTCTCTTTTTCGTCACATTAATTTTTTCGTGCCAGCTCCATGCCCAGTCTATAACTTCTATGGAAGAAGCGTATACGAAGGCAGAGGCTATGCTTGGAAGAAACCTTACCAACAAAGTATTCAGCATGTCTATACAAAGCGGTGAAATCGATAAAAATCATTTCTGGTACAAAGTGAATACCAGACGTGGTGAAGAATATTTCCTCGTAAATGTGAATGAACGGTCTAAAGTACACGCATTTAACCATGAAAGACTGGCAGAATCGATCAGGGCTGTCACACAGTCTTTTTCATCATCCTGGAATCTCGGGATTAGTAATCTTGATTTTATGAACAGCCTCCAAACTATTCGATTCGAAAAAAATAACTATAAGATAGAATGTTCGATTCAAACTTATGATTGCAGAGTAACTGGTGATGTAAAACGTCCGGTTCCTCAATCTGTAATTTCTCCTGATGGAAAACTGGCTGCATTCCGGAAAGATCACAACCTTTGGGTGCAGGTTATTGAAACCGGGGAGCTTATCCAGCTTACTACCAATGGAGAGGAAAATTTTGGATACGGTACGGATAATCATGGCTGGCGTAGATCTGATACCCCCATCCTGAAATGGTCGCCAGATTCCAGAAAAATTTCCACGTTCCGCCAGGACGACCGTGGTGTAGGGCTCATGACATTGTGGAGAACTGAAGTTGGGCGGCCTGTTGCCGATATCTGGCCATACGCTCTTCCTGGTGATTCCATTGTAACCATGCTCGAAAGGGTTATCATTGACGTTGAAACGAAAGAAGTCACTTTTTTGGATATGGAACCCGATCATCACCGGTCATCCAATTGCTGCGGTTTAATTCGCGGCAGCGTATGGACCGACAATGAGTGGAGCAGCGACGGCAGCATACTTGGGTTTGTATCTACCTCCAGAGACTATAAAGATGTTTATCTGAGGATGGCAAACCCAGAGACCGGTGAAGTACGGGAAATCTATCACGAACATGATGATATATTCTTTGAATCGAACCTCACATCGCGTGGAATTCCAAACTGGAGAATTTTACATGATTCCGATGAGTTTATCTGGTTCACCCGGAAAGACAATTGGGGCCATCTGTACCTTCATGACCTTGATACCGGAGGTTTAAAAAACCGTATCACTGAGGGTAACTGGAATGTGATTGATATTCTTCATATAGACTATAAAAACAGGGAAATCTTCTTTACCGGAGCCGGACGGGAAGATGGACGCGATCCCTATTTCATACATCTTTACAAGGTAAGTTTTGACGGGGCCGGCCTCACACTTCTAACCCCTGAAAATGCCAATCATAACGTAACACTCAGTAGTGATGCATCATGGTTTATAGACACCTATTCTACATTTAATACGCCACCCAAGACGGTTCTTCGAAGCACTAACGGCGATCTTCTGATGGAACTTGAACAGGGTGATATTGATGACCTGCTTGCTGCGGGTTGGCAAAAACCCGTTCCGATTACCGTTAAAGCACGTGATGGAGAAACTGATTTATATGGCATCATGTTGCTGCCATCTAATTTTGATGACACCCGGTCATATCCCATCATTAATGCAAATTATCCCGGACCACAAACAGGAAGTTTAGGATCACGCAATTTCAGCGTATCTCAGCGTCTCGAAGCTCAGGCACTTGCGGAATTGGGGTTTGTAGTAGTGGCGATTGACGCACTGGGAAGTAGTGCGATGCGATCAAGGGATTTTCATACCTACTATGCCGGTAATATGGCAGATAACGGGCTTCCCGATCAGATTACAGGAATGAGGCAACTTGCAGAAAAATATTCTTTTATTGACCTGGACCGCGCCGG
>PWLN01000418.1 GCA_003559375.1 Balneolaceae bacterium | reverse complement strand
GATTCAGAAATTATTCGAAGTGCTCTCTCAGATTATATACACAATAACGTTGAATTTCCTGATTGCCTCATCCATCAGATCAACCTGAATAAAGAAATGATAACTCTGACATTTGACAAAAAATCATCGGGTTTAAGCAACATACAATTGCTGAATGAATAGATGCCATCCAATATTCAAAACAGGATAATTAATGTTAATACGAAACTTCCGTTTGCCTTCTGCCGTCTGCCTTTTATCGCGACTGTCACTATCGCTCCAGCTTTTCATCCCGACATGTTTATCGAGACTGTCGCTCCGTCCAGCTTTTCATTTTTTTCTCCCCAAAAGCATCTCTACAAATTCACTCCGCACTTCATCACCTGCATCCCGGAAATAGAGAAATGGCAGATGTTGTGATGTTGCAGTGGTATCCGTTTTCACACCCCAAAGCGGGCTCATTGATGTTGGCAGCATCGCATATCGCCCATCCCCGATAACGCCTGTTTCCTCCGGATGCCGGACGAGGAATCCTTCAGATAACCGCTCAAACCTCCTGAGGTCATGATACATTGTAGTTCCCTTGTAATCGGCAAAATCCTTATCAATCACTACTAATCCAGCCGATTCACCTTCAAATATCCGCACTCCGCTGAATATGCCTGCTCTCAGCCCAACAGCATGTATCCTACCGTCATGAATATAATTTCCCCTCCACAAAAGCTGGTTCCCGATAGTGGGTTTCACCACAACATTTTCCGGAATGTGGCCATTTAACATCGCATGTTCCAGCAATGAATTTGTACTTCTGTCCTTTTGGATAAAGCCAAAAATCAGAATAAGAAAAAGCCAGGTGATGGCAATCCAAAGATAGATTTTGTTCTTATTTATAATTGCAATCCCGATAAAAATTATCAGCCCTGCAGTTAACAGAGGATCCACAACCGAAACCAGGTTCCAGGCTACCCTTATATCGGAAAATGGCCAAAAAAGCTGAGTGCCATAACTTGTAACAGCATCCATCAGGCCCGCCGTGGCATAACCGGCAAGGCTGAATAAATAGGTCTCTTTAAATGAAAGTCGATTTTTAACAATCCAGTATAAAACAATTGAAGCAATCAACGCACCAACAGGTATGAATACGATGGAATGGGTAAACTGACGGTGAATTTCTATATTAAAGAGCGGATTGGATGCTATATGGATAAAATAATCGAGATCGGCTGACATTGCTGCTAAAGCACCGGTAAACGCAGCGGGTCGCATTTTCTCTCGAGCTGAAATTGATTGTGAGGCAGCGGCGCCAACTAATCCGTGTGTAAGTGGATCCATATTTACTACTCGTCTCTTACTGCGTCTGCCGGTTGAATTGCAGCTGCCCGAACAGCCGGATACCAGCTTGCCAATAGACACAACACCATGGTGCCGCTCAGTATAATTGCAATGTCAGTAAACTGAATGGAAACCGGATATGCATCGATGATAAATGATGAGGATAATTTAAAAAGCGAGAATTCTTTCTGAGCCATGCTGAGCCCAATTCCCAGTAACCCGCCGAGTCCACAGCCAATTAACCCGATCTGTACTCCCTGGCTCTGGAATATTTTTTTAATTTTTCTGGGTGTCATTCCCATCGAAATCAAAATGCCGATATCCCGTTTTTTTTGGATTACGATCATTGTAAGTGAGCCGATAATATTCAGAACAGCTACAATCACGATGATCATCAGGATAAAATAGGAACCCCATTTTTCAAGATACATCACATCATAGAGTGGTTTCTGTAAATCGTACCATGTTTCTATACGGAATTCGGCTCCGAGTATCTCTTCGAGTTCGTCTTTCACTCTTTCTGCCCTGTCGGTATCTATAAGCTGAATATCAAAACCGGTAATTTCATTTCTCATATTAAAAAGGCGCTGTGCAGCCAGGAGATCTACATAAACAATATCTCCTTCCACAATCTGATGCATGTTGTAGGTGCCGCGCACCTCAAAACGGCTTGCTCTTGGTGCTGAAAATTGGGTCAGAGCCCGCCGCATACCTGTTGGGCTTAACATAGCGATTTCATCACCCTGATTAAGACGGTAACGGTTCACAAGGTTTTCACTTACTATTACACCCGGTAAGTTATTTTGTACGGACAGGTCAAAGTTGCCACTGCCCATATTTTCATGCAGCCGCCCGATAAATGTCTCTGCGTCAGAATCCACTCCCCTTACCCTAAGAACCTCATTCCGGCCATTTTGAAAAACAAGCATTGCTTTTCCTTCAACATAGGGTGTAATAGAAACCACCTCAGGATGATCCTGGAGTTGCGCCATTAGTTCCGGATCAAAGAGCATCCCAGGCACATCGGCCATCTCAATCCTGATATCAGGATCAAAAGATAACAGGTATCCTCGTATCACTTCAAAAAAACCGTTAAAAACGGAAAGGATAATGATGAGAAGCGCCGTGCCAACCGTGATCCCTGCAATACTGATTGTCGTTAAAACTGAAATAAGGGAAATGTGTTTTTTTGAAAAAAGATAGCGCCTCGAAATAAATTGAATGACATTCATTCTATAAATTTGTATTTAACTTAATCAACAACTTCATTTTGATGCTTAATTTCTGTTAAAATTTTTATCTTAAGCAGCCTATCAAATTAATCAAAACGGTTAGATATCGTGACATTAAAAATTGAAGAAATTCGCGCAATATCCAATGGGGAACATTATGATCCATTTTCTGTACTTGGCCTGCACCATGTAACGGTTGACGGTAATGAAAAATTGGTTGTTCGTTGTTTTCGGCCCGATGCAAAAAATGTATCCCTTATTCCCGATCAAGGCAATCGTGTTGAACTCACAAGGATTTCTGACGAAGGATTGTTTGAATACATATTCCCCCGGAAGAAAAACCGGTTTTCTTACAGGCTCAAAGTGTTTCCATATGTGGGAGATCCATATGAGATTGATGATGCTTACCGTTTTGGTACACTGATTTCCGATTTTGATTTGCAGCTTTGGGGAGAAGGCAACCATCACCATGCATATCGCTGGATGGGCGCTCACACGAAAACTGTAGATGGTGTTGAGGGAACCCATTTTGTTGTCACAGCACCAAGCGCAAACAGGATAAGTGTAATCGGCTCATTCAACAACTGGGATGGCCGGGTTCACGGAATGAGAAAATATGTTGATCAGGGCATTTGGGAAATCTTTATTCCCCATGTCACAGAAGGTGATCTTTACAAGTTTGAAGTTAAATCGAACATCAATCAGACTTTTGTGAAAAAAGCCGACCCTTACGGCAGGTTTGGAGAAATGAGGCCCGGTACAGCATCTATTGTTTGGAATTCAAGCTATGAATGGAATGATTCCGACTGGATGAAAGAACGCTCCAAAAGAAAACATTTTGAAAAGCCGATTTCTATTTACGAAGTACATCCCGGGTCGTGGAAACGTAAACCGGAACAAAATCCTGGATTTTTAAGCTATCGTGAACTTGCAGAAGATCTTGTGCCCTATGTTAAAGAGATGGGCTTCACCCATATAGAATTGATGCCGGTGGCAGAGCATCCTTACGATCCGTCATGGGGATATCAGATAACGGGCTACTTCGCCCCTACCAGCCGTTTTGGTAATCCGGATGATTTGCGCTATTTCATTGACCGGTGTCACCAGGAAAATATCGGCGTTATTGTTGACTGGGTACCAGCCCATTTCACCAAAGACGAACACGGCTTACGTCGATTTGACGGTACTGCACTCTATGAACATGAAGACCCTAAGCAAGGCGAACACCGTGATTGGGGTACTTGCATATTTAATTTTGGAAGAGTTGAGGTTAAAAATTTTCTATTGTCGAATGCGATATACTGGCTTGAAGAGTTCCATATAGACGGGCTCAGGGTAGATGCTGTCGCTTCGATGCTTTACCTCGATTATTCACGGGAGGAAGGAGAATGGGTGCCAAATCAGTATGGCGGGCGTGAGAACATCGAGGCAATTTATTTTCTTCGGCGATTTAATGAAGTTACGCATGAATATTTTCCCGGTGTGCTTACCTTTGCCGAGGAATCCACCTCCTTTGGTGGTGTTTCACAGCCCACATCATCGGGCGGGCTGGGGTTTGATTTCAAATGGAATATGGGGTGGATGAACGACACCCTCTCATATTTTGAGAAAGATCCCATTTACCGTAAGTATCACCAGGATCAGCTTACATTTTCTCTGATTTACGCCTTCTCTGAACAATTCGTTTTGCCGTTGTCGCATGATGAAGTCGTTCATATGAAAAAATCTCTCTTATCCAAAATGCCGGGAGATGACTGGCAAAAGTTTGCAAATCTAAGGCTTCTGTACACCTATATGTATGGTCATCCAGGCAAAAAATTACTGTTCATGAGCAGTGAGTTTGCCCCTTGGGAAGAGTGGACTGAAGCGCAATCCATAGACTGGCATTTATTACAATGGGAACCACATCAGGGAATTCAAAAATTGGTGAAAGATCTCAATGAACTTTATAAAAAAGAATCTGCATTTTTTGAGATTGACACACGCTGGGAAGGTTTTGAGTGGATTGATATGAGTGATGCGGATAATAGCTTGTTGTCATTCATAAGGCGGGGTAAAAAAAGAGAGGATACACTTATCTTTATTCTCAATTTTACACCTGCTTATCATGACGTTTACAGATTTGGTGTTCCATTTAATGGCGAATACCACGTATTATTTAATAGTGATTCTGCTCACTATGGGGGTACAAACAAAGGCCCGGTAAAAGTAAGTGCCATTAAGGGCGAATGGCACAATCAGCCTTATCACATCAATATTTCTGTTCCACCGCTGGCAGGCGTGATTTTGAAACCAAAAAAATGAAAATCACTTCATAAAAACATCATTATGAGATTTCCGAGATCGTGTGGCACACTGCTGCATCCAACCTCGTTACCATCAAAATATGGCATGGGAGACTTTGGCCATGAGGCTCTTGAATTTATCCGGTTTCTCACAGAAACAGGGCAAACTATCTGGCAGGTACTCCCATTGGGGCCAACCGGTTACGGAAATTCACCTTATACAAGTTATTCTGCTTTTGCCGGCAATCACTACCTTATTAGCCTGGATACCCTGGTTGGCAAAGGTTTATTAAAACCTGAAGAGGTAAAAACAGCGGAACTCCCGATTACAACCAGGGCTGATTACGATGCATCTTACGAGGCTAAAAACAGATTATTTAAAATTGCATGCGATCGATTCTACTCTGCCTTGAGGCCGGAAGATGAGGAGCGTTTAAACACTTTTAAAGAAAAAAACAGCTTTTGGTTAGAGAACTATTGCCTTTTTATTGCGCTCTCAAAAGCCCATGGGCGTATTCCATGGAACCAGTGGAGCCCTGAATATGCCCAAAAAAAGAAGAGAGCCATAGAAAAGTTTATATCTCAGAACAGTGAAGAGATAAAATATCAAACCTGGGTACAATTTGAGTTTTTCAACCAATGGCAAGCCCTGAAAAATTTGGCAAACAATGTGGGTATCAGAATTATTGGAGATATCCCCATTTTTGTTGATCACAATAGTGCTGATGTTTGGGGTAACCCACAATACTTTGAAGTGGATAAACAAGGTAACCGAAAGCTGGTTGCCGGTGTACCGCCTGATTACTTCAGTGAAACCGGACAGCTTTGGGGCAACCCATTGTATAAATGGAAAACCTTGCAAAAGGATGGGTATTCCTGGTGGGTGGAGAGATTCAGGCAAATGTTTGAATTATACGACGCGATCAGGGTGGATCATTTCAGGGGATTTGATGCTTACTGGCAAGTAGATGCTAAAGAAAAAACAGCTATTTATGGTAAATGGATAAACGGCCCGGGAGAGAACCTTTTTAATACAATCAAAGAACAGCTTGGTGAGCTTCCTATCATTGCGGAAGATCTTGGAGTTATAACACCATCGGTTGAAGAGCTCCGGGATCGTTTTAATTTTCCGGGGATGAAAATTCTGCAATTTGCATTTGATTCCGATTCAACAAACAGTTTTTTGCCACATAATTATACTCAAAATTGCGTAGTATACACCGGTACCCACGACAATGATACAACGTTAGGCTGGTATAAAACAGCTCCTGAATTAGAGCAACACCGGGCCAGGGAATACACAAATAGCAATGGGACGGAAATACATTGGGATCTGATTCGCTCAGGCATGCTTTCTGTTGCAGATCAGGCCATTTTCCCGCTTCAGGATTTTATGAATCTTGATACTTCACACAGAATGAATATACCCGGTACTGTAAAAAATAACTGGCTATGGAGGTACACACCGGAAATGCTGCAAAAAATTGACCGTAACAAAATCCGGTATCTCTCTGAATTATCAAACAGAACAAATAATTAACCATAATCTGCCTAAGAAGCGAACAAACTTTCGAATAAAAGAGTGGTTTCGTATCTTACGGCGTTTATGAAAATATAAAACGGCGAATGTCATATCATTTAAATCATCTGCCAAAAAGAACTGCTAAGCCCAGAAATAAAGGAATAACACTTGCACTTGACAAAGGGTACAGTGTTCGGCAGGCGGAAGATTTTTGTGAGGTCGCATCAGGCTTCACAGATCTTGTAAAATTGGGATGGGGCACTTCTTTTGTTACAAATCACCTCAACGAAAAGTTAGCTGTATATCGAAAATATGATATTCCTGTTTACTTTGGCGGAACACTATTTGAAGCCTATGTACTTCGCAATCAGCTTGATGATTACGTTAAGCTTTTACAGGACTTTAACATTGAGTATGTCGAAGTTTCAAATGGAACTATCTGGCTATCTGATAAAAGAAAAAACGACATCATACGTGATTTAAGTACACAATTTATAGTTCTATCAGAAGTTGGAAGCAAGAATCCTGACGATATCATCCCACCTTATAAATGGGTAAAAATGATACAGGCTGAACTTGAATCAGGGGCATGGAAAGTGATCTGTGAAGCAAGAGAATCGGGTACAGTTGGTGTTTTCAGGCCAAATGGTGAAATCAGGTCAGGATTAATTGACGAAATAGCTGATCAAATACCTGTTGAACATCTGATTTTTGAAGCTCCTCTTAAAGAGCAACAAGTCTGGTTTATAAAAAAATTTGGCAGTAATGTAAATCTCGGTAATATCCAGCCATGTGAAGTTATATCCCTGGAAACGCTCAGGCTTGGATTACGCAGCGATACACTTTTCGATTTTTATTCCATTGACGATGAGGAAATAAAAAATTTATATCCAGACTCTAACACCGACTTTTCACAAGATACACCCTAAAATCTACGAAACTAACCCTTTATTATGAAAATATTATATGCAGCAGCCGAGATCGCCCCATTTGCAAGAATGACCCATACAGCCGATCTGTTAAGGTTTTTACCTGCATCTCTACAGGACGAAGGTTTCGAAATAAGGATATTACTGCCAAAATACGGCGCTATTAACGACAGGAGAAACAGGCTTCATGAGGTAATACGGCTTTCAGGAATTAAGGTTGAGATTGGCAACAACATTGAAAGCATGAAGATCAAGGTGGCAAGTATCCCGAATGCCAAGCTTCAGGTTTATTTTCTTGATAACGACAAATATTACAAGCGTAAAGCCCTTTTTGAGAACCCGAAAACACACACTTTTTATGAGGATCATGATGAGCGACTCGCCTTCTACAATAAAGGTGTGTTGGAAACAGTTATAAGTCTTGGCTGGCAGCCTGATATTATTCACTGCCACGACTGGCCGGCAGGTTTAATACCTCTGCTTGTCAGAACCAGGTACAAGAATGAAAGTATTTTTAAAAACACGAAAATTGTTTACAATTTACACCATCCGGAAAACAAAGGTGTTCTTGATGATAACAACATTCTTAAATTGCTTGGCTTGCCGGAAGATGTTGACATCGATACCCTCACCTCAGATGGGAAAGTTGATACACTGAAAATAGGGTTATCATATAGTGATCATGTTGTGACAGGCAATCATCTCGCCGGACAATTTGATTCAATGTTTGAAGAATTAAATATTAAACCAACAAAAATCCAGGGTTCGCCCGAAGATGTATCTAAAAAATTTGCACAATATTACCGCGAAATTGCCGGTGATGAGACTTAGAAGTTATCCCGAAGATAAATTGATTCAAAACAATAGCTATTTAGATCAAAATAAAGGCAGTCGATCCATGGTCGCTGCCTTTCTTATTCTCATCTTTTCTGTAACTATATTCATGGGATGTGAATCCCCGGGCCTGGTTGGTGATGACATTATCACAGAAGATGATTCCATCGAAACGTTTACATATATCGTTGATGACCTGAATATTTTGCAGGAGAATGCCTTCTCCGGTAGATTATCAAACACTGCTCTCGGGCACCTGCAGGATCCCCTGTATGGAACCATCAAATCCACTGCATTACTCAAACCAGAAATTTCAAGAGCTCAGGTGGATACCATTCTTGATAACACAAAGATTTTCCTTCGGCTCATTTTCAACTCCACCATATATGGGAATGAATCTTCGGTGTCTGAATTTGAAATTTTTGAAGCCGGTGAAATATGGAGGGGCAATCAGTTAAGGTACAACCGGGAAATAGAAGTTGATTTTGGCAGTAAAGTAGCTGAATTCCAGGTTGCACAACAGGATACCGTGATAATTGAACTAAGCGAGGAGTGGACTCAAAAGTTTGCAGGCTATTTAAATAACGATGCTGCCGACAGAGATTCATTATACAGGAATAACTTTCCAGGGCTGGCCATTGTTCCTTCAGAGAATAACCAAAAAGTCAGGTTTCTTAAAAACATTCCACAAGAGGAAGGTGAACTGATCACGAGTTTTCTCGTTGACACTACATCTGCTCAACTAATTGACCCGGATGAAAATGGCGAAGAGGACAATGGCAACAATGCAGATCCGGTATTGGCTCAACTTGGTGTAAGAGATTGGGGAGCTTCATTTATAAGAACCAATGAACCGGAGTACGAAACCGGGATTGTGCTGCATAATGGAGAACGGGCACTACTGATTGATGTAAGTATTCCTAAAGATGTTTTGAAAACAAAGAATATTGTAAATGCACAGCTGGTGATGTCAAAGGATTTTGGCCCTGAAAGCCTGTTTCCCGGTATCTTGCGCCCAAGAACCAATCTTGCCCGAGTTTATGTTTTTAACCAGAAACCCGCTGATCTGATGGGTGAAATTTATACTACAAGAGTGTTAGATAACCCGAATGTTTTTACAGCTATACTCGGTGAGGATGAGGAGACGTTTAGGATGGATATTACTCAGCACATTTTAAATGAAGTTTACGGCAGCATTGAAAACAGGAAACCATTTCTGACAATACAAAATATCAATGGTTTGATCTATTCCTCAAGGTTTTACGATGCAAATGCCCCTGACAATCTCAAACCAAGAATTGTAATAACCACTTTAAAGTAACATGCGTAGTTTTGCTTTTTTTATTGTTCTACTCTTTGCCTGGTTAACTTTAACTCCATCATCACTGTTGCTGGCGCAAACACAAGACAGGGATCGCTCAGCCTCGGGATCCTTTTACTCAGGAATAGGTTTTGGTACTCCGGTTGATAATTTATCACCTTTTTCAATGGGAATGGGGCTTTCGGGTGTATCTAACTATAATGGTACAACTGCAAGCACATCTAATCCAGCCCACCTGGCACTCATAAGCTTCTCACAGGGAAATGTTTCAGCTGTACTAAATCAATATGATGCTACCGACCTCAACCGAACGGCAAGAAACGCGTTTTTTGGGGTGCAGAATTTTCAGATTGCATTTCCGGTAATCCGAAATGAACTTGGTTTTTCATTAACATTTTCTCCTGCTTACCGGGCAGATTTCAGCAGGCGTGAACAAGGACGAGTTCCAATTACCGGGGATACTGCTACTGGTAATGTTGATTACGTGCTTGATACAATTGGATCAGGAGGAATCAATAAGTTTGAGCTGTCGGCCGGTTACAGACTAACCAATAATATTTCTTTAGGGTATGGCATAGGGGCAAACATTATGTCACTTAAAACAGAAGTCAGGCCGTTATTTTCCGAAGCACAGTTCAGGACTACACCTTACACAAGTGCAACTACAGGCTACGGATTCAGTCATCGCTTTGGGATTCATGCATTTAAATCAGGATTACTGAGCAGCAACGACCAACTTGCATTTGCGGCAACAGTAATATTACCCTTAAGTATAGACGCTGAACGAAGTGTTTCTGCATTCAGGAATATTAATAACCAGCGAACACGGATTGAATTGAACGAAAATATGCCTGAAAGAAACGGTAATGTAAAGTTGCCATTGGAATTTAATACGGGACTTACGTATAATTTAAATCGGTATGTAAACGTTGTTGCCGAACTGATGATTCAAAAATGGGACGATGCAGAGTATTCGTTTAACCCGATTCAACAGCAATATTTCAAAGACAGGGTCCGAACAGGTTTAGGTTTACAGTTTCACCCTTACAGAGCTGATGGTGTACTCGGGTTTTTTTCTAATTTTAAATACAGTTTGGGCGCTACGCATGACACCGGTCATTTGGCTATTAATGGCCATGATATTGAAACGATTTTTCTGAATGCCGGTATCGGTATTATCTCTGACAGGTCATATTCTTCCATAGATTTAAGCTTTCACTATGGAATCAGGGGAACAGAATCATCAAATTTGGTTAAAGAGAATATATGGGGTTTTAAAATATCGTTAAATATGGCGGAAATCATGTTTCTTAGGCAAAGATTTCAATAATAACACCATAGTTTAAATAGTTTATAAATAAAGAACCAAAAGCAGAACAATGAAAAAGTACATACTCACATTAGCGCTTTTATTTGTAGTGTCTTCACAGGCATTCTCACAAAGCGAACCTCCTTATGGAATGAGTGAAATCCAGGCTTATTCAATATTCTATGAGAATTTCCGGACAGGAGACTACGACATGGCTCTGATGTTTGGAAAATGGATGCTGGAAAAGAAGCCAAGATCTATACAGGGTGTTAATCGTTTCAGCCTTCCACGACAATTTGAAAGGATGATTAACGTATATGCCGAACTCTCAAAAAGGGAAACTGACCCTTCATTGCGTTCTGCTTACATCGATACAGCTCTGGCAATCTATGAAGATGCTTTTGCCTCTTTTATTGAAGATGAAGATTTTGATCTCTATATGTGGCATTTCAACAGGGGCAGGTTTTATCAGGAACATCAAAGCATTATCCGGGATGGAATGGATCACGCTTTTGCTGAATATGAAAGAGCATTTGAACTCGACGCCGAAAGGTTGATACAGGCCGGAGATGGATACTATATTCAGATTATGCTAAATAATTTTATTGCTGCTAATGACAGAGACAGGGCTCTTGAATTTATTGATTCTGTTGAACCTATGGCAACTCCAAGCCTGCAGGGAATCCTGGATGAAGCAAGAGACGGTTTGTTTGCCGATCCGGAAGAGAGAATCGGATTTCTTGAATCAAGATTGGAAGCAAATCCAGATGATATATCAATCATTGTAGAACTTGCTACACTTTATGAAAATTTGGGTATGCGTGCCGAAGCAATTCAATTTGCTCAAAAAATCTACGAAATGGAAAGAACCTTCCCGAATGTAAGAAGACTTGCTGACTATGCTAAAGCTGATGGTCAAAATCAGACAGCAATTCGATATTTACGCGAGGGGCTTGAACTAACAGATGATGTTGATGTCAGAAAAACTGTGATGCTTGAAATTGCCGAGCTTTATCAGAATGAAGGCGATCTCAGAACTGCACGCCAATTTACACGACAAGCTATTAATCTGGACAGAAACTGGGGACAGCCTTACATCCGGATGTCAAGAATTTATGCAGCCGCTGTTACTCAGTGTACTGCGGGAAGAACGATTGAAAGGGACGACAGAACCGTCTACTGGCTGGTACTTGATTACCTTGACCGGGCAGCCTCTTCAGATCCGTCTACCGCAGCAACAGTTAACAGGGAAAGGGGCGGTTATGAACGGGCGATGCCTACTGCAGAAGATAAGTTTTTCAGGGGCTGGGAAACCGGTGATGAATTCAGAATCGGGTCGAACATAAATGAATGCTATGGCTGGATTGACGAAACCACCAGGGTACGATAGATAATTCTTTTGATCAACCATTTCCTTTCTTATCTTTTTATATCCGGGTGATAAAAACTGATTATCACCCGGTTACTCATTTAGGCCCTCGTCTTCATATTTAGCTCTTCCTGCCGAAACATACAAGTAGAGCTTCTCTCAACAGTCAAAATTTATTAACCATTATCTAACATCTAAAATAAGGTGCATGTCACGTTCGCGTAAACATAAGGGACGAAAAAAACCTCCAAAACAACAGCCAAAAAAAGGTGGAAAAAGGAATATTTTTGTTCCCCAGTTTCATCATAATCAGCAAACAAGAATTGGTGGGAGATACAGCGGAATTCTTGAAATCAACGAAAAAGGATACGGATTCATCAGAAAAATTGATTTTGAGTTCAGCTATGACCCAAAAGATCCGTTTCTGAAACCTGAGGAAGTTAAACTGAACGATCTGAGGTCAGGGCTTGTGATGGAAGGTGAATTCGAGCAGGATCAAAGCGGAAACCGCCATGTTTATTCAATAGAAAAAATTAATGGGAAACCTCCTGAAGACTGGCAAAAAATCAACAGGTTTGAGCTTCAGACTCCAATAATGCCAAATGAGTACATTGAACTTGGCTTGCAGCCAGACGAAATCGAACTCAGGGTTATTGACCTGATTGCCCCAATTGGACGCGGACAAAGAGCTCTCATAGTGGCACCACCCCGAACAGGCAAAACTGTTCTGCTAAAAAAAATTGCCCGTAGCCTTACTGAAAATTATCCTGATATCCACACCGGTATATTGCTTGTTGATGAGCGGCCCGAAGAAGTTACAGACTTTTTACGTTCCACGAATGCTGAAGTATTTGCCTCCTCAAATGATAAACCTACAGAAAGCCATGTACGTATTTCAGAGATGGCATTAGGTTACGTAAAACGAAAAGCAGAATATGGACAGCATGCCGTACTCTTGATTGATTCACTCACCAGATTGGGAAGGGCATACAATGCTGCTCAAATCAACAGCGGCAGAACCTTATCGGGTGGCCTTGATATTCGGGCACTCGAAATACCCAAGAAAATTTTTGGTTCGGCCAGAAAGATTGAAGGTGGGGGATCGCTCACAATCATCGCTACCTGCCTTATTGAAACAAACTCCAGAATGGATGATTTAATTTTCGAAGAGTTTAAAGGAACCGGCAACATGGAACTTGTACTTGACCGGGATATCGCTAACGACAGGATTTATCCATCTATTAACATCGCAGCCTCCGGAACCCGGAATGAAGATAAGTTTATTACCGATTCACTGGAGGAAAGAAATATGGTTAGGCGGTTTTTACTTAAGAAAGCACCGAAAGAATCGATTCAGATGCTGCTACAGGTTATCAGGCGAACAAAAAGCAACGAAGAGCTTTTTGCGCAGATTGCAGCCACCGTTTAATTAGTATTGCGGCAGACTCTTATCAATTTTTGCAGCCCACGCATTGATACCTCCTTTCAGGTTTACAACATCTGTAAATCCATGCTGAAGTAAAAGCTCACAAGCGGTTTTACTGCGGTTGCCACACCGGCACATTGCGATGATTTCATCATTCTTTGCCAATTCATCTGTCCTGTCATTTAATTCCTCAAGAGGTATGGAAACCGTTTTGATGTTTATTGATGAAATGTATGTTTCGAACAGTTCCCTTACATCTAAAAAAGTGAACTCTTCTCCATTATCAATTTTTTGCTTGAGTTTTTCTACGGTAATCTCTTTCATCATTTAATCAGGTATATCGGTCTAACTTGAACTGGCTGCCAAGATATAATTTTTTGGCCTCTTCATCTTCAGCAAGTTCAATGGCAGTTCCTTCCCTTAAAATTTTACCTTCAAACATCAGATATGCTCGGTCGGTTATGGCAAGGGTTTCATGAACATTATGATCTGTAATGAAAATTCCAATGTTCCGGTTTTTCAGATCGCCAACAATTTGCTGAATGTCTTCCACAGCTATCGGGTCAACACCGGCAAAGGGTTCGTCGAGCAGAATAAATTTTGGATTGGTTACCAATGCCCTTGCTATCTCGGTACGCCTTCGCTCCCCACCTGAAAGGCTATAACCTTTGTTATTAATAACCTTCTGAAGCCCGAATTCTTCAATCAGCTTGTCGGACCTTTCTCTTATTTCAGAACGTTTAAGTGATAAAAATTCCAGAACTGACTCAAGATTCTGACGAACCGTCAAATTCCGGAATACACTCGGTTCTTGTGACAAATACCCGATTCCCATACGAGCCCTCTGGTACATCGGTTTATAAGTAATATTTCTATCATTTAAATAAACCTTTCCGGAATTAGGCCTGATAATGCCTGTGAACATATAAAAGGTGGTTGTTTTTCCCGCTCCATTTGGGCCTAGCAGTCCAACAATTTCACCTTGAAACACATTTATAGAGACTCTATCGACAACCACACGTTTGCGGTAACTTTTAACGAGCTGCTGGCTGTATAGTTTTAAATTCTGTTCTGTATGGTTAGTCATCAGATCCGCTTTCCAGGCCTCAGGCTATTTCAAGCTTATGCAGCACAGACTCAAAAAAAGGAATACCGTCTGTTAGGCCCAGAATAGATTCCATTGCCCTTTCAGGATGCGGCATCATTCCCAGTACGTTCCCTTGTTCATTAGTAATGCCTGCAATATTAGATACAGATCCGTTGATATTGGCTTCTTGTGTTATATGGCCCTCTTCAGTACAATAGCGAAACGCAATTTGTTCTTTCTCCTCAAGCTTTTGAACACCCTTCTTATCGATAAAATAATTACCTTCACCATGCGATACCGGTATAGTTAAGACCTGGCCATTCTCAAGTGCACCTGTAAAAGGAGATCTTGTGCTTTCAACTCTTAAATAGACATTTTTGCATATAAACCTCAGTTTCTCATTATGCAACATTGCTCCGGGTAGTAAACCCGCTTCGAGTAAAATCTGGAAACCATTACAGATGCCTAAAACTGGATATCCCTTTTTCACATAATCCTGAACGGCATTCATAATGGGAGAAAATCGTGCTATGGCTCCAGACCTCAGGTAATCCCCATAAGAAAAGCCCCCTGGAATGATGAGGAGATCTATCCCGCTTAGATCATTATCTTTATGCCACAAAAATTCAGTTTCTACATTCATGATATGCTTCATGGCATGATATGCATCATGGTCACAATTTGACCCGGGAAAAACGATGACTCCAATCTTTTTTGGCACGATGTTATCCTTTTATTTCGGTGATAAGTTGAATTTCCTGTAATACAGCGTTTCGTTTCAGGCATTCTTCAAAGCTGCCTTCATAAACGATTGCCTTGCCTTCATTATGCACTTTTAATGTCAGTTCTTCTGCTTTTGGAATACTGCAGGCAAGGGCTTTAATCAATTGGTTAATAACTTCGTCAAATGTATGCACATCATCATCATACAAAATCAACCTCCACGGAGTGTCTATCTCCTCCTCTTCCTGTACATCCGTAAGGACCTGCACCTCCGTCTTAGGCTCCTTTTCAGCATTCAATGAAATGGTTATGGTATCCGTAATCAACATTTCATTAGGATATGAATTATTCTATCGTGATATGAAAATCTTCCATAACCTCATTCGCGAGCAGTTTGGCACAGGCCGTTTCAGCCAGTAAATATGCTTCATCTTTAGATGCGGCATTAATATTCAGCTCAATAAATTTCCCAATTCTTACATCTTTTACTGATTTCAAACCCAGATTCTGCAGCGCATGGTGTGCCGCCTTGCCCTTGGGATCGAGGATAGAATTTCTTAGAGTGACATTAACTTTTGCTTTGTACATAAAGTTCTTTAAGGTTTTCATACAAGCAGGTAATTTAACGGTTATAGAGCTTAGCTGCTACTTCATACCAGGAAAAAGAAAATAGAAGCCCTGTCCAAAAAATCAGCTTTATTCCGGGGCAATGTCAAGGAATAATATCAAATGATATTTGATAGTTAATGCCATAGAGGTCACTGAATTTCACAAAGAGTTCTCTGTGGCATCTGTGGCAAAAATTTCTGAACCGGGAATCAGAATGGCACCCGTATCCCTATCGAAAAAACAGGCTGATCAAATTTGCTTACTACATATTTGAGATCACCAAAAGCCAATACAGGCCCAAAATCATATTCCGCACCAAGGCCGATATTGAGTCCAAAAGCAGATTCAGAAATCGAATTATTGCCAGTGCTTACTTTTGACCGTGCATAATTCAGCCCGGTATAAGCATAAGATTTAAACATAAATTCCTCATAAAAAATATATGAGCCATTCAGATTTAACTCTGTAAATCTGAATGGTTGTCTTTTGGAAAATAATACATAAACCCGGCCCCTAATCTAATAGCAGGAGTATTGGCAAACCGATAATGGAGATCACCCTGAAGACCAACCTGCTCAATTTCGCTCCCGAATGCCACTCCAGCACCTGCACTTATCTGGGCGTTCGATGATTGTGTACCAAAGATCACAATGAGTATCGAAAACAAAACAATCCAAATCAATTTTTTCATAATACGGTAATTATTTAGATAACTATCAGTAACTACCAGTTTTAGTAAAAAAAATTAGACTTGGTTCCCGGGGTTTCTATATTATTGCTTTACGAATTTCTTCAATAGCTTCATCTTCAGTCATCACATTCATATCCAGCCAATGTAAAAACTGTAGACGCCTCAACCATGTCAGCTGTCTTTTTGCATATCGCCTTGTAGCGGTTTTAATGTCATCAGACATTTCAATGTATGAGCATTCTCCATTTAAAAAGGAGATGGCCTGCCGATACCCGACTGTGTTGAAAGCCTGCAGCTGATCAGAATATCCTTTATTCAGCAACTCTCTCACCTCATCCAGAAATCCCGATTCCAGCATATCATCAACCCTATTTTCAATTCTTTGATGTAATGTCGAACGATCCATGTGAAGGGCAAATGCCTTTAGATGTACAGGCAAGCTAATCGGTTCATTGCTATGAAAACTGCTGAACGGTTTTCCGGTTTGTTGCCATACATCGAGTGCACGAATAATTCTCTGGCGGTTCAGCCCATCCATTTTTTTTGCATACTCCGGATCTGCTTTCTGAAGCATCATAAATAGTGAATCGAGGCCCTGTTCATTTGCCTGCCTGTTTAATCTTTCAATGTTATCGGGATCAGCTGAAGGTATATCATCCAATGGTCGGATAATGGATTGAAGATGAAGTGTACTCCCGCCGCAATAGATTACACTTTTCCCTTTTACTTCGATATTATTAGTATAATCTTCAGCACGCTTCAAAAAATCAGCAACGGTGTCTTCTTCATCCGGATTTAATACGGATATATTGTAGTGCCGAATTTTTTCCAAATCTTCAGCAGTTGGCTTCGCCGTGCCTATGTCCATATACCTGAAACATTGCCTGGAATCAACGGAAATAATTTCGCCATTTAGCGATTCTGCAAGCGCAATAGAAAGAGATGTCTTACCCGAAGCAGTTGGCCCGGCTATCATAATTCTTGTTTTCACGGAATAATACTCACCTCCAATTTAATGAATGGTAATTCTTTCTGATTCGAGAATATCAACAAGTTTCCGGGATTTAATAAAATCAGCCGCCATACTGATATCACTTTTGAAGTATTGGTCTTCAACAGCATGAGGAATACTGCTCCGGATTGTTTGATGTGCTAATTCAACTCCACGTCCCGGCTTCAGCGGCTTTCTGAAATCGAGCGCCTGTGCGGCAGTGAACAGCTCAATGGCAAGTACAATTTCCACATTTTCATATACTTTATACAAATTCAACGCACTGATGCTGCCCATGCTTACATGATCTTCCTGGCCCAGGCTTGTCGGGATAGAATCGACCGAAGAAGGGTGACAGAGCACCTTGTTTTCAGACACAAGTGCAGCAGCAGTATACTGGGGAATCATAAATCCGGAATTGATCCCTGTTTCGAGCATTAGCAGTTTTGGCAGGCCATCGTGCCCTTCAAGTAAAAGATACGTTCGGCGTTCGCTGATACTGGCAATCTCAGCCAGCGCAATTTTTGCATAATCAAGAGCAAGAGCCAGCGGCTGGCCGTGAAAATTTCCACCACTCAGAATATCACCGTTTTCAAATACAAGCGGATTGTCGGTAACGGAATTGATCTCTGTTTCAACAACCGAAATGGCATGAGAAATTGCATCGCGACTTGCGCCATGAACCTGTGGCACACATCGAAGGCAATACGGATCCTGTACTTTTCCGCAGTTGCGGTGAGATTCAAGAATTTCACTATCTATCAGCATTTCTCTGATATTCCCCGCAACAGTCTGCTGGCCTTTATGTGGGCGGACTTTATGAACTCTCCTGTCGAATGGATTTATACTACCCTGGAGTGCTTCAATACTCATCGAAGCGGCAATATCTGCAACTCTCATCAAGTGCAGACTTTTTTCAAGTATATAGGCTCCATAAGCGCTCATCAATTGGGTTCCATTTATTAATGAAAGGCCATCCTTTGGCTGAAGCTCAATAGGATCAATGTTCAAATCATGGAATAAACCTGTAGCCTCCTTAACTTTTGTGCCATTTTTGTTCCAGATTTGTCCAAGGCCAAGAAGTGGCAGAGACATGTGTGCAAGCGGGGCAAGATCTCCCGAAGCCCCAACACTTCCTTTCTGTGGTACAGCCGGTATCAGGTCTTGCTGCAATAAGGTGATAAGTCTGTTTAGAGTTCTCTCAGAAATTCCGGAATATCCTATTCCGAGTGAATGAATTTTAAGCTGAAGCATCAGCCTGCAGATTTCTTTAGGCACATAATCACCAACACCAACAGCGTGCGACAACAGAAGGTTTCTCTGTAATTGGGTAAGCTTTTCTGCTGAAACCCTTTGAGTTGCAAGTACGCCAAAACCTGTATTTATTCCATAGTAAGTATTGCCATCGGCAAGTGCGTTATCAACTATCCGGCGGGAATTTCTGATACGCTTTGGAAATTTCTTTATCTCGGTGAGGCTCTCCTTGAGATCTTCATACAGCGAGGGAATGTGAATATTTATATAACTCATAATTCAGGCAGTTGTCATTAAACTCATATGAAATATGAATAAATCAAAAAATTTGATGATTACATGAAGTACTGAATTTGAACACTCTACAAAGGGTTTTCACAATTTTTCAAAGACTTAATACTCATAATTCATCTTATAATAGTATATTTATGAATTGAACTGAATTAAAATTGTAACTAAACCATTAGAGAATTTACATATGGCTAACATAAATAAGATTAAAGGTGTAATAGGAATTTTGACGGGAGGAGGAGATGTTCCCGGGTTGAATCCTGCAATCAGAGGGGTAACGATCCGTGCCATACGCGAAGGTTATAAAGTGATTGGAATACGCAGAGGCTGGGGAGGAATGATTGATGTGATTCGAGACAAAGATGCAGACAACAGTGAAAATTTTTATGAGTTAACGGAAGAAGTTGTAAACCGGGCAGCACGAACTGGTGGTACTTTCCTGCACTCTTCAAGAACCAATCCCAGCAAGGTTTCAAAAAAAGATCTACCGGAACAATACAGAGATAAGTACAAGGAAGATATCAATGACCTCACTGGTGAAGTTCTTAAAAATCTTGATTTCATGGGCATTGATGCAATGGTACCCATTGGTGGTGATGACACTCTTAGCTATGGTGTAAGGCTGCACAAAGAAGGATTTAATGTGGTGGCTATTCCCAAAACAATGGATAATGACGTACCGGGCACCGATTACTGTATCGGTTTCAGTACCTGTATTTCACGAACCATACAGCTTGCGAACGACCTGCGTACTCCGGCCGGATCTCATGAGCGCTTCCTTGTTATGGAAGTGTTTGGAAGATACGCCGGCTTCACTGCTATGCTTCCCACACTTGCAGGCGCATCCCACCGCTGCCTGATCCCGGAACATAAGTTTGATCTCGAACATCTTACTGAAATCATGGTAAGAGACCGGAACAGACATTCAAGCAAATACTCAATGGTCATGATCTCTGAAGGCGCCATGATTGAAGGACGAGATATGGTATTTGAAGGCGAAGAAGCCGATGCATACGGGCATAAAAAGCTTGGTGGTATTGGTGATATTGTTTCTTCTGAAGTCAAGAAGCGTTCAGCCAAATACAATAATGGCAGGGAAATCGGAGTCATTAATCAGAAACTGGGTTATACTGTTCGTGGCGGTAATCCTGATGCCATCGATAGCATTGCACCAATGGCATTCGGAAACATTGCATTCGACCTTACAATGAGGGGTGAATTTGGCAAGCTTGTTGTACTGAGCAACGGTAAATATGGCAGCACTGATCTTGAAATCGTAACAAGTATGAGCAAGGTTGTTGACGTTGAAAAATATTACAACACGGAACGTTTAAGGCCGTACTACAACGTATTTGAAGGCCAGCCGCTGTTTATCATGGCCAGTCAGATTGCCAAGCAGTAATCTGTTTTTCCATTTTTTTAAATCTCATTATGGGCTGGTATTTATATATTATGATATATAATACCGGCCTTTTTTATTCAAGTCAGGTGAATGGCGACAGATTTATTCAATTGTTTTTCGTATGCAATGACTCAACATCGTAACTAAAACGTGTTGAGATAACCGACAGCTTCAAAATCTTGCACGATCCTGAAGATCAGAGATGAATAAAGAAATGATATGCCAAAATAACTGCTACACCAACTTTAAGGGCAACTGCAACTAAAAAACCTACAAAAGATCCCATCGCAGCCCTCAGAGCTGATCCGGATTCTTTCCCGGCAATAAACTCTCCGATAAATGCTCCGACAATCGGTCCGACAATAATACCTGCCGGTGGAAAGAAAAACAGGCCGATCAGTGCGCCTATCAACGCCCCGTATATACCAAATTTACTGCCACCCATCCGGCGCGATCCTTCTGCAGGCATAAAGCTGTCCAAGGTAACCACAATCACCACTACGATACCCCAGGATATCAAAAAAAGCCAACTGAATAACCCACCTTTGATAAAATGAAGAATCAATATGCCAATATAACTCAGCGGCGGACCAGGCAATAGGGGAATAAAAGCCCCAATAATTCCCGCGATAATAAATAATGCGCCAATAACAATAAAAAGTGTTTCCATAATAAATGTACATCGGGTCGTGCCATAGGCATCCCTTTGGGGCTGATCCGATACGTCAGGCCTTAGCTAAAGTTACACATTTTAAATTAAGTTACCCGAAATACCGTACCCCGGGTCGCTGAGCCGGTAACGCGAAATCTTTTTTGATCTACCCTTTTCGGAAAATAGACTTTTTTACCCAATTATTTTTATTCAAAGTCTTTTCCCCGCGCGGGTCAGCGACCCGCGGTACTGTAGCCCGGCTCGCTGAGCCGGAAAGCCCGGTCTCTTTTTTGGGCAGGTTCTCTTTTTGATCTATGCTTTCCGGAAAATATACTTTTTCAACGACTTTCTTTATTCAAAATCTTTCCCG
>PWLN01000208.1 GCA_003559375.1 Balneolaceae bacterium | reverse complement strand
TGGAGTTTGAACATTCACTTCCGTTCAATTATGAATTTTCTACGGAGCCGGTAATCAGGTAATATCAGAATCGCTACAGCTTTAATCAATTTAAACCCTTCAGTTTTGTGAAGAAGTCATACCTTTTTCTGGGCCTTTATCAATTGTAATAAGCCTGCCATTCGCCCCTTTTCTTGATTCAAAAAGCTGAGAATCCTTTATCCATGCACGTCCGCCATCACGCTGTAGTTTTTTTGTATTTTTATATCTAAATGCCTGTTTATGTAAATCGGGTAATTTGCTCATGAATCTGTAAGCTGTTTTGAGTTTTTCGATTTTATATAGAAAATAAATCTGTTTGATAACTAATTTCAACAGGATAATAATCTGTATTCACAAAATACGTTAAAAACTACGCATATAAGAGAACACTAATGAATAGAAATCATTCCTTATATAAGGAACCGATCAGAATTTTTTTGGCACAGGAGTTAATTAATTAAAAAAGGATAATTGAGTTGATTTTAATTTATTGAAAAAAACTATATCTTTGGTGTCTATATAAAATTCAGAAACAACAAGTAATTATTTCAGCAATGTACGCTATCGTTAAAATTGGCGGCCATCAATATAAAGTAGAAGAAAATCAAACTGTTTTTGTGAACCGGCTTTCTGATGAGGAAAAGGTAACAATTGAAGACGTTCTGCTTGTAAAAGATGACAATGGTAAAGTAAAAGTCGGTAAACCAACTGTTGAAGGCGCGAAAGTTGAAGCCTCCATAGTGGATCAGCTTAAAGCCGACAAAGTTATTATTTTCAAGAAGAAACGAAGAAAAGGATATAGGGTTAAGCGAGGCCACAGGCAACCAATCACCCAACTCAAAATTGAGAAAATTTCTTAACTAAGAGGTAAATTATGGCACATAAGAAAGGACAAGGCTCAACCAGGAACGGACGTGATTCTGAATCAAAGCGTCTGGGTGTAAAGAAATTTGGTGGTGAAGCGGTTCGCGCAGGCAACATTCTTGTACGCCAACGTGGCACAAAATTTCACCCCGGAGAAAATGTAGGAAGAGGCGGTGATGACACACTTTTTGCGCTCATCGACGGCACCGTATCATTCCGGACCAAAACAGGCGGACGAAAATTCGTTAACATCGATCCCGTTTAAAATATTTTTCAACTTTTTTAAGCCCTGATAACACTGTTATCAGGGCTTTTTTTATTTTCAGGTTATGAAATTCAACATACCTGATTACCCCGGTTTACAGTTTGGCTCCATTTATTGTATTGGCCGGAATTATGCCAAACACATTGAAGAAATGAAAAGTGAAATGACCGAAGACCCGGTTGTTTTTTTGAAACCGCGCAGTAGCATCATCTTCAATGGCGAAACCATTCTCATTCCCAAAGCATCTAACAATGTTCATCACGAAGTTGAACTTGTACTTCTCATCGGTTCTGAAATCACAATGGTTGAGCCGGAAGATGCTCTCAAATCCGTAAAGGCGCTGGCTGTAGGCCTGGACATCACTGCAAGAGATTTACAATCCTCAGCTAAAAAAAATGGCTTGCCATGGTCACTTTCAAAGGGCTTTAACACATTCGCCCCTGTTGGGAACTTTGTTGACTACTCACCAGAGATAGACCTTGGACAATTGGACATCATGGTTAACGTTAATGGCGAGATCAGGCAGAGCGGAAATACGTCACAAATGCTATTTTCGTGTGAAGATATCATATCATACTTATCAAAACAGTTCACATTATATCCGGGTGATTTAATTTTTACAGGTACACCCCAAGGGGTAAGCCCGATCATACCCGGTGATACTGTAAACGCATCACTACATAACAACCTTTCATTATTAACTGTATATGTTCGATAGACAGTTGCGTTTTTTATTCATTATTGCGTTTGCAATTCAATTGTCGACACCCGCGATTAAATCGCAACCTCTATCCTTTTTGGCAGATACTGTAAGTTATCTCTGGCCTACCGATTCCAGCACACTTCTATCTTCAACCTTCGCAGAAACCCGTTCGGCGCATTTGCACGCAGGGCTTGATATTCGAACCTGGGGACGTGAAGGATACAGGGTTTTTGCAACGCGCGATGCTGTAGTATACCGGATAGGGATGAGTCCCTATGGATACGGAAACGTTATCTTTTTAAAACACGATGACGATAGTTACTCCGTATATGCGCATCTCAATCGTTTTGAGCCAGGTTTACAGGCAATTGCTGATTCGATTCGGTTTATAGATTACAGCGCTGCCATTGATGTAGTGATTGAACACAAAAACATCAGGTACAAACAAGGTGATTTGATTGCATTTACAGGATCCACCGGCGTTGGCCCCCCTCATCTTCATTTTGAACTGCGGACCCCTGATTTTTATCCATTCAATCCACTTCTAACCAACCTTAGGGTACGCGATACTATACCCCCCGTATTCAGGCAGCTTGCAATTGAACATCTCGACCCTGAAACTCTGAGATTGCAAGGCCATCAAATCATCAATGCAACCAGGTCGGGCAACCGCTATAATTTTGGTGAAGTTACAGTTCATGGGCCAGTTGGATTGGCAGTAAATGTTCACGACCGTGCAAATGACACACCAAATATCTATGCAGTACACACCTTAACTATGGTGCATCAATCGGATACACTCTTTAAGTCCCGCGCTGATTACTTCCCTCATACTGCAGCTCGCCATATGTTTTTAGACCGCTCATATCCCATACTCGCGGAATCAAGAAGAGGCTTTCAGCGACTTTATAAAATAACTGGCAACAAGCTTCCATTCTATCACTCAGTTCAAAATCACGGAATTATTCCCTTTGAAATTGGCAGATACCCAATCAGAATTATTGCATCGGATATTAACGGAAATCATTCGATTGCCGAGGTAACCATTCATGTGCGTGGTAATCAGAAGTTATCAAACCGGGAAATTACTTATGTTCCACCCTACCCTGCTCCACCATCAGTTGAAACTGCATCTCTGTTCAACTGGAAATATCTCGCTATTGATCATGGAGATCCATTTTTGATTTCTTCCACAAACGATAATATAGCTTATTATAAAAATGAAGCACCTTACAAATATGTTCCGGGAAGCTTTATCGAGAAAAAGATAAGTCCGGGTAGAAAAGCCACGTTATCAACGCCTGACAAAAGAACCTGGTTAACATTTCCTGAGGATGCCCTTCATGATACTTTACAATTACGAATGAATGTTATTCATACACGTGATGAGATCTACATAAACTTTGAACCGGACAGGCTTCCAATCCACAGGAATATCGAATTCAGCATAATTTTGCCTGAATATCTGAGAGACAATCCAAGGCTTGCACTTTTTTCGTTAGATCAATTCAGAAACCGAAGATTTTTTATGAACGCCACCAATACTGATGGAATGATCAGAGGCAGCCTCAGGGAAATCAGTAGCCTGGTAATAGCTGAAGATAATACCCCGCCGCGGGTAGGCAACCCAAGGCTGAGCCGTAATCTGGCCGGAAATCATATTATTCTTGTTCCGGCCAGGGACCCGGAAACCGGAATTGATTTTGCAAGATCAGGCATAACAGTAAACGGACTTAGAGGGCTTGTAGAATATGATCCTGAAAAAAACTGGTTGATTTATTATAACCCGCTATTCAGGCCTTCATCAACAAACAGGGTAGAAATTGTGGTGTATGATGGTGCCGGAAACAAGATTGCACACTCTGCCACGATACAATAACTGCCCGGTTTTTATAATTTATCTGGATTTTATTGATATCCATTTTGTGGAATGTGGAATGCGGTTTGTGGAAAGTGATGAAATCTTCATATTTGATATCAATATTGGCAGTCAGGTTTCATAAACCTGTTAGCATCGCTGTGCCAAAATCACAACTGTAGCTGGCGCTCGGTA
This sequence comes from Balneolaceae bacterium, assembly GCA_003559375.1. Taxonomy (GTDB): domain Bacteria; phylum Bacteroidota; class Rhodothermia; order Balneolales; family Balneolaceae; genus Rhodohalobacter. Next base: position 54,819 of record PWLN01000208.1, on the reverse strand, counting down.
CACCCCGGCACGACTGCCGGGACTTTCGCTCTGCTCCAGCTTTTCATCCCGACATGCTTATCGGGACTTACGCTCTCGCTTCAGCTTTTCACTTAAAAAAATAGCACAATCTCAAAGCGCTGCAATACAACTTATTTCAACCAGTGCATTTTTCGGAAGTGTTTTTACAGCAACCGTTTCCCTGGCAGGTGGGCGTGAGTCAAAATAGCTTCCATAGATTTCATTCACCACGGGAAAATCACTCATATCCGCAAGAAATATGGTGCATTTAAGTACTTTTGAGAAGTTACTCCCAGACTCTTTCAAAACTTCCTTAAGGTTTTCCATTACCCTTTTTGTTTGTTCTTCTATTCCACCAACTACAATTTCCATTGTTTTTGGATTGAGTGCAATTTGCCCGGAACAATAAACGATTTGGTTATGAATAACTGCCTGGCTGTAGGGTCCGATTGCAGATGGTGCCAAAACAGTTTCAACAATAAGCTTAGCCATAATGAGGGATTGATTTGAAACATTTACTTAAAAATACATTATAAAAGTTTGAAAACAATCTAAATCAAAGCCACAGATGTATCTATATTGAGGTATGCAGATATTGCAGATAGATGTTTATATGGTTACTTTATTGTGATTCACTAAATAAAAAAAACAACGACATTACAACAGATATGAAAAGTTATAAACCATTTCTTCTAATTTTTGCAATCGTTGGGCTGCTCTGGGCGTGTGAAACCACCGATCCATTTGTGAATGAAGTTCAAATTGGCATATTGACAGGAGATTTTGAATCAGCACTTGCTGCAACCGATCAGGCAATTGAAGTTGACCCGGCAAATCACGTTGCACACTACTACAGGGGGCTTGTTTTGGCATCGCAGGCTGAAACATTTGAGAATCCGGAAGATAGAAGGCCATACTATGCAAGAGCAAAAGAATCATTTGATACTGCTAAAGAGATTATGGAAGGGCTTGAAGACACACCATCTGAACTTGAAGAATTGAATAATTCTATTATATCTTTTTGGGCAGATGAATACAATATGGGTGTGAATATCCAAAATGATGATAGCTTGTTCAATGCTACACCCAATCCTTTTCATGTATCACTGGCTCATTTTCTAAATGCAGCAACCATCAATCCTGACAGTGCAATGACGTTTCAGGTAATATCATCCACTCATTTTCAGATGAATGATATTGAGAATGCAATTTCAACCTACGAAACTGCAATAAGCCTGATGTCGCAACCACAGGTAGATGATTATGAGTATATCATAAGCCTTTATCTTTTTAATAATCAATATGATGATGCAATTGAAATGACGAACAGGGCTATTGGTGATTTTCCAAATGAATCGGTATTTGTACAATTCCTTGCCGATGCCTACATCCAGCAAGGCGACAGAGACAGGGCTATCGAACTTATTGAAGGCCTGATTGCTTCTGAACCGGACAACCCCCAATACAGACGCGTTCTGGGTACACAGATCTATCAAAGTGTAGACAGGATAACTGCTGAGGTGTCTGGTTTATACCAGCGTATATTTGACCTTCGACAGGCTGCCCGTAACCAGCGTGGACAGGAACTGGATCAAACACAAGCACAAATCGAACAAATTAATCAGGAAATCAATGCTAAAGAGCGTGAAATTGATGAATTGACTCAAATCTCCATTCGTGAAATGGAACGTGTTGTAGAACTGGAACCTGAAAGCGAATCAGCGAACTTCATTCTGGGAATTATTTATCAAAATCGTGCTGCCAATCTTTTTGAGCGCAGAAACAATACTACGGATAACCAGGAAGCAATGCAGTATGATGACAGGGCAAGGGATAATCTCAGAGAAGCTCTCAGACATTATGAAAGAGCTGCAGAATTGAATCCTGACAATCCGGAAAACTGGCAATCACTATTTCAGGTTTACACCACCCTTGGAATGGAAGAGGAAGCTCAGAACGCGATGAGTAGAGCTGGATTTGACGATTAAACACTAAGATTTACCTATATGATTTTTGTTAATACCCGAATGGCAATTCTTACAGGAATTGCCTTCGGGATTTTTTTTACCCTTTCTTGTGCAACTGTAGAACAATCAAATACTCCCGCTGAATCAGTAAGCTCTTCGAATAGTTATGATGTTCAGATTGCCGAGCTAAATCAACGCATACGAAGCAATCCAGGAAACGAAGAATTACGAGTTAAAAAAGCCGAGATATTATACGAGTATGCACATACTATGCGTAATCCGGCTCACCGCAAACCTGTCTATCAAAATTTACGAGCAACTGCGGATGATGTCAGATCACTTCAAAACGCTCGTGTAAAAGTTGATGATATATTAAAACGAGCATGGAATTCTGAACAGAGTAGTGGAATTCGCCTCCTCCAGGAGGACCGGTCAGAAACGTATGACACTCATTTTGATAATATTATTGCTCATCTCGATAATGCTATTGTGATTATTCCGGATAGTTTGGTTACCTATTCCCTGAAATCGACAACTCAATACCGGAGAGGGCACCTGAATGAGGCCATAAATACCCTCATCGCTGCAAATAGTATTGCCAGAGAAACCAGGCCCGAAATTAAGGAGAAGCTTGCTTATTTATATCTGGAATCCGGCAATCATTCAGAGTCAATATCTATTTATACCGATCTATCTAATCAATTTCCGGACAGGGATTACTACATTCATGGCCTTGTGAATGCACTGATTGTGAACAATGAACATGATACTGCAGTTACGATATTAAGAAACCTTTCCGAACAATATCCTGCCCGTACTAATTACAGAATGAGTCTGGCCACAGAGCTATTTTATATTTTTTCTGCAAAAGTCAATCAGTTAACCGGCAACCCTGATAACACAGTTTCATCTGAAAATGATATCAATGAAACTATCAGAATTCTTGAAGAATCTCGTGAAATTTTTTCTTCGCTTGATTCCGTAATTCCATCGAATGAAGAAAATAATTTTCGTTTAGGAACTTTCTACATGAGAGCTTCCCATCTTTTACATCATCTCTCAGAACTCGATATTGAAGATGAACTGGCTGAAGGTCTAAGAAGCAAAAGCAATGAATACATGCAGTCTTCACTCCCATATTGGGAACGCCTTACAGAAATGACTTCTGAAAATATGGAGTACATGAATATACTTCGAGGTGTATATCTTGAGCTCGGGATGAACGAAGAAGCAGATTCAATAGAGAGGGCATTTAATTTTTGATGATTTATGAAGTTTAACACAAAAGCCATACATGCCGGCCAAAAACCTGAAGAAACATCAGGGGCTGTAATGCCTCCCATTTTTCAGACATCAACATATGTACAAAAGGCTCCCAATCAGCATCTCGGTTATGATTATGCACGGGTTGGTAATCCAACCAGAACTGCACTTGAAAAGCTTATCGCAGGTCTCGAAGAAGCCACTTTCTGCGCATGTTTTTCAAGCGGGGTGGGTGCAATAGATGCCATCATAAAAACGCTAAAACCAGGCGACCATGTAATATCTACCAACGATTTATATGGCGGAACATACAGACTTTTTACTTCAGTCTTTGAACCATACGGTATTGGCTTTTCATTTGTTGACATGACTGATATACAACAGGTTGAAGCTGCTATTAATCCAAATACCAGGCTTATTTGGATTGAAACACCAACCAATCCCCTCCTTAGAATTATTGATATCCAGGCTGTTGCTGAAATGTCATCACAAAATGGAATACTAAGTGCGGTAGACAATACATTTGCATCTCCATATCTGCAACAGCCACTGTTACTCGGAGCTGATATTGTAATGCATTCTACAACAAAATACCTTGGTGGTCACTCTGATGTAATTGGAGGAGCCGTTGCATCGAATCATGAGGAATTCATGGAGAAAATACGATTCCAGGTAAAAACCACCGGAGCTGTACCCGGTCCTATGGATTGTTATCTAACACTTCGCGGAATCAAGACATTGCATATTCGAGTGGAACGATCGGTTGAAAATGCAAAAAAAATCGCATTATTTCTCAATGAGCATGATAAAGTTGAACATGTACATTATCCAGGTCTACCCAACCACCCCCAATTTGAATTGGCTGCACGGCAAATGAAAGATTCAGGTGCAATGATTTCTTTCAGCCTTAAAGACAATACAATAGAACGGGCTGTACAATTAATGGCATCTACTAAAATTTTCACCTTGGCTGAGAGCCTTGGCGGAGTTGAATCGCTGATCAGTCATCCTGCATCCATGACTCATGGTTCTATTCCGAAAGCAATAAGGGAAAAAGCCGGACTTTCCGATTCACTAATTCGATTATCTGTTGGAATCGAAGATGTTGAAGACCTAATTCATGACGTCGACTTGGCTTTAACTTCTTAAATAATTTCGAAATGAGACAAGTAGTCATTATTTCCGCAAAGCGAACTCCAATTGGTTCTTTTGGTGGCAGCCTCTCGTCATTCAGTGCTCCAGAACTTGGGGCTGCAGTGATTTACGAAGTAATTAAAAATGGCGGCATCAAACCAAATGATGTTGAAGAAGTTGTAATGGGAAATGTACTTAGTGCAGGAATTGGGCAAGCACCAGCGCGACAGGCGGCCTTAAAGGCCGGACTCTCGGAGAACACACCTGCCACAACCATCAACAAAGTTTGTGCTTCAGGTATGAAGGCCATTATGATTGCTGCTGATCAGATTGCGCTTGGCCAAAATGATATAATGGTTGCAGGCGGTATGGAAAGCATGAGTAATGTACCATACTATCTTGAGAAACATCGTTTCGGATCAAAATTAGGAAATGCTGAAGCAGTTGATGGAATTATAAAAGACGGATTGTGGGATGTTTATAATAACTTCCATATGGGCAGCGCCGGTGAATTGTGTGCAAAAGAGTGCAACATAAGCAGAACTGAGCAAGATGAATACGCTGTCGAATCGTATAAAAGAGCAATAGCTGCTCACGAAAAAGGCTTTTTTAAGGATGAAATCGTTCCGCTTAAAGTAAAAGACCGAAAAGGTGAGGTTTCAATGATTTGTATGGATGAGGAACTTGAAAAAGTGAATTTTGAAAAAATTCCTCATCTAAGGCCGGTTTTTGACAAGGAAGGATCCATTACAGCGGCGAATGCAAGCAGTATTAATGACGGAGCGGCAGCTTTACTATTAATGAGCGAGGAAAAAGCTAACAAGCTTGGTTTAAAACCGCTTGCAAGAATTTTAAGCCACGCGAGTGCAGCCAAATCTCCCGAATGGTTTACAACTGCCCCGGCAGATGCTATTCCGATTGCATTAAATCGGGCTGCCATCTCAATAAAACAAACAGATTATTTCGAAATTAACGAAGCCTTTTCAGTTGTTTCCCTTATTAATAACAGGCTTCTTGAGCTTGACTCCTCAAAAGTAAATATCTTCGGGGGAGCAGTCAGTATTGGCCATCCAATCGGTTGCTCCGGTGCCCGGATAATCGTCACACTATTGAACGCACTTCAAAACATGGATGGAAAATACGGATGTGCCGGTATCTGTAACGGTGGTGGAGGTGCATCTGCTATGGTCATAGAAAAACTCTGATATCTATTTGGGATTTCTATCCTGAGTTTTTGAGCATTTATAATAATGCAATTAATAAATATCTCATTATGGATATTATAACTACTACTCAAAAAGTTAGGGAAAAGGCATTGGAATTGGGTTTTGATCGATGCGGATTTGCACGTGTATGCAGCCTTGATGAAGAAGCCTATCGCCTTGAACAGTGGCTCAAAGAAAATCTTCATGCCGACATGAGTTGGATGGAAAATAATTTTGATAAACGAATTGACCCTTCCAAATTAGTTCCCGGCTCAAAAAGTGTTATTAGTGTGATAGCAAGCTATCGATATCAAGCGAATGAAAAATACGATGCTGAGTATCATGGGCCAAAAATTGCAAAATATGCTCGTGGACGTGATTACCATAAGGTATTCAGGAAAAAGCTGAAAAACCTTTTTGATTACACAAAATTGTTACTTGGCGATATAAATGGCCGTGTTTTTGTAGATTCGGCACCTGTAATGGATAAAGTATGGGCACAGCGGGCTGGAAATGGATGGATCGGGAAAAACAGCAACCTGTTAAACAGGACACATGGCTCATGGTTTTTAATAGGTGAAATGATTGTTGACGTTCCTTTTGTTTACGATGAGCCGGTAACAGATCATTGCGGCACCTGCACTGAATGTATTGATGCCTGTCCGACTGATGCGATCCATGAACCATACCGTATTGATAGTAACAGATGTATATCCTATCTCACAATTGAATTAAAAAACAGCATACCAAAAGAAGATCAAGCCAAAATTGGTGAGTGGATATTTGGTTGTGACATTTGTCAGGATGTTTGTCCATGGAACAGAAAAGCAGAATATGGAAAACTTAATGACCTTAAACCAAGAGAGCAGATTCTGAACTACGGTCACTTCAAATGGTCGGAAATTACAGAAGAATTCTATAACCAGATATTTTCCGGAAGTGCAGTTCGCAGGAGTAAATATCCGAAATTCATTGAGAATGCCAGATCAGCAGAAATGAACACAGCAGAATAACTATTATGATAACCATATCACTATACCCAGAACCAGCACCAAAAACATCCAGATTACAAATGCAAGTCTGTTAATTTTCTTAGCTTTTTCAGCCTTATACCAGGTTCTGGGCCTGATGCCCTGCAGTATAAATGTTGTTACTGCGGCAAGATTAACACAAATTACATTTGTTACAAGCAGAAGAAAGGCATAATAGGCAACTCTAACTGAAAATCTCCTAAAAGCAGCCCAGCTGTTACAAGTGGCGGCAGCAAAGCAACAGCAACCATTACTCCAATAACCGCGGCCGACATACCGATGGTATATGCTAGTACTCCTGCTGCACCTGATGCCAGGGCAAGTGTAATGTCTGATAAATGGACCTCCGTCCTGCTGGTAATCTGGTATAACGATTCATCAACTTCTAACATAATACCCAATCCTATTGAGAGCAATAATGCTACCGCAAGACCTGCAAGGTTAGTTTTTATTGATTTTCCAAAAAGCTTGAAATCACCCAGTGTGGTTGAAAGTGCCAGGCCAACATTTGGGCCAAGCAATGGGGCAATAACCATTGCACCAATCACTACTGCTGTATTATCCCTCAATACTCCCAATGCTGCTACAATTGTTGAAAGAGTAACCATGGCAATGTATACACGGTTCAGCTGAACGCTATCCAATATATCATTGTATAGTTCTTCTCGACTTACTCGAATACCACTAAGCGGTTCTTTCCAGGGTTCATTCTTCTCAACTGGTTTACCAGTTTCACCCTCTTCTTCCAACTCAATTCTTGGTAAAGTTGCCTCAACTGAGGATATAACTATCCGGAAACCTTTATCTTCTTTAAAAATTTTTTCTGCTTTATCAAGAAATGATTCTGTTTTATTCGCGTCAACTAATGCTTTAAGAAGAAACCCGCTGCTATCTGATCTGTCATTCCAGTAATGTTCTACAGAATCATCAGTTAATAGTTTTTTAAATTCATTACTCGCTTTCCCGGGAACAACAATTTCAATTAGTCGCAGTGGCATAGTTTGACGATCTGATTATTCATGGTTTCTTAGCAAACTAAGCCAATTCATCAGAAAAAAACAATATCGTTGGTATGGGAAATACTGATCAGATTAACGACAACTCTCTTTTCTAAATACAATACCATAACAAAAAATCAGAAAACCCGGCTATCAACCGGGTTTTCCTAACTACGTTGGCTTTTCGGGGTACAACAAGTAATATCGGTGACGATATTACAGTATCATTTACAACCTTTGTGGATATTTGTTCCCTTGAAAATATAAAATTCCATAATCATTTATTAAATATTATTTAAAATAATTAATATTTATTAATAAATGCATATAATTGATATTGCATGTCTTCTAAAGAAGAATTGAATACTAATCCATAAGGCACCAATAAATACGTTTCTTTTATTAATTTTTATTAATACTTATCGGATATTACTTGATATAGAAAGTAATTCTCTTACATGGAAGGAACCCTTCCATTCTGGGGCTGTATTATGATCTCCTCAACAAGTGTCCTTGCCGATAATTTTGTAAATGAAATCAGTAACATGGCTAAATCGACTGGATCAATCAGCCTTTCTTCACTTACAGACGACCCTTCCCATGATGTTGAATGAGTTTGCCCCAGGTTAATAGCGGTAACACCAACACTTGAATTCTTTAATTCTTCCCTTAAAGACCGGGTATAGCCAAGCAGTGCATGTTTAGATGCTGCATAAGCGCCACTGTCACCCAGCCCTTTTAAGGCGCCTACCGAGCAAATATTGATGATCAGTGCCCTGTCTTTATTTTGAAAACCAGGTAAAAAACGATTAACAGTATTAACAGCAGAAAACAGGTTTACATCAACCTGATGATGAAATTCCTCATCTGTTGTTTTCTCAAGTGGTTTATAGAGGTATGAACCTGCATTATTTATCAGTATTGCGGGCTCAGGGAATTCAACAGGTAAGACAATTTTTTCAGCTTCGCCACTTAGTGATAAATCACACTGAAAAATTTCAACCTTTTCAGCTCCAGAGTCAATACACTTCTGTCTGGTGATATCAAGTTTCTCTCTGTTTCGTGCGATTAGAACCAGTGGCCTTGAGGTATGCTCTGCAAAGGTTAATGCAATGCACCTGCCTATTCCCTGGCTTGCACCTGTAATTATTACGGATGATTTACTGTAATCCATAGCCAAACGATTTAAAATGTTTGGAAATCAAACGAATAAACTCTATGGGACATTCATGAATTTGTGAGTTTGAAGACTTATTCTCCATTTCGGATTCATCTTCACATATTCTACAATTAATGGAATACTTGTGGGGGTATCCCATTCAGGCTGTAACAGTAAGTTAGTATCGGAAGGGCACTTTTGTGCATTCTCTTCAGCCCATTCCAAATCTTTTTTCTTTAAAACAACTACTTTTAATTCATCTACATACGGAAAAATCTCATCAAGTGGTTTTTTAAATCTTTTAGGTGATAAAGTAATCCAGTCTAATTGACCAGTTAATGGTGATGAACCGCTTGTTTCCAGATGAACCATCAAGCCAGCCTGCTTCAGGCTTAAAGTCAAGGGTTCAAGATTATGAAGTAAAGGTTCTCCGCCAGTGATGACAACAAAGGACGCATTCGAAGATTTTGCATTACCCACAATCTCACCGGCCGTAATCTTTGGATGTTTGGTTTCATCCCAGCTCTCTTTTACATCGCACCACCAGCATTTGACATCACAACCGGCAAGGCGTATAAAATAGGCTGGCTTCCCGGAGTGTGTACCTTCACCCTGAATCGTGTAAAATGCCTCCATCAGAGGGTATTTCACACTGGAATATATTTCCGGAGAAGCTTTTGATATGTTTAACTCTTTGGTTTTAAACATCTTTGTCTGTGTATTCAACCCAGCTTGTTTCAGTTTCCCAAACAGTTACTTTCAAATCTATTTCGTGGGGGATTCTGGATTTGGTCTCTTTATGAATAAATTCAGCAATTCTTTCTGCAGTTGTAGGTACAGGTATCGATTCATTCAGAATGGTATGGTCGAGCCCGCCTTTTTTACCATCAGCAGCTGCCCATTTTAATTCTTTAAAGTCACACACCATATCGGGAGATTGCAGGTATTTTGATGGATTTAGCGTATGAGACTTGGCAGATATATGCACTCTATATGTATGGCCATGCATCCTGCCACACTTGCCGTCATATCCATCAATGTAATGCGCAGCATCAAATTTAAATTCTGTATGTAAAATCCAGGTTGGCATAAGGTTATATTAATGCACAAAATTTAAGCTCGGTAAGATAACAAAATTTTTAACTTTGTGCTTCTATTCAAACAGTTTGAGGATCCTGACTCAGAATGCCTTTTTTGCAGGGTTATTCACCAAACATATCTTTGTAATCTTCTACAGCTGCATTTACAACTTGTTCAGCCTCTCCTCTGCCAAATACACGGTCTACAAATACATCGATATCATTCTTGCCCGGAATAAGTTTATAAGTGCCAAAATAGTGCCTTAATCTTTCTATCAGAACATCGGGGAGCTCGGAAAGGTCATTGATTTCTTTGTAATAGCGATCATTATCTAACACGGATATTATCTTGTCATCAGCCTCACCCTGATCAATCATGTGCAGGCCACCTATTACTCTGGCACTTAGAATAACCTCTGAACGGTCAATTGGCCGTTCACTCAGAACGCAAATATCAAGCGGGTCACCATCACCTTTTTTTGTGTGCTTGGAAAGACTTCCAATACGGTCTCCGCAATATGTTCTTGGTATAAAACCATACAAAGAGGGTGGCAAAGACGAACTCCTCTGAGGCCGGTCTACACGCATATAACCTGTAAGTTTATCGACCTCATATTTTATTGCATCAAAAGACGTAACCTCAATAAATGCATTTACAATAGAAGGTGGATTATCTCCAACTTCAAGACCATGCCATGGATGAGGACGCCATCGGTAAAATGGATTTGGAAAATTCAAAGCTGATTGATTTTAATATTTATATTAATAAGAGATTAATTCATTATTGCATTGAGTTTCTCCAGGTTGTCTTCAATGCGCAGAGCTTTAATGACTTCACCAATATTTCCTTTCAAAATATCGTCCAGATTATATAGAGTCAGGTTAATCCGGTGATCAGTGAGCCTTCCCTGAGGAAAATTATAGGTACGAATTTTAGCGCTCCTGTCGCCAGTTGAAACCTGGCTTTTTCTGTCGGCAGCCCTTTCCGATCTGATTTTTTCCATTTCGATATCATATAATTTGGTTTTGAGCATAACCATCGCTTTCTCTTTATTTTGATGCTGACTGCGCTCCTGCTGACATTCTACCACAAGGCCGGTTGGTTCATGTGTTAAACGAATCGCCGAATCGGTTTTATTTACATGTTGCCCACCGGCGCCGCTTGATCGAAATGTATCTACACGAATATCTTTCATATCGATCTGTATTTGAACATCCTCATTCACTTCCGGTAAAACTGCTACTGTTGCAGCTGATGTATGCACCCTTCCCTGTGATTCAGTTTCAGGAACCCTTTGCACCCGGTGAACACCGCTTTCGTATTTCATTTTTCCGTATACCTCTTGCCCGGATAATTCAAACACCATTTCCTTAAATCCTCCTTTATCACTTTCAGCCACAGAAAGCACACTCATCTTCCAATTTTGTGAGTCAGCAAAACGCCGGTACATATCAAAAAGATCACCTGCAAATAAGGCGGCTTCATCTCCACCTGTTCCTGCCCTTATTTCAATAATACAGTTTTTAGAATCGTCCGGATCTTTAGGAATCAGTTTGAACTTGATTTCTTCTACAAGCCCGGCAAGTTCCTGCTCCAGTTCTTTGTTTTCTGCCTTTGCCATTTCAGTGAGCTCTTCATCTTCATCCATTTTAACCAAATCTTCATTTCCCGTAATTTGATGTGTTATGGATTTCCACCGGGCATAATCTTCAACCAGTTCCCTGAGCTGAGTATGTTCTTTAGTCAGTTCGGCATACTCCTGCGGCCGATCATAAATGGCAGGGTCTGCCATGGCCTGATTGATCTCATCGTATCGCTCTTTGATCTGTCTTAATTTGTCTTCTAAATCCATACCTTTTGCTGCTTATTTCGCCTAAAGATAGACATTTTAGCAGAGATGTATGGAATAGAATTTTGCTCTCCGTGAGTATACTTCCGTACTTTCGTGGCAATAACGACTGTAGTTACCAAGCAATCTCTATAGTTTCTCCGCCTTTATCCGACGATTCCATGATTGCTTTTATGATTTGAATATCCCGCAGGCCTTCCTCACCGGGAACTAACGGCTCCCGGTTTTCTTTGATGGCTAGTGCGTCATTGTCCATCTGACGGGCTTGCTGATGGTCTGGATCAGGATCGAGCCTGGTACCATCACTAACCTCTCCGCCCACTCCTGAATAAGAACTTGCAGGCCTCAAATAGTACCAGCCATTTTCACAATCCACTTCAATGTGGTTGATATTTAACCCCATGCTGGTTTCACATTTTGCAATAAGTCCATTCCTGAACTCCAACTCAAACTCTGAATGTTCATCTACTTCAAGAAACATTTCTTCCCTTTCAACAGACTGAATTCCCCTTACAGAAACGGGCTCCATACTTGTAGCATAACGTGCCGCATTAATGGGATATACCCCCATATCATATAATGCGCCTCCTCCCATAGCCAAAGAAAATCGCCAGTCATCCGGCGGCAAACCACCTGCCCGATAACCTGCTGCACTACGTACCTCTTTTATTGCCCCAAACGGTAGCTTCTGCCCATACCTGATAATCGTTTGAGTATTGGGCTCATGCTGCATCCTGTAGCCAATAGTTAACTGAACACGGTTCCTTGATGCTGCTGCAATAATTGATTCGCATTCTTCCACTGTAACTGCCATTGGCTTTTCACACCACACATGTTTTCCGGCTTCAGCACCGCGAATTGAATCCCGTGCATGAAGGCCGGGAGGCGTCACAACATAAATGATATCAATATCATCATTGTTTGCTACCTGATACATGGTTTCATAACTATAAACATTGCCGTCAGGAATGCCGTACCTTTCCTGCCATACAGGAATCTTTTCAGGACTACCGGTTACAATTCCCTTTAGTTCACAATGCCGGGTTTTGAGCAAACCCGGTGCAAGCCAGTTTGTACTGTAATTACCCAACCCAACCAAAGCTACACCTAATTTCTCTTTTCTTTTTGGCAGGATAATGGACGGAAACCCTATTGGTACAGCCGAAATTGCAGCTCCAGCTATTTTAATAAAACTTTTCCGGGTAATATTTTTTGACATTGTGAATAAAGATTTATTATTGATGAACAGGTCACGAAGAGTTGTATAAATCGTATAAAAAAATTTAACTTTAGGCTATAATAATATTACACAAATTAAATATTCTTTAACTTAAATGCTGGTGACAGAAAGCTAATTCAATTTAGTTCCACTTTACTTCCAGTATATACAAAGAATCCAATCTGCATAAAAAAAATCAAACAACAGTGGAAATTTGATTATCGCTCCTGGTATCCGATAGCTCTTTTCTGATTACCGGAGCTACTTTAGTTGCAAAGAGTTCAATGGACCGGAGCAGCTTTTTCTGAGGAACACTTCCAACACTCATTTGAAGAAGAAACCTGTCGTGCCCGAATATTTCATGCTGAAACAGAATTTTGTCAATAACCTGTTGAGGGCTGCCAACCACATTAGCCCCTCTCAACGTAATCGATGCATCAAACTGGCTGCGGCTCATTGGTGTCCAACCTCTTTCTCTGCCGATTTTATCCATTGTGGTTTTAAATGCAGGATAGGCGATCTCTACTGCCTCTTGAGATGTATCAGCAATAAAACCATGGGAATTAATACTTAATGCCGGTTTAGACAGTCCGCGATCTTCTGCTCCTCTTCGGTGTAGTTCGGCAAATGGTTTAAACTGTTCCGGATATCCGCCAATAATTGCCAATGCCATTGGAATACCCAAAGCACCTGCCCTGTAAGCAGATTCCGGTGTACCCCCAACAGCTATCCATAGTGGCAGCGGTTGCTGAACCGGCCTGGGATAAACCCCTCTTCCATTGATGGATGCACGGTGCTTTCCGCTCCAGCTTACAACTTCATTCTTTCTCAGAGTTAAAAGAAGATCAAGTTTTTCTGCGAATAGTTCATCATAATCACTTAGGTCGAAACCAAACAAGGGAAAAGATTCAACAAATGAACCCCTCCCTGTCATGATTTCAGCCCTGCCGTTCGAGATTAGGTCAAGAGTCGAAAATTGCTGAAACACTCGAACAGGGTCTTCCGAGCCTAAAACTGTAACTGCGCTGGATAATCTGATTCGATTTGTCTTTGCCGCTATAGCGGCAAGCAAAACTGAAGGAGACGAAGCAATGTACTCTGTACGGTGGTGTTCGCCTATTGCAAACACATCCAGGCCGAGGCTATCAGAAAGCTCCGCTTCCTGAATTAAATGTTGAACTCTTTCCCAAGACGAACGTTTTTCATCAATCCCTGAAACTGGAGTGTTTTCGACAAAAGTATAGATTCCTAATTCCATTGCTATTTGTATAAATTTGATAATTCTTTATGATTCAAAATATTTAGATCTTTCACACCACGCAAAGCACTATGTGTACAGTTTGTGATCCAGCCAACTGATTTGCTCAAACTCAATTATCATGAGGAACCAATAAAACAGAATTAAATTTAACGTTAAATTATTTCACAATGATAAGGATTATTTCAGTTAATAAATCACAGAATTTTTATCTTTTAAAGATGAGCTAAATTACCCTTCAAATAATTACAGAGAAATTTTATGAGTGATAAATCACCTGTGGCGGGTATTGTTATGGGCAGCGACAGCGATTGGCCAACAATGATTGAAGCTGTGAAGATCCTTGATGAATTCGGTATTTCGTACGAAAAAAAAGTGGTATCTGCTCACCGAACTCCCGATTTAATGGCTACCTACGGTAAAGAAGCAAGGCAAAGAGGAATTAAGGTAATCATTGCCGGTGCGGGTGGTGCAGCGCATCTTCCTGGCATGCTTGCATCCTATACTACTCTCCCGGTAATTGGTGTACCTGTTCTAACTACAGCACTTGGAGGAGTAGACAGTTTATATTCTATTGTGCAAATGCCTAATGGTGTTCCGGTTGCAACTGTAGCAATCGGGAAGGCAAAAAATGCAGGCCTGCTGGCGGTTCGTATACTATCGGTGTATGATAACAACCTGGCGGAACTTCTCGAGAAGTATCGTAATAAAATGGCTGCTGAATCGGTGGAAAAAACAAAAAATCTGATTTGAAAATACTAAATGATTTCTGATGTTTTATAAAATCTCTCTGACAACTTTAATCATGATTGCTTTTTTGTTATCTGGATGCGACAGTGGCGATTCGGATCGGCTCACTGAATTTCAGATCAACCATGGTATAGGCCCTGTTACCGAAACCATAGAACTTGGAGAAATTGATTTAGAAAAAGCTGAGCAGGGCCGTCAGATTTTTAACACATATTGTGTTGCCTGCCATCAGCTCGACGCAGTGATCACCGCTCCCAGGCTAAGAAATGTTGCAAATCGAAGAGAGCCGGAATTCATTCTTAATTACATTCTCAACCCGATTGAAATGTCACAAAGACATCCGGCAGGCCAGGAAATGTCAAATTCATACCCCGGTGTTAAAGCTGAACTCGGGATCTCTGAAAGCCAGTCTTACTTGATTCTCGAATTTCTGAGAGCAGCGAATGCTAATGAAATGTAAACTTGAGTCACAATGAATAAATTTATAAACATCACTATCCTATTACTGCTGGTGATATTCATTTCTTTCAGGATTCATGTGGCATGTAATGAATTATCCAGGGAACAACCAGCCGTTACTCCGGAAGCTGAAATTATCCTGCCTTCATCGTACTATGGTGTTTTTACCTGCTACACTTGCCCGGAAACACATATCGAACTGCATTTAAATCGGGATATTTATAGTGAAACAAGGCAATACAGTACCCGGGAATTTATGCCATACGCTGGAATGGGGAATTGGATAATTACCGGAGATACTCTCACAACATATAAAGACAGCGGATTAACAAACCTGACCTTTCTGGTTAGGGCAGACAGCCTTTACTGGCTGCGAAACGGACAAAAAGTAAAGCAGCTTCACGGGGATGAATGGAATTATTTGCTCCGAAGAGATGGTGCCGTATCAGACCTGTGATCGATTGTACTCGGTCACCTGCCGGTATGCTTCCAGCACTGCATCAGTAATCTCATAATCAAGATTTATACTCACATTTTTAACACCCCTTGTAGCATTTTTTGGAGAGTAAGCCAATTTTACATGTTTGAGTGCGCTGATATCTCCTCCGGTATCTCCAATGTATGCGATCTCTTGCAACGACACATTTTGTGATGCTGCTAATAGCTTCATCCCCTGCAGCTTGTCATTGCCCTCAAGCAGTACATTCACGGAAACATCGGTCCAATGCACAAACATTCCCGGAAAATCGTTTCGCACTTTTTCTTCAATCCGGGGCAATACCTCATCCACAACATTCCGATGAGGGGTCACAATACCTGCATCCATCATTTTCGTAAACTCAATATTAGCAGTAGGATATTTTGGAAGGATGTGTTCTCTGATCCATCTCTTCATCTCACGAATCGGCTCAAGCATATGATCTTGTCCATTCAGCGATGTTTCAATACGGTTACCATCCCAATGGTAAAGTCCAGCACTTTCAAATACAAATGGAATCCGGATATCAAGCCATTGAGCCACAGCTTCAGCATAAGGGTATGGCCGGCCGGTACAGATTGTTAGCGGCGGGATGGTTTCATCAGATCTGCTGCGAATATTCAAGTCACGGATTGATTGTATAGCATCCCATTTAGGAGAACGGAATGGATATGAGATACAGCCGTCAAGATCTGTAACAAATAGTTTTATCATGATTAATTACAATTTCATCATTTATGTTTTAAATCTTCCCCTTATAAAGTCTCTCTCGGGCTTACTGTCGGGGACAAAAAGTGTGACCAAAAAAAGGATAATACCCACAAGAAGTAAAATTTGATATCTGTTTTTGTAATCTGCAAATTCCTGGCTAGAAAACTCACCTCTTTCCAGTTCATCCAAACGGGAAAAGAAAGGCTCTATATTATCGCTGCCAGAACGGATTTCATAATATTCACCATTTGATGCCTGAGCAATTTCACGCATGGTTTCTGATCCGAGGCGTGTAATAACAGTATTTCCCTGGGCATCCCTGAGATATCCCGTTAACTGGCCATTTTGGTTATAAATCGGAATAGGACCGCCTTCCGGCGTACCGATACCAACTGAGAATATCGTTACGCCCATCTCAATAAGCTGTTGCATGGCCGGTCGAAAATCCGGGCCATGGTTTTCGCCGTCAGCAACAAAAAGCAGCACATTCGCTGCATTATCTCTTCTCTCAATTGATTGAAAACTTTCTATTGCACGCTCCATTGCCGCACTGAAATTTGTGCCACTTGTAGGCATCTGGTCGGTATTCGCAATGTCCATCAATACCCTGAATGCTGAATAATCGGTGGTAAAGGGAACCTGAATAAATGATTCTTCTGTAAATACCAGCAGGCCTATACGATCACCTTGCAACCTGTTAATAAGCCGGTTCAGTTCAAATTTCGCTTTACTCAGCCTGCTTGGGTTTACATCCTCTGCATTCATGCTTCGGGAAAGATCAAGGGCAACCATCATATTAACACCACGCCGCTGAATCTCACGTACCTCGGTGCCTGTTTTTGGCCCAGCCAGTGCAATAATGAAAAACAAGCCTGCCGTTAACAAGGAAAAAAGCCTTATTTTATCACCGGTTTTCCAGTAATTTTTCCGCAATTGCGTAATAAGCCGGTCATCAAAGTAATCGGATCGCTTGCGAACCTGGTATCTTCGATACCACCAATAGCCAAAATAGATTGCCGGCAGAAGTAAAATAAACCATAAATATGTACTGTTTTCCCAAATCATAACACAAGTCTCTAAACGCCTGAAAGATAAGAATACTGTATATAAACCAAAGAAATAGATATAACGATTTGAGGTATAACAATTATTGGTAATCTGTTAACATGTGGTGTTACAGGGTTTAGGATAACGGATGCCGGATGCGGATTTCTTTACCAAAATTCTTCTCACCTTTGCTTAAACTTCATCTTATATTGGTTCAGGATATATACTCAGGGATTGTCATCAGATCGCACATCACAGAACTCATATCGTAAACCGTACATCCTATAACGCAAATCCTCCCCACCTTCTGCCGTAAAAAATTATTATAAAATCCTTATACTTCACTAAACAATCTACTAAGAGTTCTCTATGTCTTTTTTCAAATCTGAGATTGCACAGTTTCTGATCAAAGTATTGGTTATTTACATAATCTGGTACATAGTTTACGAATTATGGGTACTTCCAAGCGGGGTAATCGATGAACCACTTTCTCAAAATATTGCCTCGATAACAGCAGGTATTCTTGCGGCATTTGGCGAGACAACATTTCATTTCGGACGTGTAGTTGGCATAACCGGTACAAACGGTGTTGAAATAGTGGATGGTTGTAACGGTATTGCAGCTATTGGCCTTTTTCTCGGATTTATAATTGCATATCCAGGTGCCTGGATTCCAAGATTGCTTTTTTCACTGTTTGGAATTGCTGTAATCTACATCACAAATGTAGCGAGAACCGTAATATTATGTTACGTTCAGGCATACTGGCCTACAGCGTTCGACTTTACTCATGAGTACAGTACAGCTGCTGTATTTTACATCATCATCTTTATTCTTTGGATGATATGGGCCAATTACGGCGATTCCTTTCAAAGTCGACTTTCATCTGAAAAGCCTGTATCAGCAAGTGGGGTATAATTCTTGTTTAAAACAGCCAAATAACAGAAATCACTCATTTCAGTTTACAAAAGTCCATTATCAATTGTTTATTGTCTATAACCTATTACAAATTTTATCGGCACAACAACAAACAAACCTCAGTGTAAATAAGCATAGAAGATCATTCCCCAATTACTGCTTACGTCTCAATGTCATGATTTTTGTCAAACCTGTTTTTGTTAAACATATATGGCCATATAGATAAGGCCCACCAATTGTTATGAGCTCAATCAGATTCTTATCCCTCATATATTCCAGATAAGATCGCAACTCGTTTTTCTCAAGCCCCAGTTCAAAGTTAACCTGCTCAACAGTAATTTTCACTCCGGATTTCATTTCCGACAATTTACCTGCCTCCAGTAGTATAAGTTCACATTTTTTATTAAACTGGCGTCCTATTTTCATTATTCTTGCATATTAACAATGATAATATTTGTGAGATAATCGCCTTTCCAGATTACTGAATTGTTAATTCAGAGTAAAATTGGTGTAAATTGATGGCAGGGACAATAATACTTTAAATGATTCATTTATCTTTTGCCTTAATTTTGTACGTTCTCAACAGTTTACATCGCATTTAAACAGGTAACCCCTTTAAATCATATGATTTCCAAAGATATTTTATCAAAAGTCAGAAAACTCGAAATACGTACCAAGGGACTGGTGAACAACATTTTCGGCGGTGAATATCAGTCGGCGTTTAAGGGGCGCGGAATGGAGTTTTCAGAAGTACGTGAATATACTTTTGGAGATGATGTGAGGCAGATCGACTGGAATGTTACTGCGCGAAGCGGCGAACCTTTTATTAAAATTTTCGAGGAAGAACGCGAACAAACCCTGATGCTTTGTGTTGATATCTCACCCAGCGGATTTTTCGGAAGCCGTTCGCAAACTAAAATGGAGCTTGCTATTGAACTATGTGCAGTTTTGGCATTTAGCGCTATCAAAAATGGTGATAAAGTAGGTATGGTCCTATTCAGTGAAAAGATTGAAAAAGTTGTACCACCCAAAAAAGGAAGAACACACGTATTACGATTGATTCGCGAGCTCTATACTACAGAACCTTCAGGAAAACGAACATCAATCGCTGAGGCACTCTCTTACGTAAACCGACTGCTTAACCGCCGGGCTATAGTAATTCTCGCTTCCGACTTTCAAGATAGTAATTTCGAAAAACAGCACCGCATTACGGGCAGAAAACACGATTTGGTAAACATTGTAATAAATGACAAATTTGAGGAAGAACTACCGGATATTGGCGTGGTACCCTTGACTGATGCAGAAACCGGTGAACAAACCATTGTTGACACATCCAGCAAATCTGTCAGAACTGCATACCGCGCCAAAGTACTGGAACAAAAAAAATACCTGAAAGAATATTTCATCCGTAACAAGATGGACTCGGTGGATGTATATACGAATCAATCTTATATACGTCCACTCATCAACTTTTTCCAGCGACGCACCGGCAGGTAACATCTTACTGCTCGTTAAAAACCAACTATCAGCAGTTAAAATTAGTATTCCTCTGTCACAAAAAACTTCAATGCGATGCTTTTTTAATACCTGATTTACAGAGTATAGCAACCTGCTGCTAATTCAATGCCAGGTTTTCCAACGGCTCTGTAAGCGAATTCAACAACTCATCAAGTCGCTGAACCTCGGCCATAAAAGCCGGCATATGCTCCTGGGCAAGGCCTTCATCAGGTGGAAAGTCATATGTTACGGAATTGATTGGTGTATTGTTTTTGTAAAGACGATAACAGAGATGAGGGCCTGTGGCGAGGCCTGTCTGACCAACATAGCCGATTACCTGACCTTGCCTTACTCGTACGCCAGGACGGATGCCTGACGCAAAACGACTAAGATGAAGGTAGGCTGTACGATATACACTGTTGTGGCGAATTTGAACAATATTTCCATTACCACCTCTGAATTGAGCTTCTGTAACAACTCCGTCTCCCGCAGCAAGGATTGGTGTTCCGGTTGGTGCAGCATAATCTGTTCCGTAGTGTGGCCTTCTCTGATTCAATATCGGGTGAAGGCGGTTATGCGAAAAACCGGAACTGATACGCGGGTTATATTCAAAAGGAACCCTCATCATGGAACGGCGCATGCTGTTACCTTCTGCATCGTAATAACCTGGCTGATCTCCGTTATCATAGTAATATGCACGAATTACATTTCCACGATGCTCAAATTCCGCTGCCTTGATTTTTCCTATTCCGATATATTCGTCCATTACATGACGATTTTCATAAACGGCCTTAAACTGATCGCCCTGTCTGAGCCCATAAAAATCGATTGTCCAGGCATATATATTTGCGAGTTCTACTACGAGCCTGTTCGAAACACCCTGGGCTTGTATTGCATTGGCTAAAGAACTGCGAATTGTTCCCGAAACACTTGCAATACTTGTCCTCACCGGAATACTGGAATTGCTGATCTCAATACCATCTTCCCAGTTGATGGTTGTATATTCGGTTGATGAATTCCTCCAGACAAAAGCTGATGCGCGTCCGTCATTTTTATATATCCTGTACTGCTGGCCGGGAATCATGCGGCTCAGGTTAACGATTCCGCGTGCTTGTTGCTGGATAGAATGAATTTGATCAGGTGTTACACCATGACGGCTTAGTATAATATATAGGGATTCATTCCGTTGAATTCGCCCTTCAAAAACATCATCGTAGAACTGAATAGCCATGCCGTAGGGATCGAGGGCCGGTGTAGCAGGAATTTCCTCGATTTCGTGAACCTGAATATTCATTTCTTCTGATAGGTCAATTTTTCCGCCATCAAAACGGAAAGCAAGAAATACAATAAAAACAAAAAGAACTACAATTCCGGTCAGTTTTTTAAGCATCCGTTAAATGTTCGTTTTATTAAAATGATCAGGTAAGTTAAATGAGCTGTAGATGATGTAAAGAAAATAGTGCAAAAGAAAATTATATCATAACAATTACATTATTTTTACAAATAAATCAATCAATAATTCGTTTTTCCATTTCTTATCTTGTTGTCTTTGTATTTTTACAGGCAAATTATTCCGGTTTAAGGTTTCACGTGCAGATACAGGCGGTTTTACTCATTAAAGTTTTATTTTATCTTTTGGCTGGGCAGGCACATGCTCAGTTTGTACATACCTATGTGGATACTGACTCAGTAAGAGTAGGTGATCTTTTCACCTATACCATTGTTTTCGATGGTGAGTATGACAGCATCATTTTTCCTGCTGAAAGTGATTTTGAAGCTGATTTTGATGTGATATCAAGACAACGATTTCAATTAACTTCACGAAGGGACAGCCTTGTTTTTACCCTTCAGTTTTTTGGAACTGATGATGTGACAATAGACCGCAAGGAGATCATGATTACATCAGCCGGGCAGGATAGTACTCTCTTCACCGTACCAGTGCCTCTTTTTTTTAAAACCACACTCGCTGAAGGTGATGAGGAGTTTCGCCCGATAAAGCCGATTTTTGCTTTTGCCCGTAATTGGTGGCCACTTCTTTTTTTGTTGATAATACTTCTGCTTACGGCTTATTTGATCTACAGATGGTACATGAATCGTGAACCGGAAAAAGAAGCGACTCCGGTAAGCCTGCCCGATCCATTCAGAAATCCATTAGATGAACTCAAACTCGCAGTAGACAGGCTGCCGCCGGTTAACACATTGGATACAAGAGCTGATTATGAATTATATTATATCAAATTGGGTGATTCAATTCGTTTTTACCTGAAACGGGTTTACAATTTCCCTGCCCTGGAAATGACAACACGTGAAATAAATGAATCACTCCATAAAGAACTGGCACCTTCAGAAATAATCGATATTACACGAAAAGTACTGAATGAAGCTGATCTAGTGAAGTTCGCCAATTTCCATCCTGATACTGAACAGGCAAAATCGGTACTACAGAAAGCAAAAGACTTTATCGAAACGGCTTCGATTGTGAATTATGAGCAAATTAAATACATGAAGTATAAATACGAAACTGAGCATGGGGTCATCAAGCCTATACCCAAACCCGTAACCGAATCAACGAAATCGGTATAAAATGAGCTGGGCAAATCCCGAATATTTCTGGTTTTTGTTGTTTATTCCGTTATTTCTTCTCTATCGAGGTTGGATTTACTTTAGCGGAAAAAGCGCCTCACTAACATTCTCTTCAGTAATGAGGCTCAAAAACCTTCCGGGTAATTACCGTTCTTTACTGGTTTGGGTAACACCACTACTGTATACGATTGCTTACGTGTGTCTTGTACTTGCTCTCGCGCGTCCGCAGCTTCAAAATACAACTGTTGAACGCAGTGCGGAAGGCATAGATATCATGATCAGTATCGATATCTCTTCATCGATGCTTGCAGAAGATATTAAACCGAACCGCCTGATAGCAGCCAAGGATGTTGCTGCTGAATTTATCAGGCAAAGAATAACTGACAGGATTGGTATTAATGTTTTTGCAAGAGAAAGCTTTACAGTTGTCCCTCCTACGCTCGATCACAATCTCGTTCAAAATTTACTCGCAACAGTTGATCTGGGCATGGTTCGCGACGGAACAGCAATCGGTATGGGTATAGCAACCTCAATTAACAGGCTTCGAGACAGTGAAGCGGACAGCCGTGTTATAATCCTGCTTACCGATGGCATGAACAATGCCGGTGAAATTGACCCGATTACTGCCGGAGAAATGGCTGCCACACTCGGTATAAGGGTCTATACCATGGGAATCGGTTCGCGTGGTACTGCCCCTTACCCGGTAGATGATCCGATTTTTGGACGGCGTTATCAAAATGTTCAGGTAAATATTGACGAAGATATGCTGATCCATATCGCGGAAATTACCGGCGGAGAATATTGGCGGGTAACCGACCTCGAAGAACTGTTTGAAGTATACCGCGAAATTGACCGTCTGGAGCGTACCGAAATTGATGAAATAATCTATGTTAACTACAGTGATGAATATCCTGCATATCTGATGGCCGGGCTTGTTTTTCTGGTACTCGCATTTATAAATGAACGCTTCCTTACACGTTCTCCTTTGTTTCATCCATGAAATCTATCTTTTCTATGTATCACTTAATCGGATTAAATGCTTGACAAGATCACATCAGCAATCCTTACTGATTTCCCTTTTGATGAATTAAAAAAAAGACTCGAAAAATCAGAAAATATTGAACTTAACGGCCTCACTGGGTCATCTGCCATTTTTCTTCTTAACCAATTCAATAAAAACGGGCAAACCCTGTTATTTGTAACACGTGAATTTGACAGGGCTGCTTCTGTCGCATCCGATTTTGAACAACTCGGGGCAACAGAGGTTTTCCTCTTCCCTCCTACCGGCAGACGGCCATTTGATAGCGATAAGGTAGTTGATATGTCGGTGCTTGTGCAGCGTTCTGAAGTACTTGAAAAGTTGAACGATGGCAAGGCATCCATCATTGTGGCTTCAGCTGATGCCATAACAGAAAAACTTGTACCTGCAAAGATCTTTTACAGCCAGTCTATTGAAATTACCAGGGGTATGATCCTGCCAATTGATGAGTTGGCTGAAAAATTGAGCGAGCAAGGCTATTCACCAGCAAAATTTGTGGATGAACCCGGTGAATTTGCCATTCGTGGTGGAATATTTGATGTTTTCCCCTTCTCAGGTGAATACCCAGTGAGACTGGAATTTTTTGGCGATGAAATAGATTCAATTCGTGAGTTTGACCCGGATTCCCAGCGTTCAATTGCATTTCTGAATGAAACACGACTTGTCCCAAATGCCGGATTTTCTGAAAATGGCACTAAAGAAAGCATCATCGCATATATGCCAAAAGATACAGTGATGGTGCTCGAAGATGCAGAATTTATCGTTGATGAGATTGATCATTTCTTTCAAAAATCCCAGGAACTATTCGATCGTATTGGTGATAATCTGGCAGGAACTCCTGAACAGCACTACCTTACTTCAACCGAGTGGGAAAATGCAATTTCAGGTCATGGCACCATTACACTTGGATCGTTCAACCGGTGTGTCAGTTTAGACGGAAGTTTTTCATTTAACACTGCTCCTCACCCATCATTCAACGGTAGTTTCAAACTACTTCGTGAATTTATCCAGGATGAGTCAAAAAATAACAGCTTCACCCTGATTCTCACCGATCATGAAAATCAGAAAGAACGTTTTGAGGAGCTCTTAGGTGATCCCGCTGATGATTTCAGATACCACATTATTATTCAGAATTTGCATGAGGGATTTCTATTGCCCGAATACAATCTTGCACTTTTGACAGACCATCAAATCTTTAACCGATATCATCGTCCCAAAATCAAAAGAAAAAGGGTGAGAGGCGGCTTCTCTTTTAAAGAACTGAAAGACCTGAATATAGGTGATTTTGTGGTTCACGTGGATTATGGAATTGGACAATTTGCCGGATTTAAAAAGATTGAAGTAAGAAACAGCATTCAGGAAGCAGCAGTATTAAGGTATAAGGATGATTCCATACTATATGTAAACATAACGAGCCTTCATAAGCTTCAGAAATATTCAGGCAAGGAGGGTATTCAGCCCAGAATTACCAAACTCGGATCAGGTGAATGGGCAAGAAAAAAAGCGGCGACACGAAGCAAGGTTAAGGATATCGCAAAAGACCTGATCGAATTATATGCCAAGAGAAAAGCACGTCAGGCATTCAGTTTCGACCCGGATAATTCCTGGCAAACCGAGATGGAAGCAAGGTTTGAGTATGAAGAGACTCCAGATCAGCTTCACGCGATCAAATCAGTAAAAAGCGATATGGAGTCTTCACAACCAATGGACCGGTTGGTTTGTGGTGATGTAGGCTTTGGAAAAACTGAAGTTGCCGTTCGTGCCGCATTCAAAGCTGTGATGAATCAAAAACAGGCCGCCATTCTGGTACCAACAACCATACTTGCCGATCAGCATTTCAAAACATTCACCAATCGGATGAAAGACTTCCCAGTTGAAGTGGAAGTATTATCACGTTTTCGAACCCAGGCTGAGCAAAAGAACATTATTAAAAGATTAGAAGCAGGCAAAATCGACATCCTGATAGGTACACATCGGATGATCTCAAAAGATGTAAAATTTAAAGATATCGGGCTGTTGGTAATTGATGAAGAACAACGCTTTGGTGTTGCGATGAAAGAAAAACTTAAGTCTTACCGTGCAACCATAGACGTTCTTACACTCACCGCTACACCAATTCCGCGAACACTTCAATTTTCTCTGATGGGTGCACGTGACCTCAGCCTCATTCATACCCCACCTCCAAACCGGCAGCCTGTTTATACTGAAATACATAGTTTTGATTCCGAATTAATCAGAGATGCAATACTTCAGGAAACCTCAAGAGTAGGACAGGTATTTTTTATCCATAACAGAATCGGGAATATTGAGGAAATTACAGGAATGATTCGTGAACTTGTTCCTGATATCAGGGTAAGATATGCACACGGGCAAATGCCTGCATCCAGGCTGGAAAAAATTATCGCAGACTTTTATCTCAATAAATATGAGGTACTTGTATCTACCAATATTGTCGAGAACGGTATCGATATAGCCAATGCCAATACCATCATCATAAATAATGCCAATCAGTTTGGTTTATCGGAACTCCATCAGCTCAGAGGAAGGGTTGGCCGTTCAAACCGTAAGGCATTCTGCTATCTCATTACTCCAGACGTGAGATCACTGACACCGGAAGCCCGTAAACGTTTATCGGCACTCGAAGAATTTTCCGAACTTGGATCCGGTTTTAATATCGCCATGAGAGATCTGGATATTCGCGGAGCAGGTGATATTCTTGGAGCAGAACAAAGCGGTTACATATCCGATATCGGTTTTGATCTCTATACCAAAATATTAAACGATGCAGTACAAGAACTAAAAGAAACCGAGTATAGTGCATTGTTTACTGAAGAAACAAAAGAGTTGGATTATCCTGATACCAGGGTGGAGTTTGACCTCTCGGCCTACCTTGACCAGGAGTATGTATCAGACAATGTTGAGCGTTTGAACCTGTACAGAAAATTATCGGAAGCTAACTCGCTTCAACAAATTGAAGAATGGAAAAATGAATTGTCAGACAGGTTTGGAAAAATTCCGGAAACCGGAGAAAACCTCTTGAAAGCAGCTGTTATTAAATTTTTTGGCTCCAGGTTATTCTTAAGCAAAATTACAATCCGTTCCGAAAGGATGTGGCTTCTTTGTCCAACTAATACATCAGAGAATGGCAATTATTTCTATGATACAGGAAAATTTCAGGACTTATTAAATCTAATGCAGAAGTATTCCAGCCATACATTTAAGGTGGTACAAAAAAATGATGCCGTAACTTTTGTGATAAATGAAATTAATGGCATCGATGAAGCTATTGTTTACCTGAAAATGCTGTACGATGAGGTGAACATACTAAATAATAAAGTATCTGTATGATCTCAAGCATAGAACAGGCTAATGAGCTGATTCTGTCTGGAAATGTCGTCGCAATTCCAACTGAAACGGTATATGGGTTAGCCGCTGATGCTTTTAATCTTGTTGCTGTAGAAAAGACTTTTAAAATCAAAGGCCGGCCTCAGGAAAATCCACTTATAGTACATATCAGCAATCTCGCACAATTGGAACAGATTGCCCATGATATTCCTGATGACGCACTGCGTTTGATAAAAGCGTTCTGGCCGGGGCCTTTAACCATTGTCCTGAAAAAAAAACCGGAAGTACCAGATATTGTTACTGCCGGTCTTGATACCGTAGCTGTGAGAATGCCAAATCACGATATAACTTTGGCTCTAATAGAAAAAACCGGGCCATTAACAGCACCAAGTGCCAACAAGTCGGGAAAACCAAGCCCCACAAAGCCTGAACATATAATAGCAGATTATGACGGTTCAGTTTCCGTAATTGATGGAGGCCATTGTAAAATCGGGATCGAATCAACAGTTGTTGATTTAAGTGAAGACGATGCTGTGATTCTGAGGCCAGGCTTTATTACATCAGAAATGATCAGCGATATCATCGGAAAGAATGTATCCACTTCTGAAATAAAAGGAGAAATGAAGGCAAAAAGCCCGGGCACAAGATATACTCACTATAAGCCAAAAGCACAGGTTAAATGGCTTGATGAGACGGATACAGATTGGCCCTCAAAATCTTACTTTCTCTTTCATACCATAAAACCGAAGAGGGCTGAAATAAATTATTATTACTACAATCGAGATTATTCTGCATTCGCAAGAGACTTGTACGACCACTTCAGAACGGCTGATCATCTGGGATACTCTCAAATTTTTATAGAAAAGCTGAAAAATTCTTTGAAACATCCCATCATTCCTGCTTTAATTGACCGGATTCAGAGAGCAATTATGTAGTAAAAATATGGCCAGATGAGGTAATTAGAGCACTTTTTAAATTTTTTTTTAAAAAAAGCCCTTCTCTCCAAACGATTTACATTTTTTTTGCTGTTTAAGATGCTGACAACTTTAAATAACGTCAGATTCTAACCCCAAATATTAATAATCATGTTTAAATATAAATTTTCAAAACTTCTAATACTGCTGTTGCTGCCATTATTCAGCCTAAGTGTGATAACAGCATGTAGTGATGATAATGGTACTGTAGTAACCCCAGATCCTGATCCGGATCCAGAACCCGGAGATCCTAATCTTGTAGAACTGGCACAAAGTGACGAAAACTTTAGCATTCTTGTAGATCTCGTAGTCGAACTCGGATTAGCTGATGTACTTGCAACTGAAGAACTCACAGTATTTGCTCCAACAAATGCAGCTTTTGAAGCAATAAGTGACATTATTCCATCGCTCTCAAACGAAGATCTTACAGAGATCGTTACTTATCACGTAACCGGTGGTACCATTTTATCAACCCAGCTTGGTTCAAGCCAGGACGTGGAAATGTTACAAGGTGAAAGGGCTTTAGTAACAGCGAGTGCAGCGGGCGTACAGGTAAATGGTTTTGCCAATGTAGTACAGGCCGATCTTCGTGCAACAAATGGTGTAATTCACGCTATCGATCAGGTTATCCTTCCAACCGAATATAGAGTAGCAGTACAGGGTCCAAGCCTTGTTGAAGTGGCACAGGAAGCAGGTAACTTTGAAACACTGTTAGCCTTAGCAGAACAAATAGGCCTGACCACAACACTACAGTTTTTAGGCCCTTACACTGCCTTCGCACCAACAGATGAAGCCTTTAATGCCCTTTTTTCAGTAGTTGATCCCGCAGGACTTACTGACGAGCAAATTGGATTCATTTTATTCTATCATGTGCTTTTTGGTGAAGTTCCATCTAATGCTCTGGAACCAACTCAGGTAGTACCAACTGCAGCTGAAGAACCAATTTATATTACAGCTGGCGCAGACGGAGTTACCGTAAATGGTACAGCACAAGTAACTGCACCTGATGTGGAAGCTACCAATGGCATTATTCATGTAGTTGATACAGTTCTACTACCCAATGCATTCACCCCCGTTACATCTATTGTACAGAAGAATTTTGATCTGTCAACTCTGCTCGCCCTTGTTGCTGAAAGACCTGCTGTAGTTGAGGCGTTATCAGATCCAAATGGAGAATTCACAGTATTTGCACCAAATAATGACGCTTTTTCAGATGCGCTTGCAGCAAACCCAGGCTTAACTGATGAACAGGTTACGGAAATTCTTGCATACCACGTACTGGTAGCTCAGGTGCTCTCTGGAGATCTCGGGGAAACGCAAACAGTTGAAACTCTTGGTGGCGAAGCGATTTATGTTACAGTGGAGAATGGTTCTGTAAGTATCAATAATAGTGCTGCTGTAACAGAAGCGGATTTCGTTGGAAACAATGGTGCTGTTCATATAATTGACGGAGTGCTTTTACCAAATGCTTTCACACCAGTTACAGGTATTGTAGCAAAGAATTATGACCTGTCTACTCTTCTGAGCCTTGTCGCAGAAAGAGAAGATATATTGGAACTGCTTTCTGGTGACGGTGAGTTCACTGTATTTGCCCCAACCAATGAAGCTTTCGATGCTGCACTTGAAGCATTTCCGGACTTAACAACAGAACAAATAACTGAGATCCTTACATATCATGTGATAGGAGCACAGGTATTATCGACAGACCTTGCAGATGGCCAAACTGCAGCTACATTGCAAGGTGAGGAGATTACTGTGTCAATAAATGGCGGAGTTCAGATCAACAATGCCAATGTAGTGACAGCTGATCTTATCGGCACTAATGGCGTTGTTCATATCATTGATGCTGTTATACTTCCTCCGACTTATACAGAATAAAGAAAGATTTTTCTAAAAAGGCAGTCATAAATTCGACTGCCTTTTTTTTACCATGTCCACCGGTATAAGCGTGGATTTTTTTGTACCCAATGGGGTTTACCTGGATAGGTAATTCTCATGTTTACCAAAGGCCAAAACAGTTTTCGATAAATTCTCTCCGGCTTTATATATTCCGAGACTCCCCTGCATTCCGATAGTTTATCGTCTGAATTCAGCAACAATCTTCCTTCAAAACGCTGATAAAATGGGCCATTATCAATAACCTTGTCTTTTTGTAAGACAGCAGTTGTCCGGTTACCGGAAAACTCAATTTTTCTGGCAGACCATAATCCGAAAGGGTTATATTCCGAATCCGTAATGCTGATCTCATCAAATTCAGATACCAATCCATCTTTATCAATAACCCAGGCTTTTTTATTCCAATGATTTTTCTGGTTCATCAGGTAATAGACAAGTGTAATTTCATCGAGATGATACCTTCCCCAATACCATTCTTCAAAGCTCTCTCTCATGGGTTCATTCCCGAAATTATGGTCGTGATAGCCCATTCCCTCAAAGTGGATATTGTGATTTCTGAAGCCTGTGATTAATAAATTCCCTTTGACGTCAGCTGCAGGGGCGACAAGGTTCCATGTGTGATCGTTCTGCCCCCTATTCAACCGGCCTTGTTTTAATCCGAAGTCAAAATTTGCAGATGTGAAAAGTAATTTTCCCGTTATAGAATCACCATTAGCTACTTTTTGATTTAATGTTACTTCATATGTAATCTGTCCATTCTTAATCTTTCCTTCAAAATGGCTTAAACCTGTATTTCCCTTAGGGGAAGTAACTGAAAAAAAAGAAACTTTCGGGCTAAATTCTTCAAAAGAATAGAATAAGGGAATCCCATTTTTGTAAACACTTATACTTATAGCCGGAAAATCAGATGCCGTTTTACCATCGTTCCGTTCAATACTTTCTATATAGCGTCTGGAAAAAGGGTTCCCGTCATAAAAAATGATAACTGTAGTGTACCCATCGGCTGACCGGGCATCAAAATACCACCATTCGTAACAACCGGGTTTTGGTTTATCCGATTGAGTATCTTCCCGGAAACTTGAAATAATATTCATGAATACAGAAATGTAAATGTTAGAAATTACGTTTTCGGTTTTGATTGATAATTTCGGAGTACTCTTTTGCTGAATTTAATATTACTGTTTTCGCTGTTTTACCTGCTGATTACATCAGTTGTATTTATACGAAATCGTTTCGATCTGACACCAGTGGTGCCATGTGATCAAGATACGGTTCCTCTGCCAAAAATATCTGTCTGTATTCCAGCCCGAAATGAAGAAAAAAACATTGCCTCATTACTTGAATCTATTATCATTCAGAATTACCCTGACTTTGAAATACTTGTACTCGACGATCAATCTATAGACGAAACGAATGCTATTGTTTCTTCCCTGCAGCATGAACATCCCGCACTGATACATTTGATTGCTGGTGATCCAAAACCGGAAAGCTGGCTGGGAAAACCATGGGCATGTCATCAATTGGGAAATCATGCTTCAGGACACATGTTGCTCTATTTGGATGCTGATACCAGGCTGGAGCCAAATGCGCTGGTAAATATAGCAGCTACATTTCATCACTATGGTTTAGACATGATTGCCATATGGCCAAAACAAATCCTGGGATCATTCTGGGAAAAAACTGTGATACCTCTGATATATTATGCATTGGTTACCCTTCTCCCTGCTATTTATGTTTACCGCGATCCGAGATGGATGCCCACAATACTGAAAAAAAAGCTTCGACCTGCTTTTGCGGCAGCCAACGGCCAGTGTATCGCATTCACAAATCAGTTTTATAAAAAAATTGGCGGTCACGAGGCAGTAAAAAACCGCATTGTTGAAGATGTTGAATTGGCAAAAATTGTCAAAAAACTCAACGGAACACTCAGAATGTTCAATGGTGTAGGAACTGTGGAATGCCGTATGTACAAAAGTAACCGTGAAATGTTTTCTGGCCTGAGAAAAAACTTTCTGGAAGGCTTCCAAAATTCACTCGTACTTTTTATTACTGCAGCATTGGTACACATAATCGTTTTTATAATCCCCTTTATAACATTGATACTTGCAATTCCAGGGAAAGATTCCGTTATGTTTTTTCTATCGGCAGCGTCGGTTTCATTGATCCTTCTTCACCGGTTGCTGCTGGCTGAATGGTTTGCATGGAACCCTGTTTATGCATTCACCCATCCCATTGGTGTTTTATGGTTTCAGTGGCTTGGATTGACCAAAATCTATGATTATTTCACTGGCAGAAAAACAGAATGGAAAGGAAGAAAAGTTTAGTATGTACAAATCACTGTTTATTTTTACAGAAAGAGATTGCATATTGCATTAGATGAAAGAGTTGATTGAAAAATACCTGAGGTATCTTTCTATTGAAAGAAATGCCTCTGAACATACGATCACATCATACAATAACGACTTGAATCAGCTGTTGCGTTTTGCTTCTGCAGAATTGGAAGCCGATGCATCATCATTGGATATTAACCGGATTGACCGGTTAACGATACGTCTTTGGCTTGGTGCGCTTTCAGAAGATGGCATGACAAAAACTACAATAGCACGAAAAGTAGCATCTTTACGTTCTTTCTTCAAATATTGCTTTAAAAGAGGCCACATTCAAAAAAATCCTGCTCATTTGCTCATTGTACCAAAAAAAGAAAAGAGATTGCCTAAAACTGTTTTATTGGAAGATATTCAGCGTATGATGGATCTCTCTGAAGGTGATGAGCCTACAATCGTCCAGGATCGTGCAATTCTCGAACTTTTCTATTCAACAGGCATCCGGCTCAGTGAGCTAACAGATATAAATATCAGGGACATTGATTTACAAAACCAACAACTTATTGTACGTGGCAAGGGCAATAAAGAAAGAATTGTTCCGCTTGGGAAGCCTGCAGTAACTGCTTGTTCCAGGCATCTGAAAACCAGAAAAGAATTACCAGGCTACTCTGATAACTCTCATGATATAAATGCATTATTTATTGCTCCGAGAGGAGGACGTATCAATCACCGGAAAATTCAGAGAATTATTCGAAATTATATTTTAAGGGTAAGTGAGATCACCCAAAAAAGCCCGCACATTTTGCGCCACAGTTTTGCTACGCATATGCTTGATGCAGGCGCAGATATACGTCTCATTAAAGAATTTTTAGGCCATACAAATCTGTCTTCTACGCAAGTTTATACTCATACAAGCGTAGAGCACTTAAAAAAAGTTTACACCAAAGCCCATCCAAGGGCAGAATTATAATCATAGCAAGGAGGAACACATGAAAACCACATTCACTGCAAGACACTTTCAGGCGAGCTCAGACCTAAAGGAGTATTCGTTAAATGCAGTTGAAAAATTGGAGCAATTTTTTGACAAAATTATAGTATGTGATATTATTTTACACCCCGGCCAGGATAATGAAAACCCGGCTATTGCTGATTTAAATATAAAAGTACCAAAAACACTGATATCTGTTTCCGAGGCAGCCCCAGCTTATGAACAAGCAATAGGAAGTGCTGTAGATAATGCCATCAGGCAACTCAGAAAATATAAAACAAAACATTACGAACATCATTAAATCCATTGAACCCGCACAATTTAATACATTGTGCGGGTTTTTATCTCCATTACCCGCGAACCCGAAGTCATGCCATTCAGAAACCAGGAAGCCATACCAATAAGGGAAAATATTGAAGTTTCAGAACTTGTTGAAAAACTCAAACAACGTATCAAAATTGAACTTCTTCCAGTTGCAGCAACAGAGTATGCTTCTAAAAAACTGATAACAGAGGCCGATTTACACCGTCCCGGTCTCGCACTGGCTGGATACGTAGATCTGTTTACATTTCAGAGAATACAGGTGATCGGAAATACAGAATGCAACTTTCTGAACAATCTCGATGAACAAAGCCGGCTCGATGCATTTAGCAAGTTATTAAGTTTTAATATTCCGGTCATTTTTTTAACGGATAATAATGAACTTGACGATGCTTTACTAAAAAAAGCAGATGCAAGTAAAATACCTGTCTACCGTACCGAATTGGAAACCACAAAGTTTATGTTTTTACTTCGTGATTTTCTGGAAGATTACTTTGCGCTGCAAACCATGCTGCATGGAACTATGGTTGATGTTTATGGTATCGGAATCCTGATAAGTGGTAAATCCGGTTTAGGGAAAAGCGAAGTCGCACTCGACCTTGTTGAACGTGGTCATCGGCTTGTATCAGACGATGTGGTTATGCTAACAAAAAAAGGTAATGTATTGTTGGCATCAGCCACCGAAATGAACAAACATTTTATGGAAATTAGGGGACTCGGTATTGTAGATGTGATGTCGATGTTTGGTATTCGTTCGATTCGTTACCAAAAAAGACTTGAGGTTGTACTTGAGCTTTCGCTTTGGGAAGATACTGAAAATATTAATCGTACTGGTTTGAATCATGATTCTGTAGAAATTCTTGGAACCGAAATACCCCTGATTCACTTACCAATTACCCCCGGTAAAAATATTACAGTAATCGCTGAAGTTATTGCGATGAATTACCTTTTAAAACATTACGGATATGATGCTGCAGAAGCATTTCAGAAGAAAATTAAAAGGCATATTGCAGAAAAGAAAAACAGGCACGACATGCCCCGGCGCGCGATAGAATATTTTGAAGGTGATTTTGAATAATTCCGTTTCTTTCTAACAATTATTTACTATTTTTACACGACAGCTAACTTTCATTTTTAGGCTTTATAAGCTATCTTTTTTACTTAATCTCTTTTTACCTGCTCTACTAAAATTTCATGGCACATAAAACACATTACATTTACGACCCAGAACGATGTGAATTTGTACCTATTGAATATGACAGTAAAAAAAAGCTTATCCATTCATTAACATTTTGGTTGATAAATTCGATTGTTATTGCTTGTTTCGGGCTTGCTGTATTATCAAATGTTGTTGGAACCCCAGCTGAGATTGCCCTTAAAGACGAAAATAAGACGCTAATCAACCAATTAAAAAAAGCTGAAGTTTCAATTATTGATATTGAAAATCAGTTAAATGAAATTGCGAAACTCGATAATGAGATGTACAGGTCAATACTCGGGCTTGATCCTATCTCAGAAGATATTCGGGTGGCCGGTATAGGAGGGGCTGATATTTATTCAGATTTTGATTACTACAGTGATGAAGCTTCCGAAATTCTAAGAAGAACAGCTTCTAAACTCGATCAACTTGAGAGACAAATTAATCATCAATCACAATCATTTGATGAAATCAAAAACTATTACAATTTCAATAAAAACAGGTTAAGAAATATACCAGCTATAAAACCTGTGAATGGTATCATTTTAAGCGGCTATGGTATGAGGCCACATCCCGTATTGGGATACAGAAGAATGCATGAAGGGGTTGATTTCAGGGCAGATGTCGGAACTGAAGTTTATTCTACTGGTGATGGTGTAGTAAAATTTGCTGGCCGGCGTGGTACCTATGGAAACCTTCTTGAAATTGACCACGGTTTTGGTATAGTTACCAGATATGCGCATTTATCCGGATTTTCAGATGGGATCAGGCCGGGACGAAAAGTAACAAGGGGTGAAATCGTTGCTTTCTCAGGTAATTCCGGATTAACACAAGGCCCACATCTTCATTATGAAGTACTTGTTGATGGAAAACCCACTGACCCATTAAGTTATCTTATTGCTGACATTACCCCTGAAGAATATCTCATGTTCAAAGAGATGAATAATCAATCTTCGGAATTTTCAATTTCTTTTCTTAATAATTGATTTAATCATTGGTTTGCCTAAATTTGGCTTACTTCAATTCAGGTTCAATTCAATTAACGTCTGATGAACATTCTATTTTGAAACCCTGTTTACGCACTGTATGTATATATTTATGTTTTGAAAATTTTCGAATTTTCTTTCTCAGATAGCTTACATATACATTTATGTAATTCGTTTGCGTATCAAAATCAATTCCCCAAACATTCTCCGCAAGTTCTTCAAGAGAAATTACTTTACCCTTATTCTTGATTAAATATGCGAGTAGATTAAACTCGCTGTTTGTCAGATCAATTTCATTACCGTTAATTGTTACTTTTCTTTCAATAACATTTATTTTCATTTCGTTGCAGTTAAGCTCCGATCCATTTATAACATTACTGCGCCTTCTGATGGCTTCAATACGGGCAAGAAGCTCTTCTATGCTGAAAGGTTTGGTAAGGTAATCATCAGCTCCGGCATTCAAATTTTTTACTTTTATGTCGGTTTCATGATCTGCTGAAAGTATTAACACTGGAGTCTTAATTCCATTTTGACGGATTTCAATACACACATCATACCCGTTCCCATCCGGTAGTCTCAGATCCAGAATAATCATATCAAGATTTGGCATTTGAGACATTTCCACCGCTTGTACAGCATTAGCAGCCTCATACACTTTTCCACCATGATGCTCAAGTGCTTTTTTAACAAGCAGGCGAATGGTAGGGTCATCCTCGACGATGAGTATGGCAAGATTCTCTAATTTTCCCATAAATCTAATATAAATAAATACGATAAACAGTGTAACTATAATACACTGTAATTCTTTTTTTCCAACCAGTCATTAATTTCATCAATATAAATGTCTGAAAATGCGTGATCGGTGTTTAATAATCTGAATGTGGATTCAACTCCAAGTTTGTTAAGTTTATCAATTTCAATCTTTTGTGGTAAAAATGATACAATTTTATCATTATCTCCATGCAGAGCAATAATTTTAATGTGTTTCAAATTCTGCCAATTAACCTCCGAAACCACTTCAGTTTTAATTCTGCAACTCACAACAATCAAGTCTTTTACATGCTTCCATCTTGTAAGAGCAAAATAGCCTGCCAGATATCCACCCATTGAATAACCGATCACACACATTTTGCTTACGTTAATAAATTTCACCAGGTTATCAACAATTTCCTGAATAAACTCTGATGAAATTTCTAATGATTTAATAAACTGCTTTTTTTTACCATCATATAAATACCAGGCTCTACCCCATTTAGATACAGTTTTACTGCGGGTTTTATCATAAATAGGATAAGGCCCCTGGATAAAAAGATGATATGCTTCAAAACGTAGAAATGGTTTACAAACTTCTTCGAATTTTTTCAGATTTTCTCCATAGCCATGTAAATAAAGTATGAGCGGTTTGCTCCTGCCCTTATCTCCGGTTTCTATAAGTTTATAAGGTACTTCAATCTTAAAAGAAGTTTTTCCGGATATTAATACATCCGGTTTTTCTGCTTTTATCTGATTCATGAATACATCTTGGAATGACTATAACAAATTAGTTTTAAAATTCTTTAATGAAACTATTTTAATATTAATCAATTTGCAAGAAAAATATTATTTAAACAACTTTGTTAAAAATTGTTTGTTATTAACTTTTTAAACGATTCAATTTAATCTTATCTGATGTGATTTTTTAAACTATTTTAAAACTGTTAGTTTGCGAGTAATATTCATTCCATTTGATGTTAATCTGTACAAATAAATACCACTTGCCAGATTTGAAGCATCGAATAAAACCTCATGTTTACCTGCATTCAGAAAGTCATTTTTCAAGATGCTTACTTCACGTCCCAACATATCATACACAGCCAGATGTATTTCACTTCTTGCTGGCAGATCAAAAGATATCCTGGTAGCTGGATTAAAAGGGTTCGGGTAGTTTTGATGAAGTGCCATTTTCTGTGGCAATACATTCCATGAATCAATTTCTCCGGGATAAATGTTAATCTTAAATCGTGTATAGTTATTTATTTTTGCAGGATAGCTGATCATGGATTGTAATGATACATCTTGAATTTTTTTTGGATTAATTGTACTGGTCAAGTTGAATTTAAATTTATTCTCTCGATCTACTATTTGCCTGAGGCCAGTATTCGCGTCCTCAATTTCAACCCTCCAGTTATTTGGTATATTTTCATATCTCATAATTGCTAAATCAGCCATACCATTTATGGCTGCTGAGGTTAATTCAACCGGTATTGAGATAGTCTCCCCGGGATTAAATGGCCTTGAATCCTGAGCTTTTAAAACCGTTGCACCATTGTGTTCTCCTACAAATGCGGCATAAACAAACCGACTGGTAAGTGGCCTCAGTTTTTTTGCATCTTTCCTATCCCAATTATGGCCTGCATCCGGGTGGAAATAGATTTGAAACGCTTCATCTTTATACTGTTCACCGGATCTTGAATCTGTAGCTGAAAGCCTGAATTGTATCAATCGAAATGGGTTCAAATCTTTATTGAATACCGCAACACTGCTTTCGGATGCAATCATTGGAATTGTAATTTCCAAAGCGTTATCATTATGAACAAAGAAGCCCTGAAATGCCGCAATACTTTCACCTGCATTTATTACCTGGTAATTTCCGTCACTTCTCCATACCTGTACAGTTTCGCTCATCAGATTACCACCTGAAACCCATGCATTTGCTCCTTCAGCATAATCAAGTTTTAAATCTTTGCCAAATGGATTGCCAAGCAAATTCCATGAATAAGACGCCAAGCCGCTATTGTTTTGCATACCGGCAGAAAACAACGAAACAGTAACATCATTCTCAATTGCCGAACCAGTAGATGCAAGGGTAAATGGCAAGGGTTTGCTTGGCAGGTAATCTGCATTATCATATAAATACCAGATAAAACCATGTCCCGGTATCAACGTTTCATTTGTACTGGTTGGGGTAATCCATGGATTATCCGATGCTGTGGGGTCAAATTTATACAGATTAGAAATTCCACCCTCAACTGCTGCTCCGGTTATACCCTGCAAATGATTCTGACGATTCAGAGTTTCAACGGTAAAATCTTCTGAGGTTGCCGCAAGCATTCTCCACCCTTCGCCACCTTTTATATCCCGTAATACAGGAAAATGATTCGCATATATAAGATCATCAATTTCCATAGTGGCTACTTCACCATTCACACCGCCGCCAAGAAATCTGATGACAGAGATTTTTTCACCTATCGAAACCGGACTGCCCTGATGATTTCCATTTACACTTGCCGGACCTGCTGCAACAAACACCCCGTCGATCCAATAAGCCTGTTGATTGCTGCTTAACGGGTACGAGAATCCATTTCTATAATAGTAATGATCGTCTTGTGAATTATTGATATAAAATTCTATTTGATGCTTTTCGCCTAACTCAACGAGATTCTGATTAAAGTCATGTGCTGAACTGATTCCGGTTCCTGTTCCACTTTTTCTCTGTTTATTAATGAATAAATGGCCTGAATCCATATCCTGCTGAATAGAAAATCTGATTCCAGCAACAATATGGCCCAGATTCAGTGAATTACCCGATGAGGCATCGGTTCCAGCAAAAACTTCAAAATTATTCTGGCCATCGGCCCGGATTTGAATCGTTACTTTCAGGTACAGAAACTCTGTAGCTTCAAATCCATAAATTTCAAAAATATTTCTTGCTCCTGTAGCACCAGCATCGAGCATCATTCGTGAATATGTACCTATCTCGTTACTATATGCTGCTATTCTGATATCCCTGCCGTCATTGTTTATTCCGGTGCGAACTCTGAGAATCCCACCTTTTTTCTGTTGTTGTGAAATGAAAGTTGTATCATCTCCTGATGTTTTTACACCGGAATAATTTCCAAAATCATATGTCCAAAGTAATTCCTGGCCCGATAATTTTGTAGATGTGATGATTAATAACGTTGCAATAAACAGGCAGAACCTTAGTAATGGTTTCATAATATTCTCTCTTGATTTTTAAAAACTCGTCAGATGATTAGACGAATTTTTGTTTCGATTTTCTCTTGTTTCACTAATACGATGAATTGCTGTCGCTTAAATATGCAGAATCAAAAAATGAAATGCCAAAAAATTTGACCCTCTAATTTCTCTTCACTGTAATTTAAATTCAATCTGATTCATAAATATTAATCCTATTCTTCTGTATGATAGATTACTTTTTCAAGGCAAAGACCTTTTGCCGGCGCCGTGAGCCCTTTTTGAATTACTTCATCTTTCGACAACATAGCTGAAAAATCACTTAATCGTTGTTCTCCTGATGCAACTTTAATCATATTGCCAACAAGCCTTCGCACCATATGCCTCAAGAAGCGGTTCCCCGTAATTTGATAAATGAACATTTCTTCCTTTTCAAACCAATAGCTTTCAGAAATATGACAAATCGTGGTTTGATATTCTGATTCAGAAGGAATACAAAAATTAATGAAATCGTGCTCACCATTTAGTATGCCTGCACACTCTTCTAACAGTTTTTTTTCGATTTTTTTGTAAATATGCCAGGTCATGTTCCTCATCAGGGATGACCGTCGCTGAATAATCTGGTAATTGTAAGTACGCGAAAGAGCATCAAAACGAGCATGAAAATCAGAGTTTACCATTTTGATATCAAGCAGTGTTACATCTTCGGGTAACAGGCTGTTCATTGCAGAAATAATTTTACCGGCATGAAATTTATCTGGCAAATCAACATGAGCAACCTGTGCCCTGGCATGAACTCCTGTATCGGTTCGGCCTTGTCCTGCAATATCAATTTTTTCCTGAAATAATATCGAGAAAGCTTGTTCGATAACCCCTTCAACAGTTCGGGCATCCGGTTGAATTTGCCAGCCATTAAAGTGGGTTCCATCATACTCAATAATAATTTTATATCGATTCAAGTTGTTTTGATTTTTTAAATGTAGATATTGAATATCCTGTGGTAAGATTCAGAAGCTTAATCCAATATATATCACTGCTCCGGTAAAAATTTGTTGATCGGCAACCGGTAGCACTGCAATATCAGGCATACTGCTTAGATTTCTTGCACGGTGATATGAACTTAATGCACTTACCACTCGATTTACGGCCATTAGACCTATGATTCCCGGTAACTGATTTCTAACCCGGTCTCTGTCTGACCTGAGTTGATTATATCTGATCCTGTCCACTTCAGAATTCCAATTCCATCTGTTTTCCAAAGAATCTTCAAGTAATCTATTCCAGTTGCGGCTACGCAGCTGATAATCATTATATGCGCTAAGATTGGAATAATCACCGATAGCAAGCTGAAAAGCTCTGCTCCTGCTTTGAATATGAACTCCTGCTTTAAGGGATGCAAGTGTGATATATCTTTCCTCAAGATTAGACACACGATTCAGTAATCCGAAATATGAGGCAATCAGAATTGCTTCTGTACCGAGATGGATTTTTCCCCTGTTCCAATTGTCTTTATCCACGTAATAGTGTCCCCATCCCGGCAAGATCATTGAGCGCAGAAATGCACCAGGTGGTTCAGGCTGGTCATGAGTCATAGCGTGCGATAAAGATGGCACAACAAAAATGATGTTGATAAACAAAAAGATAATCATTCGTCCCATAATTCTGAATTTACTAAAGTTCTATCAGGATTGGGAATGCTATATGATGGTAAAAAAAAAGCGACTTCATAATAATGAAGCCGCTTTTTTGCTGTTCAAATCAAAATTATTACGAACCTTTTACTCTTCATCTTTTTCGAGAAGAGCTTTTCTTGATAAGCGTAACTTACCTCCATGCTCAACTTTCAGAAGTTTCACGTCAATTACGTCTCCTACTGACAGAAAATCTTCTACTTTTTTTACATGGCTGTGATTGATTTCTGAGATATGCAGCAAGCCCTCTTTACCTGGCAGGATCTCAACAAATGCACCATATTCTTTAATCGCCTTAACGGTTCCTTTGTATACAGTTCCCTCGTCGAGCTGCCCTGCAATGGCCTGAATTCGTTTTTTGGCATTTTCAGCTTTATCAAGACTATCAGCAGATATTGTGATCTGTCCTTTTCCGGATTCATCTTCTTCAATCCAGATTTCAGTACCGGTTTCTTTTTGAAGTGTTTGAATAACTTTACCACCCGGGCCAATCACTGCACCAATACTATCACCATCAATCGTCATTTTCACAAATTGCGGAGCATATTGTGAGAGTGATTCCCGCGGTGTTGATATGATTTCAGCCATTTTTTCAAGAATATGGAGTCGGCCTGTACGTGCTTGTGCAAGTGCTTCTTCGATCACTTCAAAGCTGATTCCCTGTACTTTCATATCCATTTGGGTTGCTGTGATTCCATCAACCGTTCCTGCAGTTTTAAAGTCCATATCTCCCATAAAGTCCTCCTCACCACGAATATCAGAAAGCACAACAGATTTATCATCACCAACAACCATACCCATCGCAATACCTGCTACAGGTTTCGGCAATGGAACTCCTGCATCCATCAAAGCCATTGATCCACCGCAAACAGATGCCATTGAGGAAGATCCGTTAGATTCGGTAATATCAGAGCGAACGCGTATCACATAAGAAAAGTCATCATAAGATGGCAATACCATTTTGAGCGCTCTTTCTGCCAGATGGCCATGCCCTATTTCACGCCGCCCCGGACCTCTAAGGAAACCGGCTTCGCCTACACAGTAAGGCGGAAAGTTATAATGCAGCATAAATGTTTTATCTTCAGCATAGAAGAGTGTATCCACACTTTGAGCATCACGCTTGGTACCAAGTGTTACAGAAACCAATGCCTGGGTTTCACCTCTGGAAAAAATGGATGACCCGTGTGCCCTTGGTAAATAGCCAACCTGAGACCAGATGCTTCGGATGTCTTCCGGCGACCTGCCATCGATTCTTCGCTGTTTCTCAAGAATCATATTTCTCAGCTCTCTTTTTTCAATCTTCCCAAAGAAATCGGAAATTTCGGCAGCAGATTCAGCATATTCTTCCTGAGTAGTAATTTCTTCGATTACTGCATCTTTCAGTTCACGCAGTCTGCCGTTGTATTCTTCTTTGCCAAGGCCTGTTTCAACAATTTCTTTAATTTTATGGCCTGCAACATTTTCAACTTTGGTTTTGAGTTCTGTATTCACTTCTGCAGGTGTAAATTCACGTTTCTCGACGCCAAATTCTTTACGCAGTTCGTCCTGGAATTCACAGAGCTTCGCAATTGCTTTATGGCCTTCTTTGATGGCATCCACCATTTCCTTCTCACTGATCTCTTTCATCTCTCCTTCGATCATGATCACGCTGGTTTTGGTACCGGCAACAATCATATCCATATCACTTTTTTTCAGCTCATCGATCGTTGGATTGATCACTAATTCGCCATTTATACGCCCAACCTTAACCTGAGCCATCGGTCCGTCGTAGGGT
The DNA here is from genome assembly GCA_003559375.1 of Balneolaceae bacterium. Classification (GTDB taxonomy): domain Bacteria; phylum Bacteroidota; class Rhodothermia; order Balneolales; family Balneolaceae; genus Rhodohalobacter. Next base: position 11,726 of record PWLN01000208.1, on the reverse strand, counting down.
ATATCTGAAAGATGGATTGCAGCCGATGCGCCGAATGCACCAAGAACATCTGCCTCATTTTGGCCATCAGAAGAGTAAACCTGGCATATAACCTGAGTTTCATTGAAAAATCCTTCAGGAAATAACGGGCGTAAACTTCTGTCGATTAAGCGGCTTGCCAGGGTTTCACCATCAGATGGACGGCTTTCTCTTTTCAGAAATCCGCCGGGAAACTTGCCCCCGGCTGTAAAGCTTTCACGCAAATCAACCACGAGCGGAAAGAAATCCTGCCCTGCTTTTACATCCTTTGCGCTTACAACGGTACAAAGTACCATTGTATCACCCATTCTTACCATTACAGCACCATCAGCCAATTTAGCGATTCGACCCGTTTCTACGGATATTGTTTTACCTGGTGCAAATTCAATACTTCTAAAATCTTCTTTCATATAATTGTCTTTCTTCTTTCTGTCTGATTAATTGCTTACGTCTTTATAAATTAAAATGAAGTGATACAAATACCATGTGGTAAGCGATTGAGGTATATGTATATAAAAAAGGCACGTAACGTACACGTGCCTTAAGAAATGCTTATTTTCTTATACCAAGATCTTTAATAAGTTCCCGGTACTTCAAAATATCGTTATCTTTCAGATAATTCAGGAGCCTTCTTCGTTTACCAACAAGCTTCAAAAGCCCTCTTCTGGAAGAGTGGTCTTTTTTATTGCTTCCAAGGTGTTCAGTTAGATGATTTATTCTTGCTGTTATGATGGCAATCTGTGCTTCAACTGAACCGGTGTTCTCCTCTGAACCACCGAATTTTTCAATTAGTTCTTTTTTTATTTCTTGTGTTATGCTCATTTTCAGATTTATAATAATTCAATTCTTTCTATACTACAGCAGATAAAAATAAGCTTATTTCCTTAGTTTTGCAATATTTGGTGAATGCTCCTTTAGTACCTTTCGTGCCATCATCTCATCTCTTTTTAATTGTGCAATCAATTCCTCCACACCGGAAAACGCTTTTTCATCACGAAGCCTTTTTACAAACTGAATATGAATATCTCTTCCGTAAATATCCCTTTCAAAATCAAAAATGTGTACTTCCATTGCAGGTTTACTCTCTTCGAATGTAGGCCTGTTTCCAATATTCATCATTCCAGAGTAAAATACCCTATCCAATCTCACCCAAACAGCATATACCCCATTTTTTGGAATTGCCTTATCCGCATTATCAGGCTGAATATTTGCCGTAGGATAACCGATTTTCTTTCCCCTTTTATCACCATGAATTACATTACCGTTCAGTATGTAGTATCGTTCGAGGAATCGGGCGGCTAATTCCATATCGCCTTCTCCAAGAATCGCTTTTCGAATTGCTGTGCTGCTAACAGTTTTATCTCCTACTTCCTGTTTCGAAATCACCAGGCATTGAAAGCCAAGCTCTTTACCAAGGCTCTCAACTGTCTCTATGGTACCCTCTCTATTTTTGCCGAAATGATGGTCATATCCAATAATAAAATGTGACACACCAATTTTTTCCCAGATAATTTTTTTTACAAACTCTTCAGAAGATAACAGGGAAAAGTCTCTGTCAAACGGAATTACAACCATCATATCAACACCAATATCTGCAAGTAACTCTCTTCTCTCCTCAAGTGAGCTTAGGAGCTTTATTCCGGCTGCTCCCGGGTTTATAATTTCCCTTGGGTGTGGGTCGAATGTTACAATTACGCTCCTTGCATTGTTTTTTTTGGCTGCCTCTACAACTTTATTGATCAGTACTCTGTGTCCGGCATGAACTCCGTCGAAGGTACCCACTGTAAGCACCGTTCTGGTTTCCCGATTAACTTCATCTAAAAAAATTATCTCACTCATTCGTTACTTCCGTTTTCTCAGCTCATTTATTAATGAAGGTTTAAATGCCTGATCAACATTAAAATGACCGGTTTCAGTTCTTCTTAGTTGCGAAAGATATGCCCTGCTGTTTAACCCAAGGCCTATGTCATGCGCCAATGATCGAATATAGGTTCCTTTTCCACAGCGTACAATTATCGTTATATCCGGCAAATTGATTTCTGAAATTTCGATTTGATGTATGGTAACCGGCCTTTTTTTTACCTCTATTTCCTGTCCTTCACGAGCATACTGATATAACCTTTTACCTTCAACTTTTTTTGCTGAATATAGTGGAGGTTTTTGTTCAATGGTTCCGATAAAATTTTCAATTATCAATTTTTTTAAACCTGATTCTGTAATATGCGACCAGTTGGCAGTATGATCTGGTTCAGTAGCAGAGTCATAACTTGGAGTGGATGCTCCAAATCGAATAACTGCTGTATATGTTTTAGGGAGATCCTGTATTTGCGATATAGCCTTAGTTGCCTTCCCGCTGCACACAATCAGCAAACCGGTCGCAAGTGGATCCAAAGTTCCTGCATGCCCAACTTTTTTAGCCGGTATCCTGTTGCGCACATATTTAACCACATCAAAACTCGTCCAATCAAGAGGCTTGTCGAGAAGAATGATTGCACCGGAATGAAAGATTTCTGAATTCTCTGGCCATCCTGTTTCACAGGTAATGACAGGGAAATCTGATATTAATGGTGGAATGACGGCCATTGTATCAAACAACGGTTTCAATCATCGTTATTTTTTGGAGTTTTTTTTTTGTCATCAGGTGGAGTTTCTGTTCTTACTTTTGAAAAGAGTTCCTCGATTCTATTAACGTATTCAGATGTGTTATCCTGAAAGAATAACAATTCGGGAATTCTTCTTACCTGATTTTTTATTTTGGAAGCTAACAGAAATCTGATTTCAGACTGGTGATCATCAATTTGACTGTATATAGGTTTATCATCACGGCCAGGAGAAAAAACGCTCAGATAAATTTTAGCAATTGAGAGGTCGTCTGTCATTCGAACTTGTGTAACCGTGATAAATGTTCCCGGTGGTTGGTAATGTCTCTGTAATATTTCTCCGATATCTTTTTTGATTACAGATGCCAGCTTTTCGGTTCGGATGCCCATTTCATTTGTTTTTTTCGCTTAAATAAATAATTACCCGGGAAAATTGGGATATTGAATGTAAAGTAACGTTTTATTTTGCGTCTTCGAGTTTACGTTTTTGCTCTACCACTTCATAGCTCTCGATTTCGTCTCCAACCTTTATATCATTGAAATTCACTATACTGATACCACATTCGTAACCCGATTGTACTTCCCTTACATCTTCTTTGAAACGTTTCAATGAGTCGATTTCACCTTCATAGATAACCACGCCATCGCGAATGATGCGAATAGGATTGTTTCTGTTTACCTTTCCTTCTGTTACATAACAACCTGCAATGGTTCCGACTTTAGAAATTTTAAATACTTCTCTTACGGTTACAAGCCCTTTCATTTCCTCTTTCAATTCAGGTCGCAGCAATCCTTCAAGAGCATCATGAACTTCATCAACAGCATCGTAAATTACACTGAACAGTCGAACATCGATACTTTCATTCTCTGCAAGTTTTCTTGCATTAGAAGTAGGCCTCACCTGGAATCCGATGATAATCGCATTAGATGCTGATGCAAGCAGAACATCTGATTCGGTAATTGCCCCTGAACCTGTGTGGATAATACTAACACTAACTTCTTCTGTACTCAATTTTTGTAGTGCGCCAGACAATGCTTCGATAGAACCATCAACATCTGCCTTAATGATTATATTAAGTTCAGAAACTTCGCCAAGCGCCATTCTTCTGGACAGATCATCAAGAGTAAGATGTTTCACTTTCCTCAATGTCTGCTCACGCCTGATTTGCTGCCGTTGATTGGCGATATCTTTTGCGGTTTTTTCATCATGGGCTACAATGAGTTTGTCTCCTGCCTGCGGGGAATCGGTAAAACCTGTAAGCTGAACCGGCACTGAAGGGCCTGCATCTTTCAGGCGCTTGCCATGTTCATTTTCCATTGCCCTTATTCGCCCAAAAACAGAGCCTGCTACAAAGGGATCACCAATATTTAATGTACCGTTTTGTATCAGTACATTCGCGACAATTCCTTTGCCTTTATCAACCCTTGATTCAAGTACAATACCCTGTGCAAGGCGGTTAGGGTTAGCCTTTAGTTCCATTAATTCAGCTTCGATCAGTACTTTTTCAAGCAACTCATCGATTCCTGCCCCTGTATGTGCAGATACTTCAGCAACCTGGTTAGTTCCGCCATATTCTTCAACAATTACCCCGTACTCTGATAACTGCTGCTTGATTTTGGCGGGGTTTGCACCGTCTTTATCCATTTTGTTAATTGCTACAACAATAGCCACATTTGCAGCTTTAGCATGATTAATAGCTTCAATCGTTTGAGGCATAACAGCATCATCGGCAGCTACAACGAGAATAACAATATCGGTTGCCTGGGCGCCGCGGCTTCTCATCGCAGTAAAAGCTTCGTGGCCCGGTGTATCGAGGAAAGTAATTTTTTTACCTGAATCAGTTATAACTTCATATGCGCCCACATGCTGGGTAATTCCCCCCGCTTCACCTGCAGCAACTTTCGTCTTTCTGATGTAGTCGAGCAATGAGGTTTTTCCATGGTCAACGTGCCCCATAACGGTAATGATGGGTGAGCGCGGTTCCAGGTTTTCAGGATCGTCGGGTTCAATTTGAAGCTCTTCCTCGATCATCTCATCTGCATCAACAAAATCTACATCAAAATCATATTCGGCAGCAACCAATTCAATGGCAGAAGCATCAAGCCGTTGATTTATTGATACCATCATACCAAGATTCATACATGTGGTGATGATATCGGTTGGTTTTACATCAAGAAGATCGGCAAGGTCGCTCACAGTAATAAATTCTGTAACCTCAATCACCTGGTTTTCGAGTTGATCCATTTCCTCCATGATTGCGCGTTCTTCTTCGCGCTCCTCTTTCCGCTGGCGTCTTCGTTTTTGCCTCTTGCTTCCTACAGTGCCGCCGGTTTGAAGCCGCTGCAGCGTTTCACGCATTTTCTTTTCAACGTCCTCTTCATCAACTTTTGTTGTGCTGCGCTTTGGTTTTTTCTTTTTGGTTTTCTTCGCAGGCTGGTCAGCAATTTCCTTGGTTTTTTGCTTCTCCTTACGAGCAGGTACCTCATCACTTTCTGTCCTGTCTTTTCTTCGTTTCCTGGTTTTTCGCTTTTTAACGGTATCGCGAGAAAATTCTACTTTACCAAGTACCTTTGTGCCGCTAAGTTTATCAGCTCTTCCTCTTACGATTTCCTCTTTGTCATCCGTTTCCTCCTTTACTTCTGGTTGCTGATCTTCATCATCAATATCTTCACTATCGGCCTCATCCTCTTCCTCTTCATATTCTTCTTCTTCATCTTCTTCATCATCTTCGAAATCCGTCTCATCGGGTATTTCTTCCTTCTGAACTGGTTCTTCAGTAACGACTATCTCTTTATCCGGAGAATGCTCTTTGGCATCTTCCGGTTCGGGTTCTTCGTCAACCGTATCATCAACTTCTTCTGTTATTTCTTCTGGCTCTGCCTCTGCTTCTGGCTCTGGCTCTGGCTCTGGCTCTATCGGCTCAAGAGAAATTTCCGGGATTAACTCCTCTTCAGGCTCCAGCGGTAATTCATCGATAGGCTCGAGAAAATTATCTATGGTAACGGCTTCATTTTGATTGGAAATTATCTGGCTTCGCCGGCTTTCATATTCCTCTCTCTTTCTTTCATGTTCCCTGCTCTTTTCTTTGTCAACGCCATATACGCCATCCAGTACATCATACATTTCCTGTGTAATGTTAGAATTGGGCCTGTTGGCTACATCAAATCCATGTTCACCCAGTGTATCTACTATAGACTGGGTTGCAACATTAAATTCTGATGCAACTTTAAAAAGCTTTTTTGGTCTCGGATTGGTCATAAATGGTGTTTAACGTCGATTAATCAAAAAAAATATCAGATTGATAAGCTAAAGGTACAATCAATCTTCTTCGTCCTCAAATTCATATGCAATAATGTCAATAATACGCTCAGCTTCCTCGAGGGAAATTCGTCCTGCTGTTCTTCTGACAATTTCCTCTTCGTTCAGGTCAAGAACTGAGCGGGCGCTGTCGCAGCCAATTTCTTTAAGCACAGCAATTGTTTCCTGGCCAAAATCCACTTCAAATTCTGAGATTTCAATATCATCTTCTTCTTCAACTTCCCTGAATACATCAATTTCACAACCAACAAGTTTTGAAGCCAGCCTGATATTCACCCCGCCTTTTCCTATCGCCTTCGATACTTCATCGGCAGGTACTAACACACTTGCACGGCTTCCATCTTCACTCAATTCCACTTTTAAGACTTTCGCCGGCTGAAGTGCCCTTTTGATAAATTCTACTTTATCATCACTAAAATTGATTACATCAATATTTTCATTCTGTAATTCTCTTACAACAGCATGTATACGGATGCCTTTCATGCCTACACATGCGCCAACCGGATCAACGCGATCATCATGCGATATCACAGCCACCTTTGAGCGGTCTCCGGGTTCACGTGCAATTCTTTTGAGTTCAATAATACCATCAAATACTTCAGGGATTTCATTTTCAAATAGTCGTTCAAGAAAAAGGGGCGAAGTTCGTGAAATAACCACAGTAGGGTTACCACCATGCCTTTTTACTTCAATAACAACAGCGCGAATAGTGTCGCCTTTTCGATATCTGTCTTTATATATTTGCTCATTTTTGGGAAGTAAAAGTTCCACTCCGTTATGGTTTACAAGAATATCCTTGTTGCTGCGTACCTGGTAAACATCACCCAGTACAATTTCTCCCACACGATCGGTATAATCTTCAAAAATATTGTCTTTTTCGATTTCCCTAATACGCTGTGCAAGCTGCTGCCGGGCCATTGTTACGGCTCGCCGGCCAAAATCTGTAATGGAAATTTCCTGAGCAAACTCATCATAAAGCTCAAGATCAGGATCATGTTTTTGTGCTTCTTCAAGCGATATTTCCTGAACAGGGTCGGTTAATTCATCAGCAGGAACAACTTCACGAATATGCAAAATCTGAATCTCTCCCCTGTCAGCATTCAGAATAACTTCAAATGATTCGTCTGATTCATATTTCTTGCGGATCATTGTACGGAAAACATCCTCAAGAATTGTTAAAAGCATAGATTTATCTATTCCTTTATCCTTTGCAATCTCGGCAAAAGATTGAATAATGAGTCTTGAAATATCGTTTTGCATCAAAAATTTCTATTAGTAAGTTATTCAGCTAAATTTTGGGACAATCTTCGTCTCAACAAGTGATTCAAATGAAAGTGCCAACTGGCTACCATTTTGTTTTTCAATGATAATTTGATCGTCTATAACATCCTTAATAACTCCTTCAATGGAGTAATAATTATCTTCTATTGAATATTTTACCTTTGCAGTACGTCCCTTATTTTTTGCAAACTGCCGTTTGTCACTAAGAGGACGCGATAGCCCTGGTGAAGAAACATTCAACCGGTATCGACTCTGAAATGAATCGAGCGCTTCAAGTTCAATTCCAAGTTCATTACTGATCTTTGAACAAGAATCAAGATCCACCCCACCATGCTCTGATTCTACCAGAACCCATAGCTCGGGTATTTTCTGATGTTTGATTTCAACATCCAATAAAAATAAACCAGCTTTTTCAACTACCGGGCCAGCAATCTTTTTTATGATATCTAAATCCTTGTTATTCATAGAATCTTATTGTCGCTAAATACAAAAAAAAGTGAGTACCTCCCGGCGCTCACTTTCAAGGCTTGAAAAATAAGTGAAAATGCTTAAAATTACAACCACCAGGATTTGATTAATAAGTTGCCAAACCTTATTTACCGGCTTTCAAAACTAATGACAATTTGAACCACCCTATCACCATAAATTTTTTTATCATGATTCGCATATTCTTAATTTTATTTGTTTTGATAATTACATCTTGTGGCAGTCCCGACCGTGAAACTACCGAACTTCAAAGACCTTCACGAGAGCTTAATTTCACATCTGAAGTTTCTTTTCTCTCACACGGCGGAGAGATTATTTCAACGGTTCAGGTAGCAATAGCGGATGATGACCATACAAGAAGTGAAGGACTGATGGACGTACACAATCTGCCTGAGAATTCAGGTATGCTTTTTATTTTTGATGGTGATGAACCACGAAGTTTCTGGATGGCCAATACGCCTATACCTCTGGATATTATCTTTGCCAATTCGGATCTTGAGATTGTGCGAATCCATCGAAATACTGCCCCATTTTCACACCAAAGCTTCAGGTCGGAAGAGCCTGCCAGGTACGTGGTTGAAGTTAATGCAGGTTATACTTTAAGACACGATATTACCGAGGGAATGATGATCGGTTTTGAAGATTGAAGGAATGTATCTTTTTGAACAATTTACTCGATTTCTCTTCCAGTTCCTCTAATGTACCGTTATTCAGAAGAATTTCATCTGCAAGATGGTGTAAACGTTCAAAATCCGGTTGTTTTTCATCGCGATCGTTAAATTTCGAATCATCAACGCTGTCTCGGTTTACTACTCGTTTTAGCCTTTCATTTCTGTCAGACTCCACGATAACAATAATATCCAGGTTCTTGGGCCGGCCATTATTCAAAAGCAGTGCTGCTTCCTTTACTACAACAGATACTCCCTGTTTTTCCGATTTTCTGCAAAAAGTTACAAACCCGGCAGCTACAGCCGGATGCACAATCGCATTTAATTCAGCTACCCTTCCTTTTTCAAAAGCTTCCCGTATCAGATGAGGCTTATTCAGGCTTCCATCACTGGTATATGTATCCGGGCCAAATGTTTGGGTAAGTGATGCCCGGATTTTTTCATCAGTCACCATCAGTTTTTTGGCTTCGTCATCGGCAAAGTATATAGCTGCACCAAGCTGCTCCCAAATCCTGCAAACCGTGGTTTTACCGGATCCGATCGCACCTGTCACACCTACCTTTATCATGAGGAAACTGTTGCAGATTGAATCAACAGGTAAGCTTTCATAAATTCGTCCAGGCTTCCATCCATTACCCCCTGAACATCGGCAGTTTCAAAATCGGTACGGTGGTCTTTAACCATGTTATAGGGATGAAAAACGTAGGAACGTATCTGTGAACCCCACTCATTGCTGCTCTTACTATTCTCAAGTTTCATTTTCTCACGTTCCTTGATGTTTTTTTCAAGCTCATAAATCTTGGATTTCAACATGATCATAGCCTTCTCACGGTTTTGCAGCTGTGAGCGCTCTTGCTGACACTCAGCAACAACCCGTTCTTCCGTTCCATCACTAAGAGTTCCTGTCCATACCAGCCGTACACCTGTTTCAACTTTATTTACATTCTGCCCACCTGCACCACTCGCATGAAAACGCTGTAATTCAATATCTGAATCAATCAGATTGATCTCGATGGCGTCATCAATTAATGGAGATACGAATACAGAACAGAATGAAGTATGCCTTCGTGAGTTGCTGTCAAAAGGAGAAATGCGGACAAGGCGATGAACTCCACTTTCAGACTTCAGAAATCCGTATGCATTATTTCCGCTCACTTCAATAGTAGCACTTTTCAGGCCTGCAACATCGCCATCCTGGTATTCAACAACAGATACTTTATAACCTCGCTTTTCAGCCCAGCGGGTATACATGCGAAACAGCATTACTCCCCAATCCTGACTTTCAGTTCCGCCGGCACCAGGATTAAAAGTAACAATTGCATCGCGGTGATCATCCGGGTCGCTGAGCATGTTTTGAAGTTCGAGATCCTTCAGTTTCAAAGTAAACTGCTCAACTTCATTATGAAGTTCATTCTCAACAGGTTCGCCTTCATCAAGGAACTGCCTGTATACATTTATACTTTCGCGCAGTTCATCAAGTTCTTCCCATTTCCCGGTAATATCTTTTTCAAAATCGATCTGACGCATAATTTTTTGCGCATCAGCGGGATTGTTCCAGAAATCAGGATCCTGTGTTCCCTCCTGAAGTTCTATAATGCGAACTTTTCTTCTGTCGTAGTCAAAGATACCTCCTGAGCGCATCAAGGCGCTCAAAGAGGTTTTTTATTTTTTCAGTTTGAATGATACTCATCAGTAAATTATCTGCTCAAAATTTTTGCGATTGCAAATCCAATCAGCAAACCACCGGCAAGAGCTATGCCCAGGCCTGTTTCCGGATGCTGTTTAACGTATTTACGGGCATTTTCATATTCCTTTTGAATATCACCCTGAAGTTTGTCACCTTCTTTTTTGAGCTTGTCAACTATTTCATAGTATGTTTTCTTCAGTTCTTCTTTTTCTCTGAGGAGTGTGTCTTTGATTTCCTCTTCTTTTGCTTTAAAGTCTGTCATTTTTCATCCTCCGTATTTAGTTAATTTTTCAGGTAATTGACGCCACGCCAATATCCTGCTCTTTGTATTGTAACTCATATAATTTACGATAAATTCCGTCTACTTTTTCTATGAGTTCCTGATGTGAGCCAGTTTCCCTGATTTTGCCTTTATGCATTACAAGAATCCTGTCTGCCCCACGAATAGTAGAGAGCCGATGCGCAATTACAATTGCCGTGCGGCCTTTCATCATCCGTTCACAGGCTTTCGAAACAAGCTCTTCTGTCTCCGAATCAACGCTGGAAGTGGCTTCATCCAAAATTAAAATTTTTGGATCATAAACCATAGCTCTCACAAAACAAATTAACTGTTTTTGACCCAAAGATAACGATGCCCCACGCTCTCGCAATTTATAATCATACCCGCCCGGTAACTTGCTGATAAACCGGTGAGCTTCTACCTCTTTTGCAGCTGCAATAACCTGTTCTCTCGAAATCTTTTCATTACCCAATGTGATGTTGTCATGTACAGTACCAGAGAATAATGCATTATCCTGAAGTACAAGCCCAAAATTGGATCTGAGTGCATCTAATGACAAATCACGTATATCAACACCATCAAGTAATATCTTACCCTGCTGAATGTCGTAGAATCTCAATAACAGATTAACAATTGTTGTTTTCCCGGCACCTGTAGCACCAACAATTGCCAGAAGCTCACCCGGATTAACTTCAAATGAAACATCATTAATCACCCATTGATCATCTTCATTATACCTAAAATTGACACGATCAAATTCAATTTTTCCTTCCGGCTGCACGAGCTCAATCGGGTTCTTGCTTTCAATTACATCGTTTGGAGTATCCAGAACATTAAATATGCGTTCTGAAGAAGCCAGTGCAGATTGTAGTGTATTATATTTTTCTGACAACCCTCTGATAGGGTCAAAAAACTGTCTCACATACTGAATAAAAGCCAGGAGTACACCAAAAGTAACTCCATCCATCAATGCGCGTGCACCTCCGTACCAAACAACAAGTGCCATTGCAAAGCTTGCGAGTACTTCAACTAAAGGCCAAAAAATAGAAAAGTAGAATATTGTTTTGACATGTGCGTTTTTATGATCAGTGTTAATATTTTTATACTTGTCTTTTTGCTTCTCTTCCCGGTTAAAAAGCTGAACTATTGCCATTCCATTAATATGCTCCTGTGCGAAAGAGTTAAGTCTTGCAATCTGGTCACGTACTTCAAGAAATGCTACACGAACTTTACTCTTGAACCAAAAAGTGGAATAGAAAAGTATGGGCAGCACAAGAATAGAAGCTTATCAAGAAGTAGCAATTCGAAGTATAAAATTTACAACTGAACAAATTTTATCAAATCAGGCAAGTGTTTCTGTTGAAGCAGAAATTGAAAAGATCGGAAG